>CAZKQK010000055.1:0-32483 GCA_964554865.1 uncultured Luteolibacter sp. | reverse complement strand
TATATGACGGTCTCTGGGAGCGACCTCCGCAGCTTGACATGACCGGGGTCCTTGGATTTCAAGATTGACGGGATCCGGTCGGCCTGCCAGCTTGCCGTCCATGGCGAGGCGGCCGGGATTCGAGTATTCGGGCGCGGTTTACCATGTGATGGCGCGTGGTGACGGCGGCAAACGGATTTTCGTGGGTAGAGACGACCCTGAGTCGTTCCTCTATTGGTTGGAGCGAGTTGCGGTTTCGGCATCGGGAACCAAACGAATCCACCGCCACGACACGGAGTCAGGCCCATTGGTGTTGGACCATCAGGGAGTTCCCTCGGGTTTCCTTCCAACGACATTCGGATGGACCTCCCCGTTTCCCTGGACCTTTGTCGATGACCACGGCAAGGCGTATGCGCTCATTCAATCCTTGGGCGGCATTCGGCATCGTCGTTATTTCCATTCTTGGTTTGGCGGCAGTGTTTTTTCAAATCGCCGATCTGCTTGACCGAACCCCGCGCCAAAATTAAAGCCGCCTTTCCTTGCGAAGGCGATTTGCGTGTATTGAATCACCGCAAGGCGCCAGGCTCCGTTTTTGAATGAGCCCCCCCGCCTCCGCCCGAGAAACACCTCCGGGCCTGTGAGGTTCTTGCGGATCTGGGGCGAACTTCGCGGTTTCCTCACCGGATTTTTCCGTTAGCTTCCCGCCATGCCGCTGCTCGGCCGGTTTCTGGATCCGTCGTTTGTCTCGCTGAAAATCTGCGGGGTGACCAGCCGTGCGGATGCGGATGCGCTGGCGGGCATGGGTGTGGAGGCGATCGGCGTGAACTTCTGGCCGCGTTCGAAGCGCCATCTCGCGCCGGACAGCGCAGGGTGGCTGCGGGACTTCGCGGACCGCTTCGCGCGCGTGGGTGTGTTTGTGAACGGGGACCCCGCGCTGCCGCTGCGGCTTTTCCGAGAGGGGTTCATCGATGCGGTGCAGGCGCATGGCGACGAGTCGCCGGAGGAGGCCCGGATCTATCGGAACGAGGGCGTGCCTTTCATCAAGGGGATCGGCGTGAGGGGCGTGGACGACCTCGCGAGGGCGGGGGACTACGGAGCATCCGCCATTCTCCTGGATGCGCACGCGCCGGGTGTTTACGGCGGCACGGGTGCGGTTTTCGATTGGAACGCGGCGGTGGATTTCAAGAACCGGCATCCGGAGATACCGGTGATCCTCGCCGGCGGCATCGTACCGGGCAACGCGCGCGAGGCCGCGGCGATGGTGCGTCCGGCGGCCTTGGATGTCGCGTCCGGCGCGGAGCTTTCGCCGGGAGTGAAGGACCTGGCGAAGGTTGCCGCCTTGCTCGAAGCCTTGCAGCACTGAATGCCGATGCTCACCGATTCGCACTGCCATCTCGCGTCCCATCGTTTCGATCCCGGAGAAACCGGATCGCTGGTCGAACGCGCGCTTTCGTCCGGCGTTTCACGATTGGTCACGCTCGCGACCTGTCTTGACGATATCGACGCGAATCTGGCCATCGCGGAACATCCGGCGGTGCATGCCTGCCTTGGCATTCATCCCTGCGACGCGCACCACGCGCCCGATGATGCGGTGGAGCGCATCGCCACGCGCATCGCGGACCCGAGGGTCTGCGCCATCGGCGAGACCGGGCTCGACTATTTTCATGCGGCGCCGGATGGCTGGGAGGAGGAGACGTTCCGCGAGCGGCAACGTTTGTTTCTCATCCGCCATTTCGAACTGGCGGCGGCATCCGGGCTCAATGTGGTGATCCACACCCGCGACCGCGAGGGATGCGCGTCATTCGAGGACGCGCTTGGAATCTACAGGGATTTTCACGAGCGGGTGCGCGCGGTGTTTCACTGCTTCATCGGCCGATGGGAAAACGTGGTGCGGGTTCTCGATCTCGGCGGTCTGGTTTCATTCGGCGGCGTGTGTACCTTCCGCAACGCGCGCGAGGCGCTGGATTCCGCCGTCCGCTGCCCGGCCGGATCATTCATGCTGGAAACCGACGCCCCTTATCTCGCGCCCGAACCGCAGCGCGGACGGCGCAACGAACCCGCCTACGTGAGGCATACCGCCGGGTTCCTCGCAGAGAGGCGCGGCGAACCGCTCGATGAACTGGCGGCGCACACTTCCGAAACGGCGGATCGTTTTTTCCGCTTCCGATCTCCGGGGAATTGAATAAAGCACGCGCCGTGAATCGTTTCACTCAGCGGTGCGGGGAGTTTGTCATCCCTTTCCCCGTCCGCCGCAGCCATCCAATCCATACCATCATGAAACCTGTCCGCGCACTCGCCCTGCCCATCGCCACCATCGTGCTCGCCTCGTGCGCGGCACACAAAGAGGAGTTCGACACGCCCGCCAATCCCTATGGCGTGGCCGACGCGGGCCAGGTGAATCCGCCGTCAAACCCGGTCTACGACACCCCGGCCGTCTATGGGGACAGCACCGCTTACAACACGGCTCCCGGGGTGCCGGCCGATCCCGCGGCGGTCACGCCCGCCGTTCCCGCCGCGCCGCCCTCGAACGGCGCGGCGATCATTCACACCGTGGTGGCGGGTGACACTCTTTCCGGCCTCAGTTCGAAATACAAGGTGCCCATCGCCTCGATCAAGGCCGCCAACCGCATGACCAACGACATCGTCGTGCTCGGTCGCAAGATGGTCATCCCTCCGCAATGAGTTTCACCTCACCAACGCCGGAAGCCCCTCCGCTTCCGGCGTTTTCATTTTCCAAGATGCGTTCGCCGCTCCTCATCACCGCCATTCTGCTTCCAATCACGGGGCTCACATCCGCGCGGGATGCCGATGCCCCGGCGACATCATTACGCGAGGCGGCATTGGAAAACCTGCTCGCCGGGCGTGGTTCCAAGGACGCATTCGACAAGGCCGTGGCCGAGGCGCGCAAGCATGGGGTGGCGGAGCAGTCGATCCTCGAGGCGGGGTTTCTCCATCACGTCGATTGCGGTGACGAGGCGGCCATCGCCGCGCTTGTGCCGGAGTGCCTGGCCATGCGCGACAAGTTCCGCATCGAGGACTCCGCGGTCTTCGCGGTGCGCGAGGACTGGCTCGCCGTTGTCGAATACGTGCAGGCTGTTGCCGCGTTGCGCAAGGGCGACAGGGACGCGTTCAAGAAACACATCACCGAAGCCTTCTGGCTGAGCCCGGGCCAGGGAGCCGCCTTCGCGCCGCACATCGAACGGCTGCGTCTTGATGAGGCGATGCGTGCGGTCGCGTTTGATTTCGACGTCGCGATGAAGCCGGTCGATGGCGGAGGCGAAGTGACTCCCGCATCGCTCATGAAGGGCCGCAAGGCGCTGCTGCTTCACTTCTGGTCGCCATGGAGCAGGGAGTGCGAGGCATCGATGCGGGACTTCGCCACATGCGCGGAATCCCTTGTTTCAAAGGGTATCGCGGTGGTTTCGCTGATACCTGGCGATGCGCCGGATATGTTGGAGGAAGCCCGCGCGCTGTTGCGTCCGCTTGGGGACAAGCCGTGCGGCGCGTGGTTGATCGATGCGAAGGAGAAACCGTTGGGGCGCGAACTCCGCGTGCGCGAACTGCCGGTGATGGTTCTCGTTTCTCCCGATGGCAAGGTGCTCTTCAATGGCAATCCGGGTGACGAACGGCTTTGGAAATCGTTGCGCGAAATCAATCCCGACATCATTCGTCCGGATTCGCCGCGAGCGTCCGGCGAGTGAGTGCCGGAGCAACTACTGGCCGCATCGTAGCATGCGCAACGGTGGTGAAAACGGTCGTAAAGATTTCCTGAAAATCGCCGCGATTCAACTTGACGGATCTCCGGACTACTAGTTCTATCGTGATTAGCAACGAGGTTGCAAGTCCGCATGGCGAGACCTTCTCATCCTTCAAACCTTGAACTGCAGGCACTGTCGGTGCTGTGGCATGAAGGACCATCTACGGTCGCCACCGTACATGGGACGCTGCCGGACAAAAAGGACCGGGCCTACACCACGGTGCTCTCCGTGATGCAGAGTCTGGAGCGCAAGAACCTGGTGCGTCGGGCGCGCGTCGGCCGCGCCCATGTTTACGAGGCCGCCTACTCGCAGGAAGTCATCGTGCAGCGCGCGACCCAGGACTTCCTCACCAACGCTTTTGGAGGACGCCTCGGTGAGGCGCTCCTCGCGATCCTCTCCGCCGGCACATTAACGCCGGAAGAGAAAACAAACATAGAACGCGAACTCCAACGACACAAAACCATGGCTGCGAAAAAAACAGCGAAGAAGGTTGCCAAGAAGGCAGCGAAGAAAGCGGTGAAGAAGGTTGCCAAGAAGGCTCCGGCCAAAAAGGCTGCCAAGAAGGCCGCGAAAAAGGCACCCGCCAAGAAGGTAGCCAAAAAGGCCGCCAAAAAAGCGGGCAAGAAGGTTGCCAAGAGCGCCAAGAAGGCCGCGAAAAAGGCAGTGAAGAAGACCGTCGCCAAGAAAGCCGCCAAGAAGGCTCCGGCCAAAAAGGCTGCGAAGAAAGCCGCGAAAAAGGCTCCTGCCAAGAAGGCTGCGAAAAAGGCCGCCAAGAAGAAGTAATCCCGGCATCCTGCAGCTACCAGGAGGTGGCGCGGCCGCAAGGCCGCCCGCCCCTGTTCCGCAGGGAGCTGTCAACGGCGGGGGATCTGCGGATCTCCCGCCTCTCTTTTTGCCGGAAAAAAGGGATTGCATGGCGCGGTCCGTCCGTCCTAGCCTCCCGCGCCCGCACCTGCGGGCCGGTTGAAAGCGCGGTTAGCTCAGTGGTAGAGCACTACCTTGACACGGTAGGGGTCACTGGTTCGAACCCAGTATCGCGCACCATCCCCCGCATCCATGATTCGATATCGCCGGGTGCGTGGGCACCGCGCCACCCCGCGATTAGGTGCCGGAAACGGATCGAAGGGCGCTTGGGGAAGCGGCAGAGCCTGGAGCGCATCTAACGTCCGGCGCCATCCCGTGCGCCCCGATTGGAGTGATGTCTCATGACACCAGCGGGGGCGCACGGAACGCCGGTCGGATCGCGATCACAGCACCGATTTTTCTGGCGATCCGGCATGTTTCGCGCTTAATGGTCCAATTCCCCGAATCGCCATGCCTACCTTAGCCACCACCGTCAACGGATTGAAGTTCGCCAACCCCTTTGTGATCGGCTCCGGACCTCCGGGAACGAATGCCAAGGTCATCAACCGCGCGTTCAAGGAAGGCTGGGGCGGGGTGATTGCCAAGACCGTCAGCCTAGACGCCTCGAAGGTGGTCAACGTCGGACCGCGCTATGCCAAACTGATGGCCGGTGACGGCAAGGAGGTGATCGGTTGGGAAAACATCGAGCTGATCAGCGACCGCCGTTTCGATCTGTGGCTGGACGAGTTCAAGGAGATCAAGAACGCCTATCCGGAAGGGGTGCTGATCGCCTCGGTGATGGAGGAGTATGACAAGGACCGCTGGTGCGAGATCATCGAGCGCTGCCAGGACGCCGGAGTGGATGCCTTCGAGCTTAATTTCTCCTGCCCGCACGGTTTGCCCGAGAGGAAGATGGGCGCGGCGATGGGGCAGGATCCCTCCATCCTTGAGGAGGTCTGCGGCTGGGTGATGTCCGTGGCGAAGATCCCGGTGTGGGCGAAGATGACACCGAACGTGACGCACATCGAGGAGCCGACCGCCGCCGCGCTGAGGGCCGGATGTCATGGTGTCTCGGCCATCAACACGATCCGCTCGGTGATGGGCGTGAACCTTGAAACCTTGCGCCCGGAGCCAACCGTCGAAGGTTACACGACTCCCGGCGGTTATTCGTCGAAGGCGGTGAAGCCGATCGCTCTCCGGATGTGCATGGAAATCTCGCAACTCATCCGCAAGGAGTTTCCCGGCCGCACGCTGTCCGGTCTCGGCGGTGTGGAAACGGGGGCGGACGCCGCGCAGTTCATCCTTCTCGGATCGGACACGGTGCAGGTGTGCACCGGAGTCATGAAGTTCGGATACGGCATGGTGAAACCGCTGTGCGACGAACTGCTGGCCTTCATGGATGCGAAGGGATTCGAGACTCTGGACGACTTCAAGGGACACAGCCTTCGGTATTTCACCACCCATGCCGAACTCGTGCGGATGCAAACCGAACGCAAGGCGGCCGAAGCGGCGGCCAAGGAATCGGCGATGGTGAGGAACGACGCGGAGTGGGACGGCGATGACTTCGTCAAGCAGTCCAACTCGCTCTCACGCTGATCCGGCGAGCCAGTCCATCGTTTTCCGTGCGAGCCGGTCGAGCGCGAGCACGGAGAGTTCCAGATGCTCCTCGAGAGTGTCCTCGATCCTGTTGTGGCTGATGCCATGCAGGCTCTGCACGAAAAGCATCACGGTGGGAATGCCGGCGCGTGCGACTTCCGCGGCGTCATGCAGCGGACCGGAGGGAAGCTTGTGGCTGGTACCGCAGGTTTCGAGCACCGCCTCCTCGGCGAAACCGATGAGCGTTTCATCGAACGGCACCGGCTCGATGTGCCAGATGCGCTCCCAGCGGACGCCCACTCCGCCATCCGCGGCGAAGCGTTCGCTGGCGGCCTTGGCCTCGGCGAACATCGCGGCCAGCGCGGCGGGATCGAGGTGGCGCTGGTCGAGCGTGATGGCGCACTCGGCGACGACGCTGGTGACGATGCCCGGCGAGGTTTTGCATGAGCCGATGGTGCAGACTCCGCCGTGGCGGCCGGTGATGGCGTAGATCTCCGGCGCCATGCGCGCGGCGGCGAGGAAGGCGTCCCGGCGGCGGTCCATGGGCGTGCTTCCCGAGTGCGCGGCCTGGCCGGTGAAGGTGATGGACCAGCGTTCCACGCCGCAGGTGCCGAGCACGACACCGAGCGGCAGCCCCCGGTCTAACAGCACGGGGCCCTGTTCGATATGGAGTTCCAGATAGGCGCCGGCGTTCGCGCGCCCCTTGCCGGCGTCCATGACGGAATCCAGGGTGATGCCGCACGCCGCGAGCGCGTCGCCCAGCGCCACGCCGTCGCGATCCTTCAGGCGTCGCGCCTCGTCGAGATCGAGGTTTCCTGAAAACGCGGATGATCCGAAGAGGCTCTTGCCGAAGCGCGCGCCCTCCTCGTCCGCCCAATCGACCAGGCGGACGGTGACCGGCGGGCGGCCGGAGGTTTCGGCATGGATGCGGCGCAGCACTTCAAGGCCGGCGATCACGTTGAGGCAGCCGTCGAGCCAGCCGCCGTTTGGCACCGAGTCGATGTGGCCGCCGATGAGCAGAGAGGTTTCCGATTCGCCGGGCAGGGTGAACCAGGTGTTGCCCGCGGCGTCCTCATGGATTTCCAGCGGGAGCCCGGCGGCTTTTTCGCGCAGCCAGCGGCGGGCGGTCTGCCACACCGGGGTGAAGGCGACGCGCTGGGCGCCATCGTCATCACCGGTGAGCGCTCGCAGTTCCTTGAGTTCCGCCACCGTGCGCCGGGGGTCGGGAAGGAGTGGGGAAGTGGCCATGGTTTCCCCAAGGTAAGCGCATTCCGTGCGAGGTGGAGTCGAAAATTGGCGTCCGAAGAATTTGACGGGATGGCACAAAATGCGCTGGAATGCTCCAATCATGTTGGAAAAGCCCGTAGTCGAATGCCAGTTGTATGTCGGAGGGAAGTGGTCGGTGCCCGCGGGGCGCGAAAGCGGAGCGGTGTATAACCCATCGCGCGGCGGAGTGATCGCGAACGTCCCGATGTGCGGAGCCGCCGAAGTATCCGCCGCCGCGGCCGCCGCCGCCGAAGCGTTTCCCGCCTGGCGGGACACTCCGCCGAACGACCGGGCGCAGGTTCTCTTTCGCCTGAAAATCCTGTTAGAGGATGCCTTCGACGAACTGTGTCTCGGCATCTCGACCGAACACGGCAAGACGCTCTCCGAAGCGCGGGGCGATCTCCGGCGCGGCATCGAGGTGGTGGAATACGCCTGCGGCGTACCCACCCTGCTGATGGGAGAATCCCTGGAAAACATCGCGCGCGGCATCGATTGCCACACCGACCGTCATCCGCTGGGCGTGGTGGCGGGCATCTGCCCCTTCAATTTCCCCGCGCTGGTGCCGATGTGGATGTGGCCCATCGCCATCGCCTGCGGCAATACCTTCATTCTCAAGCCGAGTGAAAAGGTGCCGCTGACCATGCAGCGTGTCGTCGCCCTCTTGGAAAAAGCCGGCCTGCCTCCCGGGGTCCTGAACATCGTCCATGGCGGACGCGAATGCGTGGACGCGCTGCTGGAGCATCCCGATGTGAAAGCCGTCTCCTTCGTCGGCTCCACGCCGGTGGCGCGCGAAATCCACCGCAAGGGTGTGGCCCGCGGCAAGCGGGTGCAGGCTGCGGGCGGCGCCAAGAATTTCATCGTGCTGATGCCGGACGCCGATGTGGACCGCACGGTGGAAGCGGTGAAGGACGGCGCGTTCGGTTGCGCGGGCGAGCGCTGCATGGCCGGATCCACGGCGGTGGCGGTGGGTGAGGCGGCGGAGCGTCTGCTGCCGCCGCTGGCCGATCTCGTGGCCTCGATGAAGGTGGGGCCCACGGATGTGCGCGACAGCCAGCCGGACATGGGCGCGGTGATCTCGTCCGGGCATCGCGACCGTGTGGCCGGGCTGATCGCCGAGGGGGAGTCGGCCGGCGCGAAGCTCCTAACAGACGGGCGCGCGGTGAGGGTGGACGACGCGCCGGAAGGTTTCTATCTCGGCCCCACGCTGATCGACCGCGTAGCTCCGGACAATCCGCTGATGCGCACCGAGGTCTTCGGGCCGGTGCTCGCGGTGATGCGCGCGGAAACGCTGGACGAGGCCGTGGCCGAGGCGAACAGGCAGTCGTTCGGAAACGGAGCCGCCATCTTCACGAACTCCGGCAAGGCCGCCCGCGAGTTCCGCCGCCGGGTTTCCGCGGGCATGGTGGGCATCAACGTGGCGGTGCCGGCTCCGCTGGCATACTTCCCGTTCACCGGTTGGAACGATTCGTTCTTCGGCGACCTCCACATCCAGGGCAAGGAGGGCGTGGAGTTCTATACCCAACGCAAAACCACCACCACCCGCTGGTTCAGCTCCGGCGATGGAGAGGTGTGGGCGAAGTGAGGTCAAACAAGCGCGCACCATCATGAACCTGCTCATCCGAAACGCCGACATCCTCAACGCGGACCGCCGCTTCACCGCCGACATCCTCTGCTCCGGCGGAGTGATCGCGGAAATCGGCCCCGATCTAACAGCTCCGCCCGATGCGGTGGTGATCGACGCCGCCGGCAAGCTGGTTTTCCCCGGTTTCATCGATCCGCACGTGCACATCCACCTGCCGTTCATGGGCACCTTCTCGAAGGACGACTGGCGCAGCGGCAGCAAGGCCGCGCTGATGGGCGGCACCACCACGCTCATCGAGATGTGCTGCCCCGGCCGCGGCGACGATCCGCTGGAGGCGATCCGGCTGTGGAAATCCAAGGCCGCCGGCATCGCCTCCTGCGACTACACCTTCCACATGGGCGTCACGCGTTTCGACGACGGAACGGAGGACGCGCTGCGTGTGATCGTGGAGGAGGAGAAGATCACCTCGCTCAAGGTCTTCCTCGCCTACAAGGGCGCGTTCGGAATCGATGACACGGAACTCTACCGCACGCTTTCCTTCGCGGCCGGTCACGGGCTGATCGTCACCGCGCACTGTGAGAACGCCGAACTGGTCGCCGGGAGCCAGCGGAAACTGGTCGCCGAGGGCAAAACCGGACCCGAGTGGCACGAGCCATCGCGCCCGGTGAGCGTGGAGGCGGAGGGTTGCCACCATCTTGTGACCTTTGCCGAACTAACAGGTGCGGAGGTTTATGTGGTGCATGCGAGCAACCGCCCGGCGGTCGAGATATTGGACGCCGCCCGTGCCCGCGGGGTGAGGGTTTCCATCGAGACGGTGGCCCCCTATCTGGTGCTGGACAATACCGCCGCAGAGAAACCCGGCTTCGAGGGCGCGAAGTATGTGATGAGCCCGCCGATCCGCTCGAAGGACCATAAGGACTACCTGTGGCAGGCGCTGGCGGACGGAGTCATCGATACGGTCGCCACCGATCACGCCCCCTTCGATTTCCAAACCCAGAAGCACATGGGGCATCCGGATCCGGGGCTGTGCGTGGACGCGGAGTTCAAGCCCGCCGGCAAGCCCGGAAACTTCACGCTCATCCCTAACGGAATCCCCGGCGTGGAGGAGCGCGTGAAGCTGCTCTACACCCACGGCGTGGCCACCGGGCGCATCGATCTCCACACGTTTGTCCGCAGCGCCTCCACCCGCGCGGCGGAGATCTTCGGACTTTATCCGAAGAAGGGAGTCATCGCCGTGGGATCGGATGCGGACATTGTGATCTGGGATCCCGCGTGGAGCGGGACCATCAGCGTGGCAACCCACTCGATGGCCACGGACTACTCCGCCTTCGAGGGATGGCCCGTCACCGGACGGCCGGAAACGGTGACCGTGCGCGGCAGGTTGATGGTGCGCGACGGCGAGTGGTGCGGTGAGACGGGTTGGGGCGAATTCCTGCCGAGAGCCATCGCCACATGACCTCGCCGCTCTCGAATGAAGACCTCGCGCCCGTGCCGCCGCACCTGCGGACATGGGGCGTGCGGGACATCGCCGCGCTTTGGGTGGGCATGGCGGTCTGCATTCCCACCTATCAGATTGCCAGCAGCCTGATCGGTTCCGGCATGAACTGGTGGCAGGCGGTGCTCACGGTTTTCCTCGGCAACCTGATCGTGCTGGTGCCGATGACGCTCAACGCCCACCCCGGCACCGCCTATGGCATTCCGTTTCCGGTGCTGTTGCGCGCGAGCTTCGGCACGCGCGGCGCGAACATCGCCGCCCTGCTGCGCGGCGTGGTCGCATGCGGATGGTTCGGCATCCAGACATGGATCGGCGGCGCGGCGGTTTACTCGACGCTCGCCATTCTAACAGGATTCGATCCGGCGCAGAAAACCCTCATCGCCGGACTCGGCGTCTCGGCCGGACAGCTTGGTTGTTTCCTGCTGTTCTGGCTGGTGAACGTGTTCTTCATCTGGAAGGGGATGGAATCGATCAAATGGCTGGAGCTGGTGAGCGCGCCGATCCTGCTGCTGATCGGCGCGGCGCTCATGGCCTGGGCCATCACGCGGGCGGGCGGATTCGGACCGGTGTTTTCGAAACCCTCGTCATTCGAAACAAACGGCGCGTTCTGGTCGGCCTTCGGGGCCGGACTCACGGCGATGGTCGGCTTCTGGGCCACGCTCTCGCTCAACATCCCGGACTTCTCGCGCTATGCGAAATCCCAGCGCGACCAGGTGCTCGGCCAGGCCATCGGGCTGCCGCCCACGATGACCTTTTACTCGTTTGTAGGCATCGTGGTGACGGGAGCCACGCTGGTCATCTTCGGCGAGGCGATCTGGGATCCGGTCGAGGTGATCTCGCGTATCGGCAGCAAGCCGCTCTCGGCCGTCGCGTTGATCGTACTCTCGCTCGCCACGCTTTCCACCAACATCGCGGCCAATGTGGTGTCGCCCGCGAACGATTTTTCGAACCTCGCCCCGCGGCTGATCGGTTTCCGCGCGGGCGGCATGATCACGGCCTTCATCGGCCTGCTGATGATGCCGTGGAAACTGCTGGCCGATCCCACCGGATATGTCTTTGTCTGGCTGATCGGCTACAGCGCGCTGCTGGGCCCCATCGCGGGCATCATGATCGCCGACTACTTCGTTTTCCGGAAACGGGTGCTGGATGTGGAGCAGCTCTATCAGGAACACGGCATCTACCGTTTCACCGGCGGTTTCAGCATGGCCGGCCTCGGCGCGTTTCTGCTGGCCGTTCTGCCGAATCTCCCCGGCTTCCTCGCCCACACCGGGGTGGTGGACGCGGCATCGGTGCCGGATTTTCTCGAACTGGTGTACCGCCAGGCCTGGTTCGTCGGATTCGCCCTCGCGTTTTTCCTCTATCTGTTGTTTCGTCGCATACCCCAATCCTGAACCGCCATGGCCACGCTACCTCCATTCGATCATACGCCCGCGCCCTACACCGGACCTTCACCCGGGGAGGTTCTCGCCTTGCGCAAGGCGCACGTCAGCCCCGGGATTTTCCATTACTACAAGCGCCCGGTCATGATCGTGGAGGGCAAGGGCCAGTATCTGTATGATGAAACCGGCCGCCGCTATCTTGATTGTTTCGGCGGCATTGTGACGGTCAGCGTCGGCCACTGCCATCCGGAGGTGGTCGCGGCCGCGAATCTTCAGAACGAGACCATCCAGCACACCACGACGATCTATCTTCATCCGAACGTCGCGCTCTATGCGAAGGAACTCGCCGACCGCATGCCGGGCGATCTCAAGGTGGTGTATTTCACCAACTCCGGATCGGAGGCCAACGATCTGGCGATGCTGATGGCGAGGGCTTACACCGGCAACTTCGACGCGATCGCTCTGCGCAACGCCTATCACGGCGGCAGTCCGTCCACCATGGCGCTCACCTCGCATCATACGTGGAAGTTCAATGTCGCGCACTCCTTCGGCGTCCAGCACGCCCGCATGCCCGACCTTTATCGCGGGCCATACGGCAAGGATGATCCGGAGGCGGGAAGAAAATATGCCGACGATGTGGCGGACCTGATCCGCTTCGGCACCTCGGGCAGGATCGCGGCCTTCATCGCCGAGTCGATCCAGGGTGTGGGCGGCACGGTGGTTTTCCCGGACGGATATCTGAAGCACGCCTATCAGCACGCCCGCGCGGCGGGTGGATTGTGCATCGCCGATGAGGTGCAGGCGGGCTTCGGCAGAACCGGCACGCACTTCTGGGGATTCGAGACCCAGGGCGTGGTGCCGGACATCGTCACCATGGCCAAGGGAATCGGCAACGGTTGTCCGCTCGCCGCGGTGGTCACCACACCGGAGATCGCCGCCACGCTGGCGGGACGCATTCACTTCAACACCTTCGGCGGAAACCCGGTGTCCATGGCGCAGGGCCGCGCCGTGCTGCGGGTGATCGACAGGGAGGGCCTCCAGGCGAACTCGCTGCAAACCGGCGCGATCCTGATGGACGGATTCCACAAGCTCGCGGAGAAGCATTCCTTGATTGGAGACATCCGCGGCCTCGGCCTGATGCTTGGTGTGGAACTCGTGAAGGACCGCGCGACCAGGGAGCCCGCCCGCGAGGAATGCGCGGAGGTTTTCGAGCGCTGCAAGGACCTCGGCCTGCTCATCGGCAAGGGCGGACTGTGGGGCAACACGCTGCGCATCAAGCCGCCGATGTGCATCAACGGCGCCGACGCCGCGTTTCTGTTAGAGGCGCTGGACGAGGCGCTCGCCGGCCTGTGACCGTGGCGCGCCGCGGGTTTCACTCCGGCTCTTCATCGGGAAAAATCCCGGAGATCGGCGTTTCGATTCCCTGGTCCATCCACTTCTCCAACGCGGTTCGCATCGGGGCGAGCACCTCGGGACGGTTCGCCGCGATGTCCGTTTCCGCATTCGGATCGGTGACGAAGTGGAACAGCCCGAAATGGCGCGTGCCCGCCGCGGTGGGGGTGCAGACGAGCTTCCAGTCACGGGTGCGCAGGCAGCGCTGCTTGGCCTCCACCAGCCGTTCGCGATATTCGGGCCGCAGGACGAACTGATAGTTGTAGTCCTCATCGATCATCGTCATCTCGTCCATCGGCGGAAGTTTCGGCCGCTCCACGCCCGCCACGCTGAACTGGATGAAAGGGAAACCCGTCTCGCCGTAAAACGGCCGGTGCTCGCGCGGTCCGCCGCCGCCGAGCCATTCCGCGAAACTCCGGCCCTGCCACGAAGCGGGTTTGGATATTCCGGTGAGATCGGCGAGGGTGGGCGCGACGTCGATCAGTCTGACGGTCTCCGGGATCGTTTGCGGAGCCACGCCGGGGACGTGGATGATCATCGGAACGTCGTTGGCGTGCAATGCTCCGTTGAATGTGAGGCCGTGGCCGAGGGTGACGCCGGGTTCATACAAATCGTCGCCGTGATCGCTGGTGACGATGACGATGGTATTGTCCGCGAGGCCGTGGGTTTCGAGCGACCGGAGAATGCGGCCCACGCAGTCGTCAAACAGGCGCGTGCAGCCGTCGTAGAGAGCGCGGATCTGGCGGATCTCCTTTTCGGGGAGCGCCTTCCATTTCGACTCCAGGTCGGTGCCGCCGATGAATTCGTCGATGTCGAATGCCACGCCGCTTTTGTTAGGACCCGAGTAGGCGGGATCCGTGAACATGGAGACATAGGGCTCCGTGCTGCGGTAGGGGAGGTGGTTGCACGAATAGAAGACGTGCCAGAAGAACGGTCGCCGGTCGCGCGCGGCGGATTCGATGCGGCGCTCGACGCGATCGGTCACGACCTTGGGTGTGACGAATTGCGCGAAGGACTGGAGCTGCGGGAAGATCCGGTAGCCGACGGGATTGTCAAAATAGAGGGGAATGACGAAGTGGGCCATCACCACGGCCTGGCTCATGTAGATCTTGAAGTTGTCAAAACTGGAAACCGAGATGTGTTCGAAGCCGAGCGGCGTCACTTCGTAATATCCCGCGCACCAATCGCCGATGGCCGCCGTGTCGTAGCCCTTTTCGCGCAGTGCGGCGGCGAGCGGTTCGACGCGCCTGTTGGCGGCGTTCGCCGTTTCCCGGTCCGGATACATCTGGCGGATGCCATGGGTCTGCGGGTATTGGGATGCCATCATCTGCACTCCGGATTCCATGGTGGACGCGATGGCGGTGTAGCAGCGCTCGAAGCGGATGGAACGGGCCGCCAGGGCGTCGATGTTCGGGGAAACACCGGCGGCAGCCGGACCGTCGCCGCGGGCCGGACGATGGCCGGCGCATCCCAGTTTGTCCCCGCGCAGCGAGTCGGAGCCGATGATGATGATGTTGGGCCGGGTGCTGTCGCTTTGGGAAACCGCCGCGGATTCGTTGCCGGCGGAGGCCCCGCGCCATGACAGGGCCGCGATGGCGGCGGCGGTCATCACGACGGCGGCGATCCGTCCGCGGACCGGCAGCCGGCGCAGCCACCAGACAAGCGCGAGAAGCGCCAGCGCGATCGGAAGAATGGTGAACAGCGCGAACAGCGCCGCCGGTTTCACCGGTTCCGGAATGATATCAAGTGCCTTGTAATACCAGTGGCCGAAGTCCTGCTCGCCGAGGAAATACGGACGTGTCTTGACGAGGCGCAGCGTGAAGTAACCATGCAGTCCGGCGGTCAGCGCCAGGGATGCGAGTGCCAGCGGCCAGCGGCGGAGAAACAGCGGATGTTTCCGCCCCGCCAGATCCAGCCACGGGCGGATCAGGATGGCCGCCGCCACCGCCAGCGCCGCATAAGCGGGAACCATCAGCAGATTCTGGCGGATAAGGAAACCAAGATGCTCGTCGCGCGCGAGGGCGCTGAACTTGTTGGCCATCGCGCCGGAGGATTGCGCGAGCTTTATCAGGGAGATGCCATACTGGATGACAAGAAAGGCGGCGCATCCCGCAAGCGAGGGCAGGAAGACCGCGCGCGGCCTGGCGGCTGGATATGGTGAACCGGTTTCCACTGGGTGATGTGATAGGGGGCTTGGCTTAGTGTTCCTGCGGCGGGGAATCCATGTAAAGCCAGCGGTTATTGATTACTTTTTCGATGACGGCGCTGCGGCGTGCCAGGATGCCTTCCGGAATCATCAGCCGGACGATGACGCTCACGGGCGCACCTCCGGATTTCGCCAGGAGATCGGCAAGTGTCCGTTCTTCCCGCCCGCCCGCCCGGGTGTAGCCGAAGAGGGTCTCCTCCGCGTCCAGCGCGGTCAGGCGGAAGCTGGTCCATTTGGCGGGATCGGAAAACTCATGGCTGTTGAAGTTGTCACGCTCGGCATAGACCCGGAAATCCAGCGATGTGCCGGCGGGGCCGCTGGTCACGTATTCGTCCCAGGGCTTGGGCTGGTGGCAGACGTAGGTCTCCCAATCGACCTTGGGATCGCCGGTTTCCGGAACCTCGATGATGAGATTCCGTGTCAAACCGTCTGTGAGCGCCACCGAGGCGACCCAGAATTCGCCGCGTCGGTCCATGGTCAGAGGCTGGAGGACGCGGATCGACTTGAAAAGGCCTCCGCTGACGGCATGGTTCGCATGGTAGTCGCGCATCAGCGGAACCACCCGGTCCCGATGTCTCACCCATCTGGAGAGGGAATCGACGGATTCCGCCTTGAAAAACCCGCGGATGGCGGACTCGATGCTCTCGATCTGCCGCGCGGCCTTGATGTCCTCCTGCTGATCGTCCACGATGGTGGTCCGGGTGACCTTGCGGATCAGATCGGCGGTGGAGTCGGCCTTCTTCACGCGGGTGGCGGACCAGATCACAGCCCCGATGATCGCGATGCCGATCAGTGCGAACCAGCCCCACGGGATCGGGTGGCGGCGGCCGGAGACCTCACCCCACCCTTGCTCGAGCAGTTCGGGGTTGAGGGCGTCGCTCTCGATCAGGACGTCGATGTCCGGTTGGTGCGTGCGAAGCTCGACCTCATCCTTGCTGGGCACGGACAAGCGGCGGCTGACGCCCTCCTCGGGCTTTTCATCGATGGGCACCGGCACCGGTCCGAGCCGCAGCGGACGGGTATCCGTGGGCACCCGCAGCGTTTCCCGGTCGCTGAGCCGGATGACGGGAACCTGCCGCTCAGGTTCATCGTCCACCGGTCGCAGTTGCGGGGGTTTCTCGTCACGGGCCATCGCCGGGCCAAGGAAAACCGGAAAAGCCCATGGACGCAACGTCCGTCTGTCTCTAAATCTCCCCCGCCAGCCACCATGCCATCCGATCCGCCGCGCATCCTCATCGTCACCGCCGCCTTCGGCGAGGGGCATAACAGCGCCGCGAAAAACCTCTCGCTGGCGCTGGAGTCCGCCGGCGCGCTCACCCGAGTGGCGGATCCCTGCCTGCTCGGCGCGCCGGGAATCACTTCGGTTCTCAGCCGGGGATACCGCATGGTGATCAACCACCTGCCGCGGGTGTGGGCGATGATTTACCGGTCCACCGATCGCTGCGACTTCAGCCGCCGCACCTCACCGGTGATGAGGTTTCCTGAGAAGGCTCTCGGCGGGTTGATCGACGAATTCAGGCCGGACGCGCTGGTCACCACTTACCCGCTCTATCCGTATCTGCTGAAACGGATCCCGCAGGGAATCGGCGCGCGTTTCCCGGTCTTCACCGTGGTGACGGATTCCATCGAGATCAACGCCGCCTGGCTGCGCGCGCCGTCCGATTGGTGGCTCGTGACCGATCCCGCCACGCGCGACGGCATGATCCGCCAGGGCCTGCCGGCCGAACGGGTGGTGGATACGGGATTCCCGGTCAGTCCGCGTTTTGCGGAACTTCCGCCCATCGACGCGGAGGATGCCCTTGGCGAATTCCGCGTGCTGTATTTCGCAACGACGAGACGCTCTGGTGTTGTGAAACACGGACAGGCGCTGTTAGATGCCGACCCCTCGGTGCGCCTGACCATTGTTCTCGGCAGAAACGTCCGCTCGCTCGCCGGTGTGGCGCGCGAACTGAAACGGAACCACCCGGGGCGTGTCCGCCTGCTCGGCTGGACGCGGCGGGTGCCCACCTTGCTCACCACCCATCATCTCGTGGTCGGCAAGGCGGGCGGAGCCACCGTTCACGAGGCCATCGCCGCGCAGTGCCCGATGCTGATTCACCACCTTGTTCCCGGTCAGGAGGAGGGAAACCTCAGCCTGCTGGAATCCATCGGCGCCGGAGGGCTGGCCACCGCACCCGCCGCGATGGAGGCCAAAATCAGGGATTTGCTCGCGGACCAGGCCGCGGGTTGGCGTTCGACGAAACGCGCGCTCGCCCGCCACGGACGCAATGCCGGAGCCCTCGCCGCCGCGGGGTTTATCCTCAAGGCAACCTCCGAACGGATGAAATCAGGCTCCAACAAGGAAACGACATGACATTTCTCTACGACATCGGCCGCGTGCTGCTGGACTTCGATTTCGAGTCATCCCTCGCGCGCCTGCTGCCGCCGGATTGCAATGATCCGCACGGGCGGCTTGAGCGTCTGCTTGAGCGCAAGGACGAGTTCGAATCCGGAGCGATCGGCGCGGATGATTATATCAAGTGGGCGACCGGAGTGTTGGGAAGCGATGCGTCGCCCGATCAATTCCGCCACGCCTGGCGGCACATTTTCACGCCGAACGCGCCAATGTGGGAGCGCGTGCGCGATCTGCACCGCTGCGGCCACCGGCTCATCCTGTTTTCCAACACCAATGGAATCCACTGCCCCTGGGTGTTCGACGAGTTTCCGGAGTTCTCGCTCTTCCATGAGGCCGTATTGTCCTTCGAGGTGGGGGCCATCAAGCCGCACCCGCCGATCTATCGGCACGCGCTGGACACGCACGGGCTCGGTCCGGAACAAACGCTCTACATCGACGACCTTCCGCAGAACATCGCCACCGGACGGGATTTCGGTTTCCACTGCCACCAATACGACCTGCGGAACCATGCCGCCTTCGACGAGTGGCTGGCCGGTTTTCCCATCTGATAATCCAGAATTTCAAATCTCCGATCGCCAATGTCTCCTCTCGCCATCGCCGGCCGCACCTTCGCTTCCCGCCTGTTTCTCGGCACCGGGAAGTTCCCCTCCAATGAATCCATGCGCGACGCCCTCGTCGCCAGCGGCGCCGAGATCGTCACCGTCGCCCTCCGCCGCGCCGACCTCAGCGGCGGGCATGATCCGTATGCCAACATCCTCGACTTCATCGATCCGGAAAAATACCTGCTCCTGCCCAATACCAGCGGGGCGATGAATGCCGGGGAAGCCGTGCGCCTCGCCCGCCTCGCCGCCGCCGCCGGCCTGCCGAAGTGGGTGAAACTCGAAATCCACCCGGATCCCACCTGGCTCCTGCCGGATCCCATCGAGACCCTCAAGGCCGCCGAGATCCTGGTCAACGACGGCTTCACCGTGCTGCCATACATCAATGCGGACCCGGTGCTCGCCAAGCGTCTCCAGGAAGTCGGCGCCGCCACCGTCATGCCGCTCGGCTCCCCCATCGGCACCAACCGCGGCCTCGCCACCCGCGATCAGATCCGCATCATCATCGAGCAGGCCACCGTGCCGGTCGTGGTCGATGCCGGCATCGGCGCTCCCAGCCATGCCGCGGAGGCCATGGAACTCGGCGCGGACGCCGTGCTGGTAAACACCGCCATCGCCATCGCATCCGATCCCGTCCGCATGGCGGCCGCCTTCAGGCACGCCGTCGGCGCGGGCCGCGAAGCCTACGAACTCGGCCTGCCGGAAGCCTCGCCACACGCCATTGCCACCAGCCCGCTCACCGGGTTTCTCGGCTAGCGTGGCATGTTTCCCGCCGCCATTTCCCCCGGACGGGGGTTGACCCCGCCCGCCGATTTCCCTACCTCACCCCCGCCGTACGGCCCCACTCCCATGTTCCAGGCTCCCACCATCATCTACACCAAGACCGACGAAGCCCCCGCTCTTGCGAGCTACTCGCTGCTGCCCATCGTGCAGGCGTTCACCAAACACGCGGGCATCGCCGTCGAAACCCGGGACATTTCCCTCGCCGGACGCATCCTCGCCCGGTTCCCCGAAGCCGGAAACCACCCGGACTGCCTCACCGAACTCGGCGCGCTCACGCTCAAGCCGGAAGCGAACATCATCAAGCTGCCTAACATCTCCGCCTCCATCCCGCAGCTCAAGGCCGCCATCGCCGAACTCCAGGCCAAGGGTCGCGCGCTTCCCGACTTCCCCGAAAACCCGTCCACCGATGCCGAGAAGGAAACCCGCGCCCGCTATGCCAAGGTGCTCGGCTCCGCGGTCAATCCCGTGCTGCGCGAGGGAAACTCGGACCGCCGCGCGCCCAAGGCCGTCAAGGACTACGCCCGCAAACACCCGCACTCGATGGGCGCGTGGTCGAATGCTTCCAAAACCCGTGTCGGCACCATGGGCGGCAAGGGCGATTTCTTCTCCAACGAGAAATCCGTCACCGTTTCCGAAGCCACCGACGTCCGCATCGAACTCGTCGCCGCGGACGGATCCGTGAAAGTCCTCAAGGAGTCCACTCCGCTCAAGACCGGTGAGATCCTCGACGGCACCTTCATGAGCAGGGCCGCTCTAACAGCTTTCCTCGCGGAGCAGGTCGCCGCGGCCAAGGCGGACGGCGTGCTCTTCTCCCTTCACATGAAGGCGACCATGATGAAGGTCTCCGATCCCATCATCTTCGGCCACGCGGTGAAGGTGTTCTTCAGGGATCTCATCGCCAAACACGGAGCCGTCCTCGCGGAACTCGGTGTCGATTTCAACAACGGCTTCGGCGATCTGGTTTCGAAAATCGCCGGCCTGCCGGAAGATCAACGCGCCGCGATCGAGGCGGACATCCGGGCCGTCTATCAGAACGCCCCGGCCCTCGCCATGGTCAACTCGGACAAGGGCATCACCAACCTCCACGTGCCGTCCGATGTCATCGTGGACGCCTCCATGCCGGCCATGATCCGCACCTCCGGCCGGATGTGGAACGCCGCCGGAAAACCGCAGGACACCCTCGCCGTCATCCCGGATTCCTCCTACGCCGGCGTCTATCAGACGGTCATCGATTTCTGCAAGGCCAACGGCGCGCTCGATCCCAAAATCATGGGCTCCGTGCCCAACGTCGGCCTCATGGCCCAGGCCGCCGAGGAATACGGCTCGCACAACAAGACCTTTGAAATCCCCTCCGCCGGCACCGTCCGCGTGGTCGATGCGGGTGGAAACATCCTCTTCTCCCACGAAGTGGAGGCCGGCGACATCTGGCGCGCCTGCCAGACCAAGGACGCTCCCGTCCGCGATTGGGTGAAACTCGCCGTCAACCGCGCCCGCGCCACCGGATCGCCAGCCGTTTTCTGGCTCGACAGGAACCGCGCCCATGACGCCCAACTCATCGCGAAAGTTGACACATATCTCAGGGACCACGACACCGCCGGTCTCGACATCCGCATCCTCGCGCCCGCCGAAGCCTGCCTGTTCTCGCTGCAACGCATCGTCAGGGGCGAGGACACCATTTCCGTCACCGGCAACGTGCTGCGGGATTATCTGACGGATTTGTTCCCCATCCTCGAGGTCGGCACCTCCGCCAAGATGCTCTCCATCGTCCCGCTCATGAACGGCGGCGGACTCTTCGAAACCGGAGCCGGCGGATCCGCTCCCAAGCACGTCGAGCAGTTCGTGAAGGAAAACTACCTCCGCTGGGATTCGCTCGGCGAGTTCTTCGCCCTCGCCGCATCCTTCGAGCACCTCGCCGAGACCCAAAAGAACCCCAAGGCCAAGGTTCTCGCCGATACCCTCGACGCCGCCACCGGCGCCTTCCTCGAAAACGACCGCTCCCCGGGCCGCAAACTCGGCACCATCGACAACCGCGGCTCCCACTTCTACCTCGCCCTCTACTGGGCCCAGGCCCTCGCCGCCCAGAACGATGACGCGAACCTCAAGGCCGCCTTCGCCCCCGTCGCCGCGCAACTCGCCGCCAACGAATCGGAAATCGTCGGGGAACTCCTTGCCGTTCAAGGCAAAGCGGCCGATATCGGCGGCTACTTCGCCCCGGACGACACCAAGGCCGCCGCCGCCCTGCGCCCGAGCCCGGCCTTCAATGCGATTCTCGCCACCCTTTGATCCCCGGACTCCCGACCGGCTTCAAAGCGAGGTTGCAATCCCTTCGTTTCCCGCCTATGAGTGGCGCGGCATTTGGCCGGGATCCCGCGATCGGGGTCCATTTCCATGACCGAAATCCTCATCATCCTCATCCTCCTCGTCGGCAACGGACTGTTCGCAATGACGGAGATCGCCCTCGTTGCCGCACGCAAGGCGCGTCTCAGACAGTTGGCCGAGGATGGAAGCGGCGGCGCGCGCACCGCTCTCAAGCTTCTTGAAAACCCCGAGCGTTTTCTCAGCAGCGTCCAGATCGGCATCACCCTCGTCGGCGTCCTCTCCGGCGCATTCGGCGGCGCGGCCCTCGCCGGCCGCATCGAGCCATGGGTCGCGGCATTGCCATGGCTCGCACCCTACGCCCACAACATCGCCTTCGGCATCGTCGTCACCGCCATCACCTATCTCTCCCTCATCATTGGCGAACTCGTGCCCAAGGGCCTCGCCCTGCGCAATGCCGAGCTGATCGCCACCACCATGGCCCCGCCCATGGCCCTGCTTGCCAAGGTTGCCAGGCCGCTCGTCCTCCTGCTCGAGGTCAGCACCCGTGTGGTCATGCGCCTCATCGGCGGAGGTGGCGCCATCCAGTCGGGACCCACCCGCGAGGAAGTCCAGGTGCTCGTCCGCGAGGGCATCATCACCGGCACCGTCGATGAAAACGAATCGGAAATGGTGGAAGGCGTCTTCGATCTCCGCCAGGTGCTCGCCGAGGAAATCATGCGCCCCAAGCCGCGCGTGTTGTTTCTTCACCGCGATGAAACCTTCGCCCAGATCTGGTCGCGCGTCGCCTCCAGCCAACAAACGGTTTTCCCCGTCCACGAAGGCTCGCGCGATGAAATCTGTGGCATGGTTTCCCTGCGCGAACTCTTCACCAACCTCGCCAGCGGCAAGCAGAAACCCCTCGCCGATCTCCTCAGTCCCGCCATCTTCGTTTCCGAAAACCAGCCGGCCCTCAGTCTGATGGAAACCCTGCGCTCCTCACCCCTCGGCGCGGCTCTCGTCGTGGACGAATTCGGCACCACCCGCGGCATGATCACCCTCGAGGACCTCGTCGAGGAAATCGTCGGCGAACTCCGCCCCGCCGACGGCCACCCGGACACCGCCAAACTCCGCCCCTCCGGCACCGACGCCTGGATCATCGATGCCATGATGGAGATCGATGACGTCGTCGAACACCTCCCCGACCTCGGGGACGTCGTCGAACGCGAGCGCGAACCCTTCCAGACCCTCGCCGGCTACATCGTCAACCGCCTCGACCGCCTCCCCGCCGAAGGCGAGACCTTCCGCGCCGGAGCCTTCGAATTCGAAGTCGTGGACATGGACCGCCAGCGCATCGACAAGGTCCTCATCCGCCGCCTCTCCCGGGAAGCCATGGAGGAAACCGCCGCCGCGGAGTGAGAAAAGCGCCGCCACGCGGCGCCCAAGGAACGATTGTGGCGGCGGACCATGTCCGTCGATGCCGGAGAGATGCCGGAACGAAAGCGTTTTCTCGCCATCAGACGTTTTTCCATGACTTTCATTGATTGGCTATCTGGCGAAATGTCATCAAGGGCGTCATGACGATCTCCACCCTCTTCCCATGGCATCGACGTCCGCGTGGCGCCACCGCCGCACCTATCCCATCCGCTTTATTCTCTTTCGCCCAGCCCGTTTCCCCGCTATGCCGCAGGCATGAAGAAAACCCTCTTCGTCCTGTTGTTCGCGCCGTTTGCCCTGTGGGCCGATGATGACACCTTCGCCGAACGCTTCGCCGATCCGGAAACCCGCGAGGCCGCGCTTGCGGAACTGATACCAGGCACCCGCGAGGCGTTTTTCCATACCGCGCTATCCCACCAGCTCGCCGGGCGCGAGGATGCCTTTCGCCGCAGCATGGCCGATTGGAAATCAACGATTGATGACAGGAATATCCGCGTTTCCTCCGAAGGCTACGACATATTGGAAAACCGCCAGCTCCTGCTCGACTACCGCCGCGATCCGCAGGTGTCTCTAACAGAACTGATCCGCCGTCTCGATCTGCATTTCGACGACGCGCGACCGGACGCGGAAGCCGCCGCCGCCATACTGCCCACCCGCCTCGATCCCGCCCTGATCACCGAAGACGCTTTCGAGAAGGCCGCCGCCAAGGCCAATCCGCGCTCGCCTTACGAGGCATACAGGGAACAGCGAATCCTGCGCGAACTCGACCGCGTGGAAACCTTCGACGAACGGAAAATCCGCTGGTTTCTCAACCAACTCCAACGCGCCGACCTTCCGGGCGTGGTGGCGCTCATCGACCGCTCGCTGTCACTGGAAAATCCGGAGGTGTTCGGCAGTTCGAAACTCCATGCCATGCTCACCGCGAAGCAGATGGAGGAACTGCTCGCGCTTCACCCGTCGCTGCGTTCAAGCGAGGCCTTCGCCAGCCAATATCTGACAAAACTGCTGCCCGGATCCGAGGTGGATTTCGTTCGCGACCTTTCGGCACACGCGGATCACTTGCGCCGTTGCCGGGATTTCGCCCTCACCCTCGCGCCCGCGCTCACGCCACTCAAGGCCCACGTTCTCTTCCACCACCTGCGGCTCCAGCGCGAATTGGGAAATCATCCCAAGGACGACTTTCTCGCCTATGTCGCCCTGCCTCGCCGGACGCACGATCTTCTGAAAATACCGGATAACTTTTCCGTCGCTGTCGTGGACACGGACCGCGACTACTCGAAGGCCACCGGCTGTCCTCCCATCGGTGGTGATTCCGCGCTCATCGGTCATTATCTGGCGCACTATCTTTCTTCCATCGACGACGCCAGCGAGTTCAAGCCGTTCATCGGGGAAAGCGAACTGACCCGGTTTCACGCCCGCTCCCGCCTCCTCGCGGGAGCGGATGCCGCCCGCTGGGGGCGCTTGCTGGCTCCGGAAGACTACAGGGACTTGCAGCAAAGCGCGGAGATATCATTCGCGCCGGATGTTCCGCGCCTGTTGGATGCGGATGCGCCGGTGTCCCTCGCGCTGGATCTGAAGAACACGCCCGAGCTGTTGATCCGCATCTATCAAATCGATCTTCCCTCGCATCTCGCGCGCCTCGGATCGGAACCCGGAGTGAACATCGAGGTGGACGGACTGGCGCCGCATCACGAGAGACGCATGGAGTTTCCGCAGGCACCCTTGGTGAGGCATCGGGAAACCGTGGCGCTGCCCGAACTCGAAGGTTCCGGAGTGTGGTTGGCGGATCTGGTGAGCGGCCGGGTTTCGGCACGGGCTCTCATCCGCAAGGGTTCGCTCACACCCTTCGTCGAACGCGCGGCCACCGGCCAGTTCGTTCGCGTTTTTGATGAAAAGGGCCGCCCGGTGAGGGATTTCACCGTCACGCTCGGCCGGGACACATTCCGCCCGGATGTCGAAGGCCGCGCCGCCATTCCCAATGCGCCGAACCAGCCGGTGACATCGGGTCTGGTCACATCAGGCCGTCTTGCCGCGCCTCTGACAGTCGGCCCGCGCATGGAGAACCCCGGGCTTTCCGCCCGTTTCCACCTCGACAGGGAACAACTGCTGGCCGACCGCCAGACCAGCCTGCAACTCCGCCTCCGCCTCTCCAGCCACGGCATGGAACTGCCGCTCGACCGCATCCGCGATGCCGCGCTCGTCCTCAAGGCATCCCTGCTCGATGGCGTGACCGTCGAGCGCGTGATCGCCGACGACCTCGCGCTCGAGCCTTTCATGGAGATTCCCTTCCAGGTTCCCTCCGACCTTCTCGCACTCGCCTTCACCCTGCGGGGAACGGTCACGCCCGCCACCGGTGGCGATCCGGTGCAGTTATCACAACACACCGAGTATCGGATAAACACCGATCTCAAGCAGGCGCGCATCGGCACCGCGTTCTTCACTCCCGTCGCGGGCGGGCACCGGCTTGAAGTCCGCGGACGAAACGGCGAGCCGCTGGCATCCAGACCGCTCACCATCACGTGCGCCCGTTACGACTACGACGAGGAGGTCTCCGTGCAGGTCCGCACCGACGACAAGGGTCGCGTCGATCTCGGGCCTCTCGATACCATCGACTATCTGGAAGCGAAGGGCTCCGACATCGCGGACGCTCTCTACGGGCCTTCCCCGCGCGTCCTCGATTACGCTTCGCGGCTCCACGTTTCCGCCGGGCGGGAAATCCGGATTCCGCTCGAAAAAGAGGCGAAAGTCCCCTCGCGCATCGACCTCTCGTTGCTCGAATTCATTCATGACCAGCCCGCGCGCGACCACTTCGACAAGCTTTCCATCGACGATGGGGAACTCGTCATCCGCGGACTGCCCGCCGGAGATTTTCAACTCGTTCAGGGCGACGAAAAGACCGGCATATCCGTTTCCCCATCGGTTGAGACCGCCGGGCTGGTGGTTTCATCCACGCGCATCCTGCCCGCGCATCTGCCGGTGATGCCATCCATCGCCACAGCGGCGGCTGATGGCGGGGAACTCGTCATCCGCCTGCGCAACCACGGTCCGCAAACGCGCGTCTCGCTCATCGGCCGCCGCTATCGGCACGACGAATGGTCGTCTGGCGGCGCGCTCTATCCGTTTGCCCCGGCGCTGCCGGACTCCGTCATCACCGGATACCATGGCTGCGGCTACCTGACAGACAAGCGGCTCAGTGACGAGGTCCGCTACATCCTCGACCGCCGCGCGGCGAAAACCTTCGCCGGGTCCATGCTGCCGCGTCCAGGTCTGTTGCTCCACCGCTGGTCCGAGGACAACATCGACCAGGAAGACCCCGGCGGCGCCGGCGGCGAGGCGGGTGCGGACAGTGGCGTGCCCCGGAGGAAACAATCGACCGGCTCCGCGCCCAAGGATGAACGGGGAAGTGGCGGCGGCATGGAACTCGCGACGGTTTGTGACTTCATTGCGTCGCCCGCCGTCACGCGGATGGAACTCATGCCCGATGCCGATGGAATGCTGCGCGCGCCGCTCGCCGACTTCGCCGCCTGCCAGTCGGTGCAGGTGATCGCGACGGATGTTTTTTCCGACGACTCCCTGATCGTTCCCTTGCCTGCGAATGACACGCCCTTGCGTGACCGCCGCCTGGCGCGGGCCTTCGATCCGAAGGTGGCCTATCAGGCAAACCGCAGCGCCGCCGTGCTCGCCAAGGGGACCACCGCCTCCATCGAAAACCTGCTGGACGCCGACTGGCGCGCCTTCACCACGCTGGCCGAAGCCCACCGGTTTCTCTACGGCATGATGCCGGACGACCGCCTGCGCGAGTTCGTTTTCCTCACCGAATGGCCGGACCTCGGTGAGGAGCTGAAACTCGAACTCCTCGCGAAACACGCCTGCCATGAGTTTCATCTCTTCCTCGCCCGCAAGGACGCCGCGTTCTTCGCAACGCATGTGAAACCGATGCTTGCCGCGAAACGCGAGCCCGCCTTCATCGACGACCTGTTGTTGGATCGCGATTTGAAACCTTACCTGCGCCCCTACGCCTGGCAGCGCCTCAACGCCGCCGAAAAGGCCCTGCTCGCCCAAGCCCTGCCGGACGCCCGCAAAACCATCGCCCGCGAACTCTCGCTGCGCTGGGAACTCGAAGCTCCGGCACCCGACCGCGAAACCGCGCTGTTCACACAGACCTTGCGCGGCACGGACCTCGCGCTCACCGACAGCCTCGGCCTCGCGCGCCGGGATTTGCGGCAACAGGACGCCCCGGGTGTTGCCTCCATCAATGAAAAACTCCGCCGCATTATCATTCCGCGGATCGATTTCGAGGACACAACCATTGATGAGGCGATCGCCTTCCTCCGCATGCGCGCCAGCGAGTTGGACACCCTCGAACCCGATCCGTCGCGAAGGGGGGTGAGCATTTTGATTCGTAAGCCCCGTCCCACCGGCGCCGAACCAGTCCCTGATGACGATCCACTTGCATCCGGATCAACTTATGTTGGCGATCTTCGGATCAGGGAACTGAAACTACGGAACGTGCCCTTGGAGGTCGTTCTCAAGCATATCTGTGGCAATACCAAGCTGCGCTACAAGGTGGACGCCTATGGTGTCACCATCGTCCCCCTGACCGAGACCGGTGAGGACGTCTTCACCCGCAGCTTCACCGTTCCGCCCGGCTTCCATGCCTCGCTCGAAGGCGGCGGCGGTGGCGATATCGATCCCTTCGCCGAACCCTCTGCCGGTGGCGGCGCCAGGCTGGAAGCCCGCAAGCCGATCATCGAGCTGCTCAGGAATTCCGGTATCGCATTTCCCGAGGGAACCTCGGTGACCCTGTCCGCAAACGGCATGCTTCTCGTGACCAATACGCCGGGGGAAATGGACAAGGTGGAGTCATTGATGATGTTGTACAAATCGGCAAATACCGGCCCCTCTTTGGACAGGGCGCCCGGTTTCTTTCCGGCCATTGAGGGAGAGGAGGATGGCATGAATGAACTGCCGAACTCGGTAGCTGCCAGCATGGACATGGTCGATCCCTTCGCGGCGCCATCGGATGGCGCTTCCGCGCTGATGGCGAGAAAGCCGGCGGCTCCCACGCCGCGCCTGTTCCCCGAGCGCACCCGGCTGTGGCGTGAGTCGGACTATTGCCGCCACTCGGGCCGCACGGACGAATCGCTCATCCCGCTCAACCGCTTCTGGCTGGATCTCGCCGCGTGGGATGGCAAGGGGGCGTTTCTCTCGCCGCATTTCAATGCCTGCCACAGCACCGCCAACGAGGCGATGATGTGTCTGGCGCTGCTCGATCTGCCGTTCAGGGCGGAGCGGCCGGAGGTGGAGGTGGACGGCACCGCGTTGCGGGTGAAAGCGCGCGAGCCGATGCTGCTGTTCTACAAGGATACCCGCATCGCCGGGGTGGTGGCGGAAGACTCGCCGCTTCTGCTGCGGCAGTCGTTCAGCCCGCTCGGCGAAAAGTTCCGTACGGTGAACGGCCGCGAGGTGGACAACCTGGTGACCGGCGATTTCCGTCCGGGCGCCGCCTACACCATGTCGCTGGTGGTGACGAATCCCACCGGCACCGGCCGGCGCATCGACGTGCTCGCGCAGATTCCCGCCGGAGCGATTCCACTGGAAGGCAAGCCCTCCACGCTGGCCGGCACGGTGGAGGTCGAACGCCACGGAGTGTTGAAACTCGAACTGGCATTCTATTTCCCCGCCACAGGGGAGTTTGCCGTCTATCCGCTGCTCGTCAGCGAGGATGGCGTGGTTATCGGCCGCACCGATCCGAGGGTGTTGCGCGTCACCAACGATCCCGCGCCGGTGGACGCCGCCTCGTGGTCGGTGGTCGCGGCGGAGGGCGCCGCGGAGGACGTGCTAAACCGCCTGCGCACCGAGAACCTCGGATCGATCGATCTCGGCGCCATCCGCTGGCGTCTGCGGGACAAGACCTTCTATCAGAAAGCCACCGCCATCCTCCGTGATCGGTTGCGGCTTCCCGCGCAGGTGGCGTCGTTCGGTTTCCTCCACAATGATCCGGACATGATCCGCAACTATCTGGAAAACTCCGGTGCCGTCCACCAACTCGGCCAATGGCTGGACAGCCCCCTGTTGGATGTCCGTCCGGGGATTCATCACGACTGGAAAACGCTGGAGTTCGATCCCCTGGTCAATCCGCGCGCCCATCGTTTCACCGGAGCGTCACGTCTCACCCACGAACAGGCGCGGGAGCACTATCATGCCTTCCTCGGCCAACTCGCATGGAAACCCTCGCTCGATGCCGCGGACCAGCTTGCCCTCACCGCATGGCTGCTGCTTCAGGACCGCGTGCAGGAGGCCATCGTCCGTTTCGACAAGGTCGATCCGGGCAAGCTTCCCGATCGCATGCATCACGATTATATCAAGTCCGTGCTCCTGTTTCACCAACAGCGCTGCGACGATGCCCGGACGCTTGCCGGGGCCTGGCCGGGCAAGCTCCCGCCCGGATTGTGGCGAAACCGCTTCCAGTCGGTGATCGACCAGACCACCGAGTTTCTCGCGCTCCAACAGCACGGCGACCCGGCCCGCCCGGGAGCGGAAATGCCGGAGCCACGTCTTGATCTCTCGCTCACCGGCGATGGCAAACTGCGCGTGAGCCATCAAGCCATCACCAAAGCCGACCTGCGGCTCTTCAGCGTGGACCTCGAAATGCTTTTCTCCAAGAACCCCTTCCTGCGCGACGACCGGGGTGGTGCCGAACCATCGATCCAGCCGAATCATGTGATGGAACTCGCACTGCCCGGAGACGCGTCCGAAACCATCGTCGACCTTCCCGGGTCCATGCGCCGCGGCAGCGTGCTGGCATCGGCCGGCGCCGGCGATGTGAAGGCCCTGCAAGTGCTCGACTCGCGCGGAATCGAGATCCGCCATCAAACTCTCGACCGCAGCGTCCGAATCCTTGATGCGTCAAACACCAGACCCCTGCCCGCCACTTATATCAAGGTCTATGCGGAGACCCGTGACGGCGAAATCCGTTTCCACAAGGATGGTTACACCGATCCGCGCGGCTCCTTCGACTACCTCAGCCACACCGGTTTCGACGTCGCCACCGTCCGCCGCGTGGCCATTCTCGCCATACATCCGGAAAAAGGCGCCCGGACGATCATTCTTGACCGCTGACACATCCACTCCGGATGGTAAAAGACCGCTCTCTGCCGATTTTTCGCCCCTTATCCCCCCATTTTACGGTGGTCCCGCTTTCCGGGTTGCGGTGACAGCCCCATTCCGTAGGCTGGGTGAGAGCGACACCCAATGGCCAATCCCACCGCCCGCCCACTTGGCAAACGCGTGCTCATGATGGGCACATGTCTTTGCGATGCCTTTTATGACGACGTGGCCCGCGCCACCGTCGAAGTGCTGGAGCATCTGGGATACTCGGTCGATTTTCCCGAGAACCAGACCTGTTGCGGCCAGCCCGCCTTCAATTCCGGCGAGTGGGACGCCTCGCGCAAGGTCGCCAGGCACACCGCCGCGGTTTTTGCGGGCGATCTTCCGGTGATCGTGCCTTCCGGTTCGTGCGCGGCGATGAACAAACACGGCAATCTCCTCCAGTTCGAGGAGAGTCCGGACGCTGCCGTCACCTCGCTTGCCAACAGAACCTGGGAAGTCATCGATTTCATCTTCAACGGCATCGGCATCAAGAGCTGGCCCGGCCGTTTCGAAAAGCCCACCCGCATCGCCTTCCACCGCTCCTGCCACAGCCGCGGCACGGAAACCGGCAAGGCGGTCAGAACCCTGCTCTCTTCCATCGGCAATGCCGTGGTCATTCCCTTCGGCCAGTCCGAACAGTGCTGCGGCTTCGGCGGGACGTTTTCCGTCACCTTCCCGCACATCTCCGGCCAGATGGGCACGCTCAAGCTCGATCACATCCTCGACGCGAAGCCCGACCTGCTCTGCGGCATCGACATGTCCTGCCTTATGCATCTTTCCGGCCTGGCCACCACCCAGGGCCGCCCGGTCCCGCACCTTCACGCCATCCAGATCCTTCGCGACACGCTCCGGCAGTCCTAGTTACTCCTTGCTCTCCGCTCCAATCCCGTTAAGTTGCCGCCAATGATCCCTCTCGACCGCATTACCACGAATCCGGACCAGATGAACGGTCAGCCTTGCATCCGGGGGACGCGCCTCACCGTCCGTCGCGTTGTCGAAATCGCGGCCATGTATCCCGATGCCTCCGCGCGCAGGGAGAAGTTTCCGGAAATCGAGGATGAGGACGTTCGACAGGCCTTGCATTATGCCGCAATGCACCTCCCGGATCAGATTGCAACCCTGGCCGCTGATGCGCTGGTTGCTTGATCAGGGCCTGCCCCGGACCGCCGCCGATCCGCTTGGGAAAAAGGGATTGGACGCCATTCATGTCGGAGAGATCGGCATGGCATTCCCAAGCGACATCGAAATCATTCGCCTGGCCGGGCAACAAGACCGGGTTGTGGTGACTCTTGATGCGGATTTTCATGCTTTGCTTGCACTTTCCGGGGCTATGAAACCATCTGTGATCCGCATACGCGAGGAGGGATTGAAGGCCGCTGATGTCCGTGGATATGTAACGGCTTTGGCCAAGCCGTTTTCCGAATCCCGGGAAGCGGGCCGCGTCATCGCCGTCAATTCGGTGAACGCGCGCATCCGCATGCCACCCATCAAACCTTGATATACCTGATGTCATGATCGGCAACCAACTCATCGACCAATACGCGCGGACGATCTCCGATGAAAAGCAGCACTCGGTGCTCGATGGCGCGTCGTCCGGAACGGAGAAGAGCTATCATGTCCTCCACAGGGACTATCAGGATCCGGACGCGCTGCGGAAACTCGCCGCCTCCATCAAGGACCACACGCTCCATCACCTGGACGGGTATCTCGCCAAGGCCGAGGAGGCGCTGGTTTCCCGCGGCGCGAAGGTCCGCTTCGCCGCCACCGGCGAGGACGCGAAACGGATCATCCTCGACATCCTGCGCTCGCACGGCGTCACGCGGCTCACCAAGTCCAAGTCGATGGCCGCCGAGGAAATCCACCTCAATCCGTTCCTGATCGAAAACGGCATCGAGTGCCTGGAGTCCGACCTCGGCGAGTTTGTCATCCAGCTCGATGACGACATGCCCTCGCACATCGTCAAGCCGATCATCCACAAGAACCGCCGCGAGATTGCCAGCACCTTCCAGCGCGAGGGCATCGCGGGGGATTACAACGACGATCCGGAAACCATCACCCGCCGCGCGCGGGTTTATCTTCGCGAGAAATACATGAGGGCGGAGGCCGGCATCACCGGCGCGAACTTCGTCTGCGCGGACAGCGGGCGCATGCTGCTCGTCACCAACGAGGGCAACTCGCGCTTCGGCATGGCTCCGGTGCCCGTGCACATCGCGCTGGTGGGCATCGAGAAGGTCATCCCTCGCGAGAAAGACCTGGCGGTTTTCCTCAATCTGTTAGGCCGCTCCGCCACCGGCCAGCAGCTCACCGTTTACACCGAGTTCATCAA
>CAZKQK010000054.1:0-32664 GCA_964554865.1 uncultured Luteolibacter sp. | reverse complement strand
GCGATCCCTGCCCACGCCCTGATTCCCCGGAATCAGCCTTATCTACGCACCATTCTGGCCAGAGATCTTTCGAAAGAGCCCCCGGATGACTCAGGCCGGCACCGGCGGCGCGAAGCCCGCGCGGTAATCGCGGCGCACGATGGTGGCGGTGGCCTCCTCGTGATTGGTGAAGGAAAGCGAGGCGCGGTCCCAGCGGAGTTCCTGGCTGGGGAAACGGGTGGCCTTCACCGCGAGCAGCGCGGCTTCCGTCATGCGGATGGCGTCCTTGAACGGCGTGCGGAGTTCGGTTTTGCGGCCGATGCAGTTGTCCACCCAGGCGTGCCAGTGGTTCATCGGCCGGAAGTCGGGCAGCCCTGGCATTTTAAGGCCCGAGGTCATTTTCCCGTCGCGCCAGATTTCCAGGCGGCCTTCGGCTGTCAGGGCGAGCGTCCCGCCCTCGCAGACGACGACGGTCATGTTCTTGTCCGCGAATTTTCCCGGGGGCAGGCCGATGGACGCGCGCGAGACCGCCTGCGCCGAATCCGAGTAGTGGATGGGGAAATGATTGCGCGCGAACTTCTCCGCGGCGACCTGATAGGTGATGGTGGAGCGGCACGGGTGGCTGTGGAAGGAGCGGTCCCCGGGATTCATGCAGTGGGTTTGCACCGCGATGGGCGAAGTCAGTTCATCGTAGGCGAGGAGGATGACATCGAGCACATGGCAACCCCAGTCGCCGAGGCCGTTGCTGCCGTATTCCCAGAGCGAGCGCCACATGATGGGAGCGATGCCCTTGCGGTAGGGGACTTCAGGGCAGGGTCCGAGCCAGAGGTTCCAATCGAGTTCCGCCGGTGGGGGGACCGGGGCATCGAGCTTGCGGTCGAGGTTGAAATAATCGCGTTCGTTGGGGGAGTTCACCCAGACGTGCGCCTCGATGGCCTTGCCCAGCATGCCCTGGCGGAGGATTTCCACGGCGGCGCGGCGGCCGGTGTTGGCCATGCGCTGGTTGCCGAGCTGGGTGACGCAATCGGGCCGCGCGGCGATGGTTTTCTCCATCAGGGAGAGTTCCTCAAGCTGGTGAACCAGCGGTTTTTGCCCGTAAACATGCTTCCCGGCGGCCAGCGCCGAGATCATGATCGGCGCGTGCGAGTGGTCCGGAGTGGCGACGATCACGGCGTCGAACTTGTCGCCATGTTCGGCGATGGCCTCGCGGTAGTCCCGGCAGGTGAAAGCCCGGGGATGCTCCTTGGCGGCGTCCGCGAGTGTGGCGGAGTCCACATCGCACAGGCCGGCGATTTCCGCCGCAGGGTGCGCGGCGACCTGCTTGCGGTCCACATGGCCGATGGTGCCGGTGACGCCGATGCACAAAACGCGGAGTTTCGAGTTCGCGGCGACGCCCGGCCGGGCCCGTGCGCCGGAGGGAAAGCCGAAACCGACACCGGCCATACCTGTGGTCCGGAGAAAGTGGCGGCGATTGATGGCGTGCGGCATGCGGGCCGGAATTACATCCCGCGGCCGCCGGATCTTTCAAGGGTAATGAGACGCGCGGCGCGGCGGCGTCAGCGCAAGACCTCGGCGAAAAACACCTTCATCGCCTCCCACGAGCGTCGGTCCGCGTTTTCCTGATAGGCGGCGCCCTTCGACGGATCGTTTCCGGCCTCCGGGTGGGTGAAACTGTGCACCGCCCCGCTGTAAAACACCATCTGCCAATCCGCCTTCGCCGCATTCATCTCCTTCTGGAAATCCGCCACCTGGGCGGCGGGCACGTAGGGATCGTCCGCGCCATGCAGCACCAGGATGCGCGCGGGCACCTTGCCCTCCGCCGCCGCCATGCCCTCGGCGGCGTCCAGCCCGCCGTGGAAGGAAACCACTCCCCGCACATCCGCCCCGGAGCGAGCGACCTCCAGCGCCGCCGTGCCGCCGAAGCAATACCCGATCACCGCCACGCGCGAGGGATCGGTGAGCGGGTCCGCCCTGAGCGTTTCCAGTCCGGCCATCAGGCGGGCGCGGAACAGGGTGCGGTCCGTCTTGTATTTGCCCGCCTCCTTGCCCGCTTCCGGCGGTTGCGGCCTCACGCCCTTGCCGTAGATGTCCGCGGCCAGCACGTTGTAGCCGAGTTCCGCGAGCTTGCGGCCGGATCTCTTCTCATGCCCGGACAGCCCCGTCCATTGGTGGACCACCAGCACGGCGGGACGCTTGCCCGCCAGCGAGTCATCGTAAACGTGGAACCCTTCCAGCCCGGCATCGCCCTGGCGATAGTTGACGGTTTTCTCCACCAACCCGCCATGGGCGGAAACGGCGAGGGCGAGCAGGGACGGGAGGATCGCGGGCGTTTTCATCATCGCCCAGCAAAGCACGGATGGCGTTCAGGTCAATGCCGGGACGGAAGGCATGTTGGACAGCGCGTGATTCCGTGCCATCATCCCCCACCATGTCCACCAAACCCCGGATTCTCGCCTTCGGCGGCAGCCTGCGCCGCGATTCGTTCAATCGGAAACTCGCCGCCATCGTCGCCGGTGGCGCCGCCGCCGCCGGTGCCGATGTCACCGTGATCGAGCTGCGGGACTTCCCCATGCCGCTCTACGATGGCGACCTTGAGGAAGCCTCCGGCAAACCCGAGGCGGCCGCCCGGCTCAAGGCGCTCTTCCGGGAGCACGACGGCCTCATCATCGCTTCCCCCGAATACAACAGCAGCGTCACCGCCGCCCTCAAGAATGCCATCGATTGGGTCTCCCGTGCCGATGGCGATGACGAACCAATGCTCTCCGCCCTCGCCGGCAAGACCGCCGTGATCTGCTCCGCCTCGCCAGGCGCGCTCGGCGGGCTGCGCGGACTGGTCCACCTGCGCGCCATTCTTGGAAACATCGGCATCACCGTGCTGCCGGACCAAACCGCCATCGGCGGCGCCCATCAGGCCTTCGCCGCGGACGGTTCTCTAACAGACGGCAAACAGGCCGCCCGCGCCCGCGATCTCGGAGCGTCCCTCGCCCGCCACCTGGCCAAGCTGCTGGCTTGAAAAGCCACTTCCGCAAACACGCGGGCAAGGCCCGTACTGCCAGGAATTCGCTTTCTGCGGGAGGCCCCCGAAAGAGCCATTGGGCCGGACCGGAGGGCGGGGAAATCGGGGTTAACAGCAAGCAAATCCCCGCCTCCGGCAAAACGCGAACGGGAGGCGGGGAACGGAAACCACAAGCCCGGCAAACCCCGTCAGGGAGTTTCCTCCACCCTCAGGCGCAGGAAGCGGCGGGTTTCCCCCGGCTCCGGTTCCGGCATGCGGACGATCACTTCGTCGGTGAAGGCATCCAGCGGCGAGACTTCCTCCACGGTTTCCACCGGCTCCCAGGAACCTTCCGAGAGAGAGGTGGAGGTTTCCACCACACCCGCCACGCCCCGCATGTAGCGGTTGCGCTGGAATCTCAATCCCATCCGCCCGCCCTCCCCCGCCGGAGGGGTTTCCGGCACCACCAGAGACACCGCCGAGCCGCCTTCGATTTGCACCGGATCGAGGCCCAGATAGTACTTTTGCAGGTTGTTGAAGACGTCGCCCAGCGGGTTGCCCTCCGGCGCGAGAACTTCCGGCGGTGCTCCGGGAAAAGCGGCGGCCAGCGTATCCGCCAGCGCGGGCGGCGGGGCCAGCGTCACTTCCCGAGTGGCGGAAATGCCGCGGTTGCCCGCGCTGTCGTACGGGGTGACGACGAGCTGGAACGTATCGCCCTCCTCCCCCTCCGGCATCGGGGATTCCGGCAGCCAGAAGGCGGAAACGGAACCCGCCGGGGCATCCAGCGGAACGGCGGCGGAAACCGGCTGGCCGTCCTGATGCCATTGGTATTCCACCCGCGCCAGCAGCGGATCCTCCGCGGGAGGGGCTTCCTTGTGGACGGGGCGGGAAAAGGCGACCGACCAGTTGCCTTCGTCATCCCTCACGCGGGCGACGAGGAAATGTACGCCGTCCGGCAGGGCGGCGATGGTTGCGGGCGGCACGTCCACGGTCAGGCGGACGGTTTGTTGCGCGTCCGCCACCGGAACCGGCGTGCCGTTGCCGGGGCCGGGATCGGTGTTGAAGTAGTATTCCGCCGCCGTGATGGTGCGGGCGGAGAGAGCCGGGGCGAACGACAGGACGAAAACCGCCGCCAGCCAAAACAGCCGGGGCAGGGACGGACCTCCGGGCCGTCCGGCGGGGGGCGGCTCGCATGGAAAATCCGGCCACGAAAGAGGAATCGCACCGCCATCCACCGGACCGTTGCGGAGAACGGTCCCTGCCGAAAGAGAAATCGCTTTCATGATGGGGAAAAGTTCAGGGACAACGATCATTCGCCGAAGGCTTGGGCTTCCACCTCGAAACGCAGGCCGCTTTCGCTGGTGGCGGTGGGAGGGACGACAAGGTGAGTCAGACGCGGAATGGCGGGGACTCCGGAGAGTTTGTAGGGATCAGCACCGCTGAATGCCCCGAGATCGCTGCCGTTGGCCCCCGCGCCAATGGCTGGTGAACCTTGTTTGAGGAGAAAAAAATGATCTTTTTCAGAACTAACATTATTGATATTTACGAACTCACCAACAAAAACAGAACGGGCTTCCGTTTCCCCGTTCAGAAAGATATTATTGATGCCTGATGGCGGGGGCAACGGAGGATTGAAGAATAAACAATATGACACATCTGCCGGACCGGGGAGTTCGGGGCTATGCATTATTGAATTAAAAAATATCGAGTTGCTCACTGAATGAGGTGAGCTCATGCTCAATTGTCCGCCAATAAAAGTGCAGCGCTCAACCGAAACGCCCGTCAACCCAAATACGACTATCTGCCCAGTTACAATACTGTTTCGAATGATGGTGCCGGATGCTCCTTCCGGAGGCATGTGCCAATACGGGCTGGCCAAATACAGAACATGAATCAAACATTTGTTGATGGTGTATCTCGTTGCAAGCCCATTATCGGTTCCGGTAGTGCGGATTTCGCATTTCTCTATCATGATATTGCCAGCGGGAACGCTCCCGCCAGTTTCCAAGTCGCCCCATACGTATGGAGAACCGCCTCCCCCAATATCCAAATCAAAACCTTGAACCCGGGTTCCGCTTGCGGACGACGTAGAATCCCTGCGGAATTCCAATCCAATTTTCGCTGACTGGCGGAGAATACCTGGAATGGATGGATTCCAATCCAGATGGTATCCCGGCCCCACGATATTCAGTCTCTTTTTCACGGAGCCAGTGCCATAGGAAAGAGGACTCCCACTAATTAAAATCGTGTCGCCGTCACTAGCCGCGTCATGCGCGGCTTGGAATGTCTTGTACATCGCCACCGCCCCGGGATTATTGTCCACGGTGAGGATGGCGGCCTGGAGGGAGAAGCAAGCGCAGAGGCCCGCGGCGAGGATGGTGATGGTGGTTTGTATTTTCATGGTGGGATTGTGGTGGAGCAGGGGGAGAAGGGTTCGGCGATCAGCGGAAGGGCGTCTGGTTCGGGACAGCGGGGGTGATGTGGGGAAATTCGATTGTGGATGGGTCGAAGAGGCGGGTGGCAAAAGAGAGATCCGGCAGTATCGGGGAAATGGCGGAAATCCGGCAATCCCCCAAATGAGGGGATGGGGGAGTGCCGGCGGGGAAGGGATTTGGGCTGCCATGGTGTGGATGAATCGTGGAGAAATTATCTGTTTTTCAGATTTTTGACCAGCTTTTTCGATATTCTGCCGGGTTTGCCAATTTTTGGGAGTGAGCAAGTCCATTTATTCCAGCGATCAGGAATCCTTCCTGAAGGTGCTGGCGAGAATCCGCGCCGATGCGGGACTAACGCAGCGGGAGCTTGCGCGAAAGATGGAGGTGAGCCAATCGACGGTGAGCGACATCCTGCGCGGGCAGCGGCGGCTCGATGTGATCGAGTGGATCGGCTTCTGCCGGGCATGCGGAGTGACGCCGCGGGAATTCCTCGAAGAACTGGAATTCCTGCTGCGGAAGGAATAGCGCGGTGTTTCCGCGGAGGAGCATGGGCGGCATGTTTGATTCCGTGCGATATGAAGCACAAGAAGAAAATCGCTCCGGGATGGGGGGAAACCGGCTCATCATGCCGGGATGCCCCGTTCCCATGGCGATCCCCTGCCGGAACTCCGCGGAAAAACCGGAGGAGACGCGGACGAGGCGTATGTGCGGAGGATCAAGGAGATTCTGAAACGGGAGCGGCTGGCGAAGGGGATGACCTTCCGGGAGCTGGAGGCGAGGTCGGGGATTTCCTTCGGGTATCTGGCGACTTCGGAGCGGTCGGACAACCAGCCGACGGTGCTGGCCTTCCGGCGCTGGTGCCGGGCGCTGGGCCTGCGTTTCGACGAGGTATGCCGGGAGGCGGAGGAGGAGTAAGGCAGGGACTGCTAGGAATTTGCTTTCTGCGGGAGGTCCCCGAAAGAGCCATTGGGCCGGACCGGAGGGTGGGGAAATCGGGGTTGCCGGAGCGATGGACAGCACCCCGTCCAGGACCGCCAGCGCGCGGAGGATTTCCTGCTTGTCGGAAAAATTCGCCTCCTGGTTGGTTTCCTGTTCCCTGAGCCATTCGTTGGTTTCCTCCTTGGCCCGGGCTTTCGCATCCCTCACCGCCTCCAGCGCCTTGGCGTGATATTCCTTCATCCCATCCACGAACGACTGTTCGCGGGCCAGCGCCTCCCACAGCGCGTCCGTCGTCGGTTCCTGGATCAGATGGTTCTCGAAAAGCTCCTGCGCCGCCGCCGCCGGCATCAGTGTTCCGCCGAACACTGCGCGGGAAATCCCGTCCGCGCCGTCGTAGTCGCCGGGGCGGTTCACCACGAACATGTCGGGATGGCGCTGGAGCGCGGCGGATTTGCTCATCAGCCGTCCGCGCAGGGGCGAATCCGGATCGGCCAGATACCCATGCACCGGCTGGCTCTTGAGCTTGAGAATGTCCGCGTTGGAAAACACCTGCTCGTAGCGGCGCATGGCGTCCTCCACGAGTTCCTCGCGCCGCAGCGCCTCGCGCATCGCCGCTTCTTTTTTGAGCGAGGATTTCCGGCGCTTCGCGCCAGCCACGAGTTCCAGCCGCTCGAAGGCCAGCCGCAGGTCCTGGAGCTTGCGGGAGAGCCGCTGGAACGCCTGCGCACGCTTGAGCGGATTGCGGATCAGCCCGATGGCGTTCTGCTCAAGCCCGTGCACCATCCCGGAGGGCGCGAGCGAGAACGGGGAGGTTTCATTGATGCCGACTTCATCCAGAGCGATCCCGTTCACTCCGAGTTTACCGTCCAGCACCACGTCGAATTCACCGTATTCCCAAGCCGGAACCATCAAGGCTCGGGCAAGGATTCCGCTGGAATCGAAGTCGTCGGCCTTGATGTCGGCCTCGATTTGATCCGGGTCCGTGACGCCTTCCCACCCCTGTTCCGCAAGATATTCGGCGAATTCCCGGCGCTGGTCCGGATCGGAAAGGTCCAGAACCTTGGGTTCCCTGACAAATTCCAGCACGTGGATGCCGGCCGGGTCGTCATTCGAATATTGTTGGGCCGTGTCCCATTCCCTGGTGATGAATAGAACCCCTTCCGCGATCCGCCGGAACTCGACGTTGTTGTGCATCGGCTCGCCCGTGCTGCCGTGCAGGAACTGCCGCGGGCCGAGGTCATCGCCAACCTCCAGGCCCGCAGCCGCCAATGGCACGATCTTGAAAGGACTTGCTCCGCTTCCGCCCGGGTCGCGGATCAGCCCGAAGTGGTCGTTCGGATCGTTGATCCAGACATCGAAGGGCTGCATGTTGCCCGCCTTGTCGAAAATGATGTTGTCCGGCTTGGCATCGTGAATCTCTACCTTGGTGGCCGGATGGCGATAGGAGGTGGCGTCACCGGGGGTTTTCTCAAACCCCAGCTTGGCCAGCGCCGCGTCAATCTCCTTCTGTGGCTTCTTCTTCCCCTCGAAGTAGCGTTGCGCGGTGAGGATCACGCCGTTGCCCCGCGCGTTTTCCGTGTAGCCAATGAAGGATGAGGCCGTTTTCGGAAACATCGCGTTGGACAGCCGCCAGCGTTGCAGGTATTCCGCCGGGGTGGCCCATGGCAGGCCGAACATGTCCAGCTTGGTCTGGCGGATGACGAAGGGCGGGGTTTCTTTGGTGAAGGCAGCGACGTCGTGCTCGTTACCTTTGAATTCCAAGTCCGCCTGCTCATATGCCTTGAGCAGTTCCGCTTGTTCGATCAAATAGCCGTTCGCCCTTGCCCATGCGGCGAGCTGTTCCTGCTGGGAATCTACTTCCCGGAGGCTGGAGGAGTCCCTTTGCCGAACCCAAGGGAGGCGATGGCGTTCCCCTTGGAGGCCATAGTGTTCGGGTTGTTGCGGATGGCTTGCTTGAGCCTTTGCTCGGGCGACAAGTTGCTCGGCACGTAGGTGTTCAGCGCCGGGGCTCCGGGAGTTTTCCACCAGTCTTTCGGGTCCGCTTCCATGCGCGGACTGTATGGGATTTCCACCTGGGATTCCAGCGTTTTCTCCAGCCCGCCCCAGCGAAAACGGCGCGTCCTCCGTGGGTGTGAAGTTCTCCTGTCCGAGGATCGCGGCGTGCTCGTCGCGGACCATTCCGTCGTGTTCCGCCTGCCAGTCGCGGCCGGTCAGCTTGGCGAGGAAGGCTTCGTGGGCGGCCTCGTCGAAAGTTCCCTCGCGGGCGGCCTGTTTCATTTTCAGGGCGCGGGCGGACGACAGGCCGAAGACGCCGCGCGCGGCCTCGATCAAGGCGCGGAACTTGGCCGTGGCGTTGGGGGCGAGCCGGGAGATCGCCAGCAGGTTGCGGGAAATGATGCCGTTGGAGACGCGCAGCGGCTTGGCGTCCCTGGCCCGCTTGCGGGTGCGCAGGATTTCCGCCTCGAGGATCTCCGCAATCGCCTCGTCGAGCATCTGCGGGGTGACTTGCTCGTCGCTGAGGCCGGGTTCGAGCAGGGCGAGGCGCTCGCCCTTGGCGTTGCCGCGCTTGAGGACGGTTTCGCCCATGAGGGAATCCACGGCGCGGACGAATGCCAGCTCGTCCCCGCGGGTGATGACCCCGGCATCCCGCGCCCGCCTGAGCATGCCGTGGCCGGTCTCGTGCACCACCGTCTGCACGCTGGCCCCGTAAAACAGGCGGTTGGTGAAGGTGCGCACCAGGCCGCGCACCTCCGGGATGTTCCGGCCCAGCGCCACCCTCGAAACCTCCCCGCTGCCGCCGTTCACCCGCTCGCGGGTTTCCGCCTGCATCCGGAACTGGTCAATGGAAGCCGGACTTTCCGCCGCCGCCATGGCCTCGGTGAACACCGTGCCCAGATCGAAGGTGTTCTTCGCGTTCGGATCGCCCTGGAAGCCGCCGTTGTTCCACCATTTGGTGTTTCCAAGATCCTCTCCCAACGCGGCGGCGAGATTTTCCGTGACCGAACAACCCTTTTTCCCGCCTCCGGTCCGGCCGCCGACTCTTTCCACGGCCTTCATCCCAAAAGCAATTTCCCGGCAGCTCAACCAACCACTACAATCCCGTGAATATGGTTTCATGAACCGACCGCCATGATCCCGTTGAAGCATTGGGATGCCCGGTGTCATTTTCCCCCATCCGGACGGTTTCACCGCTTCGATCCGCGAAACCCCGATCCACACCAAAAAACCTTATGAGCGGCCATTTTCACCGGATGACCCCCCAAACCCGCACACATGACATGCGTTCCGCACTTCTGAAACTATCATGGACGTTGTTTCTGCCCGGCATTTCGGCGGACGCTTTCGATGCCACGCCGCCGCCTCTCCCCGCCGCGGCGAAGCTCGTGCTTCAGGAGGACTGGAGCAGCGGAAAGATCGACCCCAAACGCTGGTATCTCCCCCGCAAACAATGGGGGCAAGGCAACAACGGCGTCTCGCCGGAAAACGTCCGCATCGGGCGCGATATCGTGGACGGCAAGGAAAAGCATGTCCTGATCTGCCAGGCGAATGGCGATCTCTACGACGGCCCGGTGCTGGGCAATGAAGGCCGGCGCACACGTGTCGGCGGCATCGTGGTTAGTCAGGATTTTTATGCCTCGGGGCGTTATGAGGTTGTGATGAAAATCGGCTCTGTCGGGAAATACAAGGGAGGCCCGGAAGATCCGACGCGTCCGAGGGGAGCGGTCCCCGCCGTATGGACCTATGGCTATCGATATGTTTCCGTGCCGAAGGAAGGAATCGGCGAGTTCCACAAATCGGAGCCGCTCTACAACCCGCACATGAAAGCCTACGGCGATGCGGTGAACGAATACTGGTCCGAGATCGATTTCCCCGAATTCGGCAAGGACGGGAATTTCGACAAGGCACTCTATAACACCTTTCTGCAAAACAGGCACCAAACGCGCACTTATGACGTGAAACCGATGATCGACGGGCGGTATCACACGCTGACCATGGACTGGCGCACGGAATTGTCCCCGCTTGCGGGCGTGACGGACGCACAGGTGACGGAATACGGCGGCTTTTACTGGGTGCGGGACAAGGCGGTTCCCTTCAATTCCTATGTTGGCAATCCCCTGAAGAAGCTCGGCCCGAACCAATATGCCGTCCACAAGGGCTTGAGGGCGGATCATTATCTCGATGGCAAAAAAGTGGCGGAAAACCCGACATGGGTTCCGTCCATGGCCGCCCAGCTCACCATGGGCGTCTGGCTGCCCGGTTGGGGCGGTCCCGCGCCATGGGAGCGGTCCACCGTTTCCTTTTCCTCGGTGAAGATCTGGCAATACGGCGATGAGGGTGATGTTCGCGGCATCATCAAAGACAATATCTCCGACAGCTACGGAACCGATGGGCAACCATTGAAAAACTGAACCGCCAATCCCAAGGGAAAGGCTGGTCGCCCGTTCCCCGTTCCCCTGCGGACGCGCCTCCGGCGATTCCATCGACACGATCATGAAAAAACATCCTTTCCTTTCGTTGCCGCTGGCCTTTTTGGCGGCCAGTCCTTCCGCGCAAGCCGAACTGGTCGCCTGTTATACATTCGATGATGCGGGCAATCCGGGCGCGAACAGCGGCTCCGAAGCCATCGGCTGGGACTCGTTCAGCGGTGTCACCCAAAGCGCCAATGGCAAATTCGGCGGCGCTTCCGGCAGTTTCGTCCGCAACACATCCCGGGCCATCACCGGTTCGCTCGCGGGCACGGAGGCGAAGACCAACCGCTTCACGCTGTCGATGCATGTCTATGCCAATATGGGGAGTCCGGAACTGAATGGCTGGCCGGATTTCGTTTCGATCGGCATCCCGGATGGCCACGCGCGGTTCGTGATCGAGGCGACAGGACCGGGAGGCGGGATCGCGCTTTACAAATTCAACAGCGCCACCACGACCGACGGCCACGCATTGGGCACGATCACGGGCAACACCTGGCATCACCTCGGCATCGTTGCGGACGGGATCACCGTGACCTTATATGTGAATGGAGTCGCCAGCGGCAATCCCATCCCTTACACGACGGAGGAAACCGTTTCCGCAGTGACGCTTGCTTCCCGCTATGGATCGGCCACACGCGGTTTCACCACCTTGATCGACGATGTGGCGATTTACGACGAAGCCCTCGATCCCCAACAAATGGCGTGGCTCGCATGGAATCCGGCACAAGCCGAGGTGCCGCGCTTCACCAGTTATGCCGATTGGTCGCTTCGGATTCCCTACTCGGCCCGCCGTGGAGCGTGGGTGGACCAGGATGGGGATGGTTTCACGAATCTCTCGGAATACCTTTTCGGCACTCCGCCGATGGTGGCGGATGGAGCGCACCTCAGCGCCACCAGAAGCGCTACCGGGGGCTTGCTGCTTCGCTGGCTCCAGCTCGAAGCCGGAGCGGACTATCAGTTGGAAACAAACGGCACGTTTCAGGGCTCTTGGGATCCCGTCGATGGAATCACTCCCACGCGGGATTTGGAAACCACGGCCCCGCCGGGCTATCTTGCGATGAAAGCGGAGGTGTCTTTCGGCTCGGATCGCGAATTTTTCCGTGTGCGGGGAATTCCGTCCGCCATCGCGCCCGGAGGCCCGGAACCCAGTGAAATTCCCGCCCTTCCCGCAACCGCCGAACTGGCGATGGTGGAAGACTGGAGCAGCGGCGGGATCGATGAGGAAAAATGGTACATCCCCCGGAAGATGTGGGGACAGGGCAACAACGGCGTTACCCCCGATAACGTCCGTGTGGAAAACGACCGCGTTTGGGGAAGCCACCGTCCGGTGTTGGTTTGCCAGGCCAATGGCGACAACTACACCGGTCCGGTGACCGGCTACAATGGCGCGAAAACGCGCGTCGGCGGCATGGTGGTCGCCCGTGGCTTCCATGCGTCCGGTCGCTACGAAGTGACCATGAAAATCGGCGGTACGACGCCTCTCGCCGGAGGTCCGTCCGATCCGATGCGCCCCATCGGGACCATTCCCGCCGTGTGGGTGTATGGATACCGCTACGTTCCGGTTCCGAACGGTCTGGACCCCGATTCCTTCCACCCACAGCAGCCGCTCTACAATCCACACATGAAAGTCTACGGAATGGCGAACGAGTATTGGGCCGAGATAGACTTCCCCGAATTCGGCCCCGGAGGGAATTTCGATGTCGGACTTTACAACACTTACCTGCAAACCCGCAGTCAGGTGCAGTCCTTCGATGTCGTGCCAATGATCGACGGCGAGTATCACACACTGACCACCGACTGGCGCACGGAATTGTCCCCGCTTGCGGGCGTGACGGACGCGCAAGCGATCGAACACGGCGGCTTTTACTGGGTGCGGGACAAGGCGGTTCCCTTCAATTCCTATGTTGGCAATCCCCTGAAGAAACTCGGCCCGAACCACTACGCCGTCTACAAAGGATTGAGAGCGGACCATTACCTCGATGGCAAAAAGGTGGCGAGCAACCTGACATGGGTTCCCTCGATGGCCTCGCAACTCACCTTCGGCGTCTGGCTGCCGGGCTGGGGCGGACCCGCCCCATGGGAACAAAGCACGGTGTCCTTCTCCTCCGCCAAAATCTGGCAATACCACGATGAAGGAGATGTCCGCGGCATCATCATCAACAACATCACCAACAATTTCTGAACCGGTTGCGGTGGCATCCCCGCCACAGGATGGCGCCGGAGCAACATCCGGTGAGGGCTTGTGCCCGGAGGAAAATGGCGCACGCCGATTGTAATGCCAACTTTAAGGGGCCGCGCTGGGCCGCACAAAAAAGATATTGAACCGCAGAGAACACAAAGAAACCCCTTTTTGCGTTCTCCGCAGTTAAGTCCGTCCGTCCAATCCTGAGGATTCGACAGAATGTGCCCGGGAAGAGCCACCGGAAAGCCAGGCAACGCCATCGACCCGATCCATGCCCCGGTGGTTCCAATCCGCGCCGACGATCTTGGAATCGCCAGTGTGGCCAGGGTATGGCAGGATGCGGGCATGGGCATGCTCACGCCACACCGCCGCTTTCGCGATCCGCACCGCCCTGATCCCGGGTTGGGCGGCGATGGCCGGTGCCGCCGCGTTCGTGATCGTGGTGGGCCTGGCAAGCCTGTTCCCGGACTCCGCGATCCGGATTAAGGGCAAGAAGATGGCGGCGTTCTCCATGCTGGCCCTCGGTTTCATCCACGTCTTCGCGATCTTTTCCCAGACCCTCTCATCCGGCAGAAACCCCGTGGGCGCCATCGCCCTGCCAACCCTCTGTGGCGGACTCATCCTGATGGTGATTCTCGCGCATGTGGTGAGGGTTTTTCAGTAGTGCCCGCGCCGGAGCCGCAAACATGGAGTGAGGTGATGGCTACCCCCCATTGATTTGCCCGGAACGTTTGAGCAAAAACAAGGGCGGGTAAAAGTGCAGGACCGCGAAAAGGGTCAAAAGCCATCCCCCGGTTGCCAACACCGGGTGAAACGAATCCATCATCGCGCCAGACCCGGGGTTCATAACCCGCACCCTGAAAACAGGCGTCCAGGAGAGAACCATCATGACGAACGCGATGGTTCCGAGCGGGAATGGCAGCCACCAATGCGCTCTCCACCATGTGTTGACTCTCCTGACGATCCGTATGGGCAGGCCAAGAAGCAGCAACAGGATGATCGCAATCCCGGAGAAAACGGCTCCCATGATCGGCTGGAAAATCATCGAGAGAATGCCGTCGTAAACGGTCATCGCCACCGCAAGCATGTAGTAAAGCATGCCGATGATCATGGCTGCGATGACCTGGGGAATGACGATCATGCTTGCGACGGACGATGGAGTCGGAGCGCCGGCGAAATCAAGCTCCAATCCGGACAGGCACGCGATCGCCGGGCGCCTTGCGGGGGAGGCGCTTATCGGGATCGGTCCGGGCTTCCGCGTTTGTCCGCGTTTGTCCGCGGACGGCCGCTCCGACCGCCGCCCTCTTCCCCTTGGCGTTTTCCGCAATCTCGCAATCCGGAAACGCGCCGCGTCCGGGATACTCCTGTTGGCAATGGCGTTTGATCGCCTTTTGCGGTTCCGCGCGGAGATCATCCCGGTTTTGATGGTGTGGCGCTTCATGTTGGTTTGGCAGGCAGGGAGACCGCGATGGGCAAGCGCGACATTACCGGTGGGGCGCGCTCCGTTACAGACGGGGTGGGGCGCAAACCGTGGCGGAGTCCGCCGAAAGCCATCGGTGGCGGTTGTCATGGCTCGACTTGCGCGGACCGCATTCCGACATGGGTTTGTTTCGAAGCGGGTATCAAGTACGGGAAACCGGCCGTTCCGCCAGAAGGGCAACCATGGTCCCGATAAATGACGCAACAAGGCCATTCGGATCAAAGGCGCGTTGTGGCGTCCAGAGCCGAATGATCCCGCAAAGGGATCATGCACCAGGGATGGCAAAAACAAACCCGATGCATGAGACGAATGTATATTTCTTTTTTGATAGGAGCGATAAAACGGGTGTCAAGGAGGCAGGGGCAAAATCAGGGGGCGATCCTTCGACAAGTTTGGGAATTCCGGCGGCCCCGAGCGAACGTCCGAAGGTCATTAAACAGACGGTGAGGAGCGCGATCATTCCGTAGCCCTTGGTCGCGAACGCGGCAATTGGAGGCCGAACGGGTCCTCTTTCGAATGCATTGGCTTCGCATTGGCGGGAAACGGCAGCAAGGCCGTTTCTCCCCAGGCGCGGCCTGGAAATCCCGATTCCGAACATCCGATCCCTATTCCGCAAACTCATATCCGAGCGCGGAGATGCAGAAGATGGCGGCGGTTTCGACGCGGAGGACGATGGAGCCGAGGGTGACGGGGAGGAATCCGGCGGCGATGGCGGCGCGGGTTTCGGCGCGGGTGAAGTCGCCTTCCGGGCCGATGAGGAGGGTGGCGGCGCGGGGGGTGGTGGAGGCTTGGGCGCGCAGGGTTTCGCGGAGGGGTTTTGCCCCGGGGGCGAGAGAGGCGATGAGGGGCAGGCTCCCGGCGGTTGCGTCCGGGTTTTCAAGGGAGGCGAGCCAGCGGTCGAAGGGCAGGGGATCGGCGATGTGGGGGAGGGTGTCCCGGCCGCATTGTTTGCAGGCTTCCAGGGCGATGCGGCGCCATTTGTCGGACTTTCCCCCGCCGGGGTGGACGATGGTGTTGGCGGTGACGAGCGGCTGGATGGCGGCGACGCCGAGTTCGACGGCCTTTTGGACGATGAGTTCCATGTTTTTGCCCTTGGGAATGGCCTGGGCGAGGGTGATGGCGGGGCGGGGCGGGGCGGTGGCGACGGGCTCGCCGAGCTTGAGGGAAACCTGGTCGCGCGCGCAGGTGATGACTTCGGCGGAGGCGCGGCGGCCGTGGCCGTCAAAGACGGTGACGGTCTCCCCGGGTCTGATGCGCAGGACCTGGGTGAGGTGTTTCGCCTCATCGCCGCCGAGTGTGGCGGAGGGCCAATCCTGGGGCGGGAGGTGGAAGCGGGGCATGGCGGGTGGGGAGCGGGGACGCTCTTGTCCCCATGTGACAACGGAATGACGAGAGGAGTGCCGTCACTCCTTACCGGTCAAAGAACCGTTTCGCCTTTTGGAAGAAGCCTTCCTGCATGGGTGAATTGTGTTCGCCGATGGATTCGGCGAAGGAGCGGAGTTTGTCCTGTTGCTCCTGGTTGAGCCTGGTGGGGACCTCGACCTGGACGCGGACGTTGAGGTCGCCGCGGCGGCCGCTGTTGAGGGAGGGCATGCCTTTTTCGCGGAGGCGGAAAACGGTGCCGCCCTGGGTTCCGGCGGGGATCTTGATGGAGGATTGGCCGTCGAGGGTGGGCACCTTGAGTTCGCCGCCGAGGGCCGCGACGGAGAAGGTGAGAGGCACCTCGCAAAAGAGGTCGGCATCGTCGCGCTGGAAGACATCGTGATCGCGGACGTGGAGGAAAACGTAGAGGTCGCCGGCGGAACCGCCGCGGACGCCGGCGTCGCCATTTCCGGAGGAACGGAGGCGGGTTCCGGTATCGACTCCGGCGGGGATGCGGAGCTTGATGCGGCTGTCGCGCTGGACGCGGCCCTCGCCCTTGCAGGAATTGCAGGGATCCGAGATGGTTTCACCCGCGCCGCGGCATTCGGGGCAGGTGGATTGCTGGATGAAGATGCCGGCCTGGCGGGCGACGACGCCGCGTCCGCCGCAGGTGGGGCAGACCTTGACGCCGCCGGAGCCCTTGGTTCCGCGCGCGCCGCAGGGTTCGCAGGGGACGTAGCGTTCGATTTCGAGTTCCTTTTCCACGCCCCTGGCGGCTTCCTCAAGGGTGATTTCGAGGTCGTAGCGGAGATCGGATCCGCGTTGCTTGCCGGAGCCTTTGCGGCGTGATCCGCCACCGCCGAAGAATTCCTCGAAGCCGCCGCCGAAGGCGTTGCCGAAGATCTGGGAGAAGACGTCCATCGGATCATGGAAACCGCCGCCGGGGCGGCCGCCGCCACCGAAGGCGGCGTGGCCGTAGCGGTCGTAAGCGGCGCGTTTGTCCGGATCGCTGAGGGCCTCGTAGGCCTCGCCGAGTTCCTTGAACTTTTCCTCGGCGGTGTGATCGCCGGGGTTTTTGTCCGGGTGGAACTTCACCGCGAGCTTGCGGTATGCCTTTTTGATCTCGTCGGCACCGGCGTCCCGGGAAACGCCGAGAATCTCGTAGTAGTCACGTTTTTCAGGCATGGCTGGGATCACGCTTGGGCGGCTTCCGGCGGGAGTTTGGAGACGACGACCGAGGCCGGGCGGAGGAGGCGGTCGCGGAGTTTGAAGCCGCGGCGGGTGACGCGCAGGATGCGGCCTTCCTCGCCCTTCGCGCAGTCTTCCTGGGCGACGGCGTCGTGGAGGTTCGGATCAAACATGCCGGTGGCCGGGATTTCCTCGACGCCCTGGGCGCTGAGGAAGTCGTTGAGCTGGCGGCGGACCATGTCCATGCCGATGTAGATCATGGACTTGGTGTCCCGGGAGGCGGCCTGCATGCCCATCTCGAAGTTGTCGATGACGGGGAGGAGGTCTTCGAGGAGGCGCTGGTTGGCGTAGCGGATGGCTTCCTCGCGCTCGCGGGCGGTGCGCTTGCGGAGGTTGTCCATTTCCGCGGCGGTGCGCAGCGAGAGTTCCTTCCATTTGGAGACATCGGCCTCGAGTTCCTCCCAGGGGTCGGGCGCCGGGGTTTCGGCGGCGGGGGATTCGATGGTGTCCGGAACGGCTGCCTCCGGGGTTTCGGCGGCTGGTGCTGGATCGGTGTCGGCTTGCATGGCGGATAGCTGTAGTCGGGCATGCCCCGGCGTCAACCCCCGTGAACGCGATTCGGCGGGGGTGGCGGCGGCGCGGCCGGGTCAAGTTGGCGCTTGGAAACGGCGGGGCGCGCGGGCACATTCGGCGGCATGAGAGACAAGGCGGTATCGTTGCTGAAGGAACTCACGGAGGCGCACGCGGTGCCCGGTCACGAGGATGAGGTGCGGGCGATCTTCGTGGACGAGCTGGAGGATTGCGGGGATCTGGAAACGGACCGGAATGGATCGGTTTTCTGCGAGACGGGCGGCGAGGGTCCGCGGGTGATGGTGGCGGGGCACATGGATGAGGTGGGTTTCCTGGTGCAGAACATCACGGCGGAGGGTTTCATCCAGTTCGTGCCGGTGGGCGGCTGGTGGGAGCACAATCTGTTGTCCCAGCGGGTGGAGATCCTGACGCGCGGCGGCGAGAAGATTCCGGGTGTGGTATGCTCGCGGCCGCCGCATTTCCTGCCGGAGGCGCAGCGCAGGCAGGTGATGGCGATGGACCGGATGTTCATCGATGTGGGTGCGGACTCGCGGAGTTTCGCGAAGGAGGAGCTGGGCATATCGCTCGGTGATCCGATCGCGCCGCAATCCGATTTCACGGCGATGGCGCGGGAGGATTACTTCATGGCCAAGGCCTTCGACAACCGGGTGGGCATGGCGGGGGTGATTCAGGCGGGGAAAATGCTCGCGCAATCGATGCATCCCAACCGGCTGGTCCTGTGCGGCACGGTGCAGGAGGAGGTGGGGCTGCGCGGGGCGAAAACGGCGGCGGCGATGGCGAAACCGGACGTCGCGCTGATTCTGGAGGGCCCGCCCGCGGATGATACGCCGGGTTTTTCCAGGGCCGACAGCCAGGGGCGGCTGGGTGGCGGGGTGCAGATCCGGATGTTTGACCCGACGGCGATCGCCAATCCGCGGCTGGCGCGGCTGGCCATCGAGATCGCCGCGGCCGAAAACATCCCGCACCAGGTGACGGTGCGCCGCAGCGGCGGCACGGATGCGGGATCGGTCCATCTGGCGAACCACGGCGTGCCGAGCATCGTGCTCGGAGTGCCGGCGCGCTACATCCATTCGCACAATGCCATCATCGATCTGAACGACTATCTCAACATGATCACGCTGGTGATCACGCTGGTGCGGCGGCTTGATCAGGATACGGTGGACTCGCTGACATCGTATCTGTGAGATTTTCGCTGGCGGGCTCGCGGCGCTTGCGCTTTGCTCGGGATGTGAAAACCGCGCCCCGTTTTGCCGCCGCCCTTATTCTCGGACTTTGCTGCGTGCCCGCCGCGCATGGCCAGCTCGCGTCATTGAATGAGAAGCCCTGGATCGGTTATTACGCCGCCTACAGCGGCAAGAAATTCCAGATCGGTCTGAGTTCTCAGGGGAAAATCGTTCTCTCGATACTCAATGAAAGGGGCGGGGCGATCACCCATCAGTTGGAAATCGACATCCAGGCGGGCATCGAGGAAACGGTGGCGGAGGGCAAGGCGGTGATGAGGCAGGTCAAGGTGGAGACGCTGGAAGGGAAGGAGCCCGCGACCGACAAGCTGGAGAAGGTGCGGGTGAAGGGCATGGTGACGGGCGACGCGGCCTTCGAGCTGAACATCGAGCAGAACCGCGGGATCATTCTGATAGGCGGCCGCATGACCGACGCGGGAACGCTGACCAAAAATCCGGCCGCGTTCGGCATCCGCGTGAGGATACCCAGCCTGTACCGCAACGAGAAGCTGGGCGACAAGAGGGCGGAGAAGGCATTTGAGAAGAAGCTCAGGGATGACAGTCTCGAACTGAAATGGACGGACGGAAAGCGGGTGAAACACACGCTCGGTCAGGCGGTGGTGGCGGACAGCAAGGAAGTGAACGGTCCGGGCATCGGCGCGGTCGAATTCGATGCGTCCGCCTATCGGGGAAAGAAGCTGGTGTTCACCGCGAGTCCCAATTCGTCGATGACATTATGGAACTCCAGGGAGCAGCCGCTTCACCAGGGGTTCTCGATCAACTGGAAGGCGGACGCGGCCAGGGATCCGGAGGGCAAGGCCCGTCTGGCGATCGAGGTGAAATGATATCATTTCCGGTTCAGCGGCCGTCCGCCGATATGACGGAGTCCGCGCCGATGCGGATGCGGTATTCCCTGGTCGTGGAAAAGGAAACGAACCGCGGATGGACGTTGGGTTTGGGAGCCTTATGCGAATGTGCGCGGAACCCTTGCGGGTGAATCCGAAATCCGACCCGGCTCTCCGAACATCCGCGTGAAGCCGCGGTTTTGTTTTCCCATTCGGGCCGATGAGTCCCGGGTTCCGGTCGCCGCCGCGCGGGGTGTGGCGGAAACGGATGCCGGACATGCGCCACTATCGGCTTTGATTCGGCGGCCGATCGGCTAGCTTGCGCGCATGATGCGCCGCCGCACCTTTCTCGCCGCCTGCTGCGGGGTTTCTCCGCCGGTCTTCGCCGGATGCGGGAAATCCCGGTCCGCAGGCGGATCATCCGCGCTGCGCGTGGGCATGGACCTGAGTTACCCGCCCTTCGAGATGCAGGACAAGGCGGGCGAACCGGATGGCGTGAGCGTGCGAATCGCCGAAGCCCTTGCCGCCGATCTCGGCCGCCCGCTGCGGATCGCGCCGATGGATTTCTCCGGCCTGATCCCGGCGCTCAAGACCGGCAACATCGATTTGGTGATCTCGTCGATGACGGCCAACGACGAACGGCGCGAATCGATCGATTTCTCCGAGCCCTATGCCTTCACCGGTCTCGCGCTGCTGGTGGCGAGGGAGTCCGGTGTGAAGTCCGTGGAGGACTTGCGGAAACCCGGCCGCGTCGTCTCCGTGAAGGCCGCCACCACCGGCGAGTCCTGGGCGGCGGCGAATCTGCCGCAGGCGAAGCGCGTGGTGTTTGAGAACCCGTCCTCCTGCGTGATGGAGGTGGTGCAGGGGCGGGCTGACGCTTTCATCTACGATCAACTGAGCGTCTTCCGCTACGCCAATGAAAACAGGGAAACCAGCCGCGGTCTGCTCGAGCCCTTCGTCGAGGAGTCGTGGGCGGTCGGCATCGCCAAGGGCAATGACGGCCTGCGCGCCGGGGTGAACGCGTTTCTGACAAAATTCCGCGGGCGGGGCGGCCTCTCGGAGCTTGGCGACCGCTATCTCGCGGATGAGAAACGGTTTCTCGAGGCGGCGGGCATTCCATTCATCCTGCGTTGACGGACCGGCATGTCGAAACGCCTTGTCATCGCCAACATCGCCGCCGCGCTCGGCATCGCCGTGCTGCTGGGCGCGTGCTTCACGGCGGTCTTCGGCGCGCTGGGCGGGCACGCCGACTGGGGAAAGGCCTGGGAATACCGGGAAACGCTGTGGCGCGGCTGGCTGGTCACTCTCGGCATCTCGGTGGCGGCGTTTTTCGGCAGCGTGGTGTTCGGGCTGTTGTTTCTGTTAGGCCAGCGTTCGCCGCTGGTGGTGGTGCGCTGGTGCTGCCGCGCCTTTCTGGAGTTTGTGCGGGACACGCCGCTGCTGGTGCATCTGTTGTTCGGATATTTTGTCATCTTCGCGCCGCTGGTTTCGCGGCCTTTGGCGGACGCGGGCCGGGATGACAAGCTGCTCATCGGCATCCTGCTGCTCTCGCTCTTCGAGGGAGCGTATCTGGGCGAGATTCTGCGCGGCGGGGTGGAAAGCATTCCGAAGGCGCAATGGGACTCGGCGCGCGCGGTGGGGTTCGACCGCATGCAGACGTATCGTTTTGTCATCTTCCCGCAGGCGCTGCGGCGCGTGTTGCCGGCGATGGCCGGACTGTTTGTCTCGCTCATCAAGGATTCCTCGCTGCTCAACGTGATCGGCGTGGCGGAGTATTTTTATAACACGCGCAATTTCATATCACGCTCCTACGCCGGTCTGGAGGGTTATGTGCCGCTGGCCATCGGCTATCTCGTGCTCACGCTGCCGGTGGCATGGCTTTCCCGCTGGCTTGAACGACGACTCCGCCATGAAACTTGAAGTCGGCGGTCTGGCCAAACGCTATGGCACGGGCATCGCGCTCGACGGGCTATCGCTCGCCGTGGGGGAAGCCCGCGTGCTGGCGCTCATCGGCCCCTCGGGCGGCGGGAAAAGCACACTGCTGCGCGTGCTCGGCGGGCTGGAAACACCGGACGCGGGCGAGGTGGCGATCAATGGCGCGCCGCTTCCGGCCACCGCCGCGGGCTTGTTGGACTACCGGCGGCGCAACGGTTTCCTGTTCCAGCAGTTCAACCTGTTTCCTCACCTCGATGCCATGCGCAACATCGCGCTGCCACTGGAAAAGGCGCATGGCCATGCGCCGGATGAGGCGCGTGCGATGGCGGAGCGGGCGCTCGGGCGCTTCGGCCTGTTGGAACACGCGCACAAGCTGCCATCCCAGTTGTCCGGCGGCCAGCAGCAGCGGGTGGGCATCGCGCGCGCGGTCGCCCGCAAGCCTGAGATCCTGTTTCTGGACGAACCCACGTCCGCGCTGGATCCGGAGATGACCGCCGAGGTGCTCGAACTCATCCAGGAACTCGCCGAGGCGGGCCAGGACATCATGCTGAGCACGCATGAGATGGGCTTCGCCAAGGCGGTGGCCGACCGCGTGGCCTTCATCGCCGCCGGGCGCGTGGCCGAGATCGCGTCACCCGACGAGTTGTTTTCCGGCGCCCGCACCGAGCCGTGCCGGAGATTCCTGTCAAAGGTGATGAGATACTGAGCCTCTCCGGAAAAGCCCGCCCGTCAGGTGCCGCGACGGAGATATCCCGGCGCGCGGTTCCTGACATCGCTCGCCAACGCGTTTCCGCCGCGGATCGTGCCCGATTGCGCCTGGGCGTGGTTCCGGCCGGGAAAGGTGGCGCTCGGCGCGGCGCTTGCGACCAGGCGCTTCCCTCACCTCGCGGTTGCACCGGTTCCCGCCGCATGGCGGAGGCGGAGGCCGTTTGGTCCCGCAAAAGGAAATCAACCGCGGATGAACGTTGGATTTCAGGGTTTGCACAAAGGCTGAAGGAACTCAGGCGACGAGCGCCTTGAGCCTGCGGCAGACCTCCTCGACGTTGGCGCGGGAGTTGAAGGCGGAGATGCGGAAGTAGCCTTCGCCGGCCGAGCCGAAGCCGGAGCCGGGGGTGATGACCACCTGGGCCTCGCCTAACATCTTGTCGAACATGTCCCACGAGCTGAGTCCCGCGGGGCAGCCGACCCAGACGTAGGGCGCGTTCTCACCGCCGAAGACCGGGAGCCCGGCGGCCGCGGCGGCATCGCGGAGGAGTTTCGCATTTCCCATGTAGTGGCCGATGAGTTCGGCGACCTGTTGTTTCCCTTCCGGGGAAAACACGGCGGAGGCGGCCTTCTGGACCGGATAGGACGCGCCGTTGAACTTGGTGCTGTGGCGGCGGCTCCAGAGTTGTTGGAGCGGCACGCGGCTGCCGTCATCGGCCTCTCCGGTGACGGTTTTCGGGATGATCACATAGGCGCAGCGCACGCCGGTGAAGCCGCCGTTTTTCGAGAACGAGCGGAACTCGATCGCGCAGTCCCTCGCGCCTTCGATCTCGAAGATCGAGCGTGGGATCTCCGGATCCCGGATGAAGGCCTCGTAGGCGGCGTCGAAGAGGATGATCGAATCGTTTTCCCTCGCGTAACGGACCCATGCCTCAAGCTGCGCGCGGGTGGCGACGGCTCCCGTCGGGTTGTTGGGGAAGCAGAGATAGATGATGTCCGCCTTCCGTGAGGGCACATCCGCCACGAATTTGTTGGATGCGTCGCACTCCAGATACATCAGCCCGGCGTAGGCGCCTTTCTCGTCCGCGTCGCCGGTGTTGCCGGCCATGACGTTGGTATCGACATAGACCGGATAGACCGGATCGGTGATGGCGATGACGTTGCCCTTGCCGAAGATGTCGAGGATGTTGCCGGTGTCGCACTTGGAGCCGTCCGAGACGAAGACCTCGTCGGCGGAGATGCCGAGGCCGGCGAACTGGTTGTCCACGATGGCCTGGCGGAGGAACCCGTATCCCTGCTCCGGGCCGTAGCCCTTGAAGGTGGAGCGGTCCGCCATTTCATCCACGCCCTCGTGCATGGCCCTCACCACGGCGGGGGGCAGGGCCTCGGTCACGTCGCCGATGCCGCAGCGGATGATGCGCGCGGCCTTGTCCGGGTTTGCCTCGCTGTAGGCCTTCACGCGGCGGGCGATTTCGGGAAACAGGTAACCGGCTTTGAGTTTGAGGAAATTCGAGTTGATGGAGGCCATGGCGGCGCGGGATGTAAACGCCGGGTGGCGGCGATGCAAGGGCGCAGGTGCGCCGCCGCGCGGAAATCAATCCTGCAGGTAGGTCTTCGGCCGGTAGAGCATGGCGTAAGGGATGAAGGCGATGGCGGTGCCGAGCATCAGCCATGTGAAGAAGCGGAAGTAAGCCGCGCCCTGCATGCGGGTCTGGCCTCCGCAGAAGGCGCTGCGGGTGAACGGGGCGGGCGCGGCTTCCGCCTCCTTGGCGGTCTGGATGCCGAGTTCGCGCTTGCGGCGTTCCAGCCACGGCTCGGCCGGGTGGAAACGGTCGGACCAGGATGCGGATTTGGCCTTTGGTTTCTCCGGCAGGTCGATGGTCATGCCGATGTCCCAGCGCGTGCCCGCCTTGCGGTCCGGGCCATCGCTGATGAGGCGGACGCGGGACGAGTTGAGGATGTTGTAACGGATGGGCGCTCCCCAGGGATCGCGCAGTTCGGCAAGCTTCGGCGCGGCGGCGGCTTCCGCGGGGAAACTCCCGCCGTTTTCCGCGACCATGCCCTCGATGATCGAAGCGGCGCGATCGAATGTCTGCTGCCCGGGGATTTCCAAGGCCACCGGCACGCCCTCCTTGAGCCGCTGGATCAGGTCGTCCCGGGTGCCGGTCACGCCATCGTGCCCCGGCAGCGAAATGGTGCGGGGATCATTGCGCCAGTCCTGCGGAAGCCTGGCCACGGCTTCCTCAAGCTGGGCCGCCGCGCTGTCCGGGATCTGGATGAAATGGTTCACACCGGCGACAAGGAAGTTTCCAAGCGCCACCGAGGCCAGATAGAGGCACATGACGAGGGATTTCATCGTCTTGGGCGACTGGGTGTAGGCGTATTCCAGCGCGACGATGGAAACCATGATCTCCGCCGCGGTGAGCAGCGCGAAGGCGAGGATCTGCCAGACGATGCCCGGACGCTGGCCGGCATCGATCCACTGCTGGATCAGCGCCACCAGCGCGAAGGCTCCCACCATGATGAACAATCCGAGGCTGATCTTGCGCAGCGGCGAGAGTTTCCACACCCGGTCGCCCATCGGATAGACGACGTAGGCGAAGAGCGGGATGAAGGTCAGCACGAAGACCGAGTTGAGCGATTGGATCTGCGAGGGCAGCCACTCGAAGCCGAGGAAGTTCCGGTCCATGTCCTGGGACTGGAAGATCCATGTGGAGCCGGTCTGGTCGAAGAGCGCCCAGAAGATCGCCACGAAAACATAGAGCGGCAGCAGCTTGAGGATCGCCATCATGCCCTCGCCGCTGAACAACTCGTCGAAGAAGCGTTTCCCGCCGGGAGGCACGTGGATGAAGCGCTTCCTGCCCATCCAGAACACGATGGTGGCCAGGCCCATCAGCACGCCCGGCACGCCGAATGCCCAGTGCGGTCCGTGCCACTCCAGCAGCCATGGCGTGAGCAGCATGGAAACGAAGGCCCCGAGGTTGATGGAAAAGTAGAACCAGTTGAAAATCTTCGGCAGCAGGTGCGAATTGCGCGAACCGAACTGATCGCCGACGTGGGCCGAGACGCACGGTTTGATCCCGCCGGAGCCGAGGGCGATCAGACCGAGACCGGCCGCGAGCCACCACGACGAGTTTCCGAAAACCCCCATGCAGGCCAGCGCCGCGTGCCCGGCGCAATAGACGAGCGAAAGCGCGATGATCGTGCGGTACTTGCCGATCAGGATGTCCGCCAGCAGCGCGCCTAACAGCGGGGTGATATACACCGCGCCGTTGAAAAGGTGGACCCTGGCCGTGGCCTCCGCCTCGTTCATCGATCCCGTGCCGCGGCCGTCCATCAGGTGCAGGTATTGCACCATGAACACCGCCAGCACCGCCTTCATCCCGTAAAAGGAAAAACGCTCGGCGGCTTCGTTCCCAATGATGTGCGGCACGCCCGGCGGCATGCCCTCGAGGTCGGCGGGTGATGTGCGGTAGGACATGACGGATGCGGGCTGGCGGACGGATGACCGCGCTTCCCTACGGCATTCCCGCCCGGGGATCGAACCTTTTTACCCGGAAAACCCCACACCGCTCCCGTGTTTCATCGCTCCATCACCTGCCGAGCCGCCGCATCACCATGGCCAGCGCGTCCGTGGCCTCGGTCACCCGCAGCAAGCGGGCGGTGGCGAAGTAAACGGCGGCCGCCACTCCCACCGTCGCCGCCAGTCCGCCGGCCCGCGGCCAGAGCGGAAGCTGTGCGGGGTCGTGGAAGAAGAAGGCGTTTGCCGTGAGGCAGACGCCGCCCATCACCGCGCCGGCGATGGCGATCCTGAACAGCGCGCCCAACAACCCGGCCGTGCCCAGCCCGCCTGCGAAGCGCCGCATGGCGAGATAAAGAATGAGGAAACTCACCGTCGCGCTGATACTTGTGGTGAGCGCCAGCGATTCGTGGCCCCAGCGCATCACGAAGACGAAGAACCAGTTCAGCCCGAGATTGGCGCCGAGGGCGAGGATGCTGACGATCATCGGCAGCCAGCGTTTGTCGATGGCGTAAAACGCCGGCTGGATCACCTTCAGCCAGGAGTAAAACACCAGACCGTATCCGTAGGCGCGCAGCGCCGCGGCGGTCATCTCGCGGTCCGTGGCATCGAAGGCCCCGCGCTCGTAGAGCACGCTCACGATCGGCCCCGCCAGCAGCACCAGCCCGATGGCGGACGGCAGCACCAGAAACGCCACCAGCCGCAGCCCCTTCACCAGCGTGGGCCTGAACTCCGCGCCAATGCCATCCACCGCCGCGCGCGAAAGCGCCGGCAGCGTGACCGTGGCCACCGCCACTCCGAACACGCCGATGGGAAGCTGCATCAGGCGGAAGGCATAACTCAGCCAGCTCACCGCGCCCTCGCCCACGCCATACGCGAACATCGCGTTGATCACCACATTCACCTGCACCACCGAGGCGGCGATCACCGCCGGCACCATCAGCCGCAGGATCCGCCGCACGCCGGAATCCCGCCACCGGAAATCCGCGGCAAAACGGTAGCCCGCGCGCCTCAACGAGGGAAACTGGCAAACCAACTGCGCCATGCCGCCGATCACCACCCCGACGGAGAATCCGATCAGGCTGTCTTTCCCCCATGTGGGGTCCATCCACCAGCCGAGGGCCGCGCCGCCGATCATCGAGCCGAGATTGAAGAAACACGACGAGAGCGCCGGCATGCCGAAGACGTTCTTCGCGTTGAGCATCCCCATCACCAGCGCCGCGAGCGAAACGAGAAGGATGAACGGATACATCACCCGCACCATCGTCACCGTCAGCGCGATCTCCTCCGGATCGTAACTCCGCGGAGACGCGCCGGAACGCGAGAGCGAGGTGAGGAGATCCACGATCCACGGCGCGGCCAGCATCCCCAACAGCGTGACGCCGCTCATGAACACCGCCGCCAGCGTCATCATCCTGTTGGCAAGCCGCCACGCCGGTTTCTCCCCTTCCGTTTTCAGCGTCTTGGAAAACGTGGTCACAAACGCCTGCGACAGCGCGCCCTCGGCGAAGAGATCCCGCAGCAGATTCGGCACCTTGAAGGCCAGATAGAAACAATCCATCCACTTGCTGCCGCCGAACAACCCGGCGAAAAGCATCTCCCGCAACAAGCCGAGCACCCGGCTCGCCATCACGGCGGCGCTGACTTTTCCTGTGGCTTTGGCTGACATCGGGCGGCTTGCGCCCGCCTCATAGACCCATCCGGCCCCGCTGGCGATACCCGTATGATGAAAACCGGGTGAAGGGGGGAAACCTCCCACCGCGAAATGGCGGAAATCACCGCCGCGACCAGGTTTTCAATCCTCGGCGTCCCAGTGTTCATCGGTTTGGGGGAGATCACCGTGGATTTCCGTCATGTCCTTCGCCCGGCCGAACAGCGCGCCTGGCGAACCCGAAAACACCGGAACCAACTCCGCCGCCGGACGGCCGTGGCGGGTGATGGTCACGCGGGACTTTTCCTTCTCCACCCGATCAATCACACCCAGGCACTTCGACTTGAACTGGGTCGACGCTCATTTCCATGAGCGGAAATACGGTCATTTTGCAAGGAAAGACGATCTCACGCCTCCTGGCGGGTGATGCCCAGAGGGTTCCCGTCCTTCAGTTCGGCGGGAAGCGCCGCGTCCGGGAAGTTCTGCCAGGCGGCGGGGCGGGTGAAGCGGTGGATGGCCATGGTGCCGACGGAAGTACTACGTCCATCGGAGGTGGAGGGGAAGGGTCCGCCGTGGACCATGCTGGAGCAGATTTCCACGCCGGTGGGGAAGCCGCCGAAGAGCAGGCGTCCGCAGCGGTTGCGGAGGGCGCCGACAAGTTCCGGATTGGCTGCGAGTTCCTCCGGTGTGGCGTGCAGGGTGGCGGTGAGCTGGCCTTCGAGCGCGGCGATGGCGGCGGTGATTTCACCGATCGATCCGCGGACGATGAGCGTGGCGGGGCCGAACATCTCGGCTTGCAGCGCGTGGTTGGAGGCGAAGTCCTTGGCGGAGACGAGGAAGGCGGCAGGCGCTGCCTGGCCGTGGCCGCACCCGTTTGCGGAGCGGGCGAGGGTTTCCACTCCGGGGATGGAGCCGATGGCGGACGCGGCCTCCCGATAGGCCTTGCAGATGCCGGCGTTGAGCATGGTGCCGGGCGCTCCGGTAGCGACGAGCGCCGCGAGTTTTGTCAGAAACGCGCCGCCGACTCCTTCTGTTAGAAACACCAGTCCCGGATTGGTGCAGAACTGGCCCGTGCCCATGGTGAGCGAGGCGTAAAAGGCCTCGGCGAGGGCCTCCTCAGCCCTGGCGAGGGCGCCGGGGAGGATGACGAGCGGGTTGATGGAACTCATTTCCGCGTAAACCGGGATCGGCTGCGGGCGGGCGGCGGCGGTGGCCATGAGCGCGGTGCCTCCGGCGCGCGAGCCGGTGAAGCCGACGGCCTGGATGACCGGGTGTCTCACCACGGCCTGGCCAACGCCGCGCCCGCCGCCGAAGAGCAGTGAGAAAACCCCCTCGGGCATGGCGGTTTCCCGGGCCGCTTCCATGATGGCGGAGCCGACCATTTCCGCGAGGCCGGGATGCGAGTGGTGGGCGAGAACGATGACCGGACACCCGGCGGCAAGGGCCGAGGCGGTGTCGCCACCGGCGACGGAGAAGGCGAGCGGGAAATTGCTGGCACAGAACACGGCCGCGGGGCCCAGCGGAACCGCCATCGAGCGGATGTCCGGCTTGGGCAGCGGCTGGCGGTCCGGTTGGGCGCGCTCGATGCGGGCGTCCACCCACGAGCCTTCCTCGATGAGGGCGGCGAACATGCGGAGCTGGCCGGTGGTGCGTGCGGTCTCGCCACGCATGCGGGCTTCCGGCAGGCCGGTTTCGAGAGGTCCGCGCGCGGCGATGTCATCGGCGATGGCCTCGATGCGCGCGGCGATGGCGCGGAGGAATTCGCCGCGGCGCTTTCCTGTTAGAGCCGAGTAGGCGGGAAACGCTTCGGCCGCGAGACGGGTGGCGGTTTCCACCTCCGCTTCGCTGGCGGCGAAGACCTCGGGGGCAAGCGCCTCGCCGGTGGCGGGATTCACGCCGCGGCCGCAGGCGGTGGTGCTGGTTGAGCGGGAAAAGCCGATGATGGAGGTGCCGAGGAGTGTCATGTGAATGGAAGGTGGAGTGAGGGATGTCCGGATGGCGGCGGGCGGTATGACCGCGCCACGGGGGGTCACAGGGCGGGAGCGGTGGCGATGGCTTTCCCGATGATGGCGGTGGCCTCGGCGAGTTCGCTGCCGGCGAGTTCGAGGCGCGGCGGGCGCACGCGGTTGTTGCCGAGCTTTCCGCCGGTGGCGAGGGTTTGCTGGAGCTTGATAAGCTGCACGAACTTGACGACGGTATCCATGCGCAACATCGGCAGCATCCATCGGTAAATGGGCATGGCTTCCTCGATGCGGCCGCTGGTGCCGAGTTCCAGGAGGCGCACGTTATATGCCGGAAAGGCGTCGCCCACGCCGGTGATCCAGAATTTCGCGCCCATGGCGAAACCTTCGAGCGCGCAGTCGTCCACGCCCACACCGAGTGCCAGGCGGTCGCCTAACAGCTCGCGGATGCCGGCGATGCGGCGCGCGTCGGCGGAGGATTCCTTGACGGCGGCGGCGTTCGGCAGTTCGTCGGCGAGTTCCCTGATGTGGGCGGGCGTGAAGTCGGTTTTGTAAGCGACCGGATTGTTATAAATGATGCAGGGCAGGTCGGTCGCGCCGATGACGGCCTTCATGTGGGTTTTCATCTCGCGCCAGTCGGACGCGTAGAGGTATGGGGGAAGCACCATCAGTCCGCGGCAGCCGTTGTCTTTGGCGGCCTTGGCGAGGTCCACGGCCTCCCTGGTGGAAAGCGCGGCGACGCCGGGAATGATCGGGGTGTCCGGCAGGGCCTCGACGTAGGTTTTCTGGAGCGCGACCTTTTCGGCAAAGCCGAGGGTGGCTCCCTCGCCGAGCGAGCCGTGGGCAACGATGGCGGTGCAGCCGTTTTCCACCAGCCACTTGCCGTGCTCGGCCATCAGGCCGTGGTCGATGCTGAGGTCTTCGTTGAACTGGGTCAGTGTCGCGGGCATGACGCCCTTCCATTGGATGCTCATGGTGGTGGATCGGTGTGTTTGTCAGATGATTGGCGGAATGCCGTGGCGGAATGGGTCGGTGGGATCGAAGAGATAGGTGCTCTCGCCATTCACCCAGGCGCGGCCGGAGACGCGCGGGATGACGCTGCCGTCCGGCAGCGGCTCGATGCTGCCGGTGAATACGGAGCCGAGGATGCCGGCCTGCCGCCAGGTCTGGCCGGGCGCGAGCTTGCCGGCGGCGTGGAGGCAGGCGAGCTTGGCGCTGGTGCCGGTGCCGCAGGGCGAGCGGTCGTAGGCTTTTCCCGGGCAAAGAACGAAGTTCCGGCTGTCCGCCACGGAAGGATCGGCGGGCGGGCCGAAGGATTCGATATGATCGATCTCCATGCCGTTCGCGCCGGTGATTCCCTGCCTTTCGAGCGCCGACCTAACAGCACAGGTGAAGGCGGTGAGCGCCTCCAGGTTGGCGAAACAAACCCCGGGGCCTTGTCCATCGATGAGGAAAAACCAGTTTCCGCCCCAGGCGATGTCGCCGGTGACGGCGCCCCAGCCGGGAACCTCGACGGGCACGGCGGCCGCATGGCGGTGGCTCGGGACGTTGGCGACTTCCACCGCTCCGTCCGCGCCGAGGGTGGCGGTGACGACACCCACCGGCGTGTCGATCCGGTGGGTGCCCGGGCCGATCCTGCCCATGTGGGCGAGCGTGACGACCAGCCCGATGGTGCCGTGGATGCACATGTTGAGGGTGGAGACGTTGTTGAAGAAGATCACGCCGCAGACGCAGTCCGGGGCGTGGGCCTCGCACAGCAGCGCGCCGATCATGGCCTCGTGGCCGCGGGGTTCGTTGCAAACGGCGCTGCGGAGCCAGCCGTGCTCCCCGCGCAGGCGCTTCGAGCGTTCGGCGAGAGGACCGGGGCCGAGGCCGGGACCACCGGAGACCACCACGCGGGTGGGCTCGCCACCGGTGTGGGAGTCGATGATTCTCAGCGGCGCTTGTCGCATGGCAGGCACTCGTTTTATCACCCCGGTCTAGGCGAATGCGCTAGCGCGGGCTGTCGTTTTCGCATAAGCACTGCGGCCGGAGTCCGAATGAAATCCGCCGCCACCCTTCGCCAGCAGTTTCTCGAAACCACCGTCGGCATGCTGCCGGTGGACCGCTTGTTCGACGGCGTGGCGGACATCGTGTTCTTCATCAAGGACGCGGCCGGCCGCTACATGGCGGTGAACGACACGCTCGCCGTCCGCTGCGGGCTGGAAGGCAGGGAGCAGGCGATCGGCCGCACGGCGGAGGAGCTGTTTCCCCCGCCGTTCGGGAATGCCTTTGCGACGCAGGACCGGGCGATCCTGCAGGGCGGCGCGGCCATCCGCGACCACTTGGAGCTGCATCTTTATCCGGGTGGGAAAAGCGGATGGTGCCTCACCTACAAGGAGCCCATCCCCGGCAGGCGCGGCGGGGTGGCGGGCCTTTGCGGGATCTCGCGCGATCTCCACGCGCCGGGTGCGCAGGACGGGGACTTCGCCGCGATGTCCGCCGCGATCGATCACATCCACCGCCACTATGATGAGCCGCTCCGGTTGGCCGCGCTGGCGGAAATCGCGGGCATGTCCGTTTATCAGTTCGACCAGCGCATCCGCACGCTGTTCCGGGTGACGGCCGGCCAGTACCTGGTGAAGGTGCGGATCGATACCGCCTGCCAGCGCCTCGCCGCGGGTGGCGATCCGATCTCACGGATCGCCCTGGACTGCGGCTATTCGGACCAATCGGCTTTTTCGCGGCAGTTCAAGCAGGCGGTGGGGATGAGCCCCCTGGCATATCGCAAGCGGGCGAAAGACGGGTGGTGACGAAATTTTCGCACTTGGCGGTTTGCGGTTTCGCAAAACCGGTGCAAGGGTTCCGGGTGTCCGGGTTTCCCCCGGAAAAACCACAAACATCGAACATGAAAGCGGAAATCAACCCTGTGATGGATGCCGTCAAGAGCGCGCATCCGGGCACTCAAGGGGTGGCCGTCGCGAATCCCCCCGCGCAAGCCGGCCGCCTCATGTCGAAGTATGACGAGGAATGGGTGGCGTTTGTCACCGAACACGCGAACCGCAAACGGGGCGCTCCGGACGGGTTCGAACATTGTCCGCGCGTCTGGAACACGCCCTACGGCTGAACGGATGTTCCCGGCGCAGACCCTTGCGCGCCGCTGAAAACGGAGGAGTACGAGGACTGGGACTCGAACCCAGGACCAATTGGTTAAAAGCCAACTGCTCT
>CAZKQK010000053.1:0-32684 GCA_964554865.1 uncultured Luteolibacter sp. | reverse complement strand
CGTAGCCGCCGCCCCACAGGTAGTGGAAGGCGTTGTCCACGGCGATCTGGGCGATACCGTATTGGTCGGCAAGCTCGATGGCGCGGTCAATGGCGCGGTAGGCGACCGACTGGCCGAGTTTCTTGTTCGCATTCCATCGCTCCGAGGCCGGGAAACGAGAGGGCAGAACCTCGATTTCCGCGCCGGGCACGCAGCCGCCCGCAGCCGAACCGAACAGGTGGTCCAGATGCAAGGCCTTGAGCGCGTGGTGGGTGCGGATGCCGTGGCGGGCGGCCTCGGCGGCCAGTTTCGCCCCCTCGGCGGCTTCGTCAGCGGTGTAGCCGCGGGCCTGATAGGCTTTGGAAACCAAAGAGTCATGATCGTGGCGGGGAATGACGAGGAATTCTGACATGGGTTGGGGCGGGTCGGATGCCCCGAGGATCGGGATTTGCAGTCCCGCTGTCCAGCCATCAGCCAAGGTTCCGATTGCAGGTTTTCCGGAATCGATTATAGAAATACCTTTCGTACCCGGACGTGGTTCAGCGTCAGGGGATCAAATGCCCCCTCCAAATCCATGTTCGCCCAACGCCATTTCTCCGTCGCGCTCGCCAGTCTCATGCTCACAGCGCATGTGGAAACCCAGGCCGACCTGGTTCATCGCTGGTCCTTCAATCAGGCGGCCGGTGCGGTTCCCGCAGGCACGACTCACACCGACAGCATCGGCAACGCCGTGGCGACCATCCGCGGTGTGGGTGCCACTTCGGACGGTTCCTCGATCATTCTTCCGGGCACGACCGCCGGCAACCAGGCACCGTCAGTCATTTCCGCCCACATCGATCTCCCCAACGGACTGATTTCCTCGAAAACCAACCTCACCGTTGAAATCTGGGCCACACCTCTCAGCTATCAATCCTTTCAGCGGCTCCTCGATTTCGGCCGCATCTCCCAAGCGGGCGATGGCCTTGGCGCTCCGGGCGAAATCACCGGGCTGGCCACCACCGCGCCCGGCACGACCAGTTCCTTCGACGGCTTCACGCTAACCCTCTCACGCAACACTGCGGGAAACATCGGCCAGCAACGTTTCGAGACCCGCATCAACGGTGTCGGGGCAGGGGACAACACCGGCCAATACGGTATCTCGGACACCAACATCGCCACCACCGCCGGCACCGAATACCACTACGTCCTCACCTTCCAAAGCGGTGTGGGGAACTTCGCCTCCACCGGCGGCCGCGCCTCGTGGTATCGCAATGGCACACACATCGCATCGCTCGATACCAGCTTCCGCCTCCACCAGATCCAGGACGTGAACAACTGGCTCGGCCGCTCGCTCTGGAGCGCCGACCGCAACACGCACGCCGCCTACAACGAAGTCCGCGTCTATAACCACGCGATGACCCCGACCGAGATCAGCGCCAGCTTCGCATCGGGCCCAAACCCCGTTTTCCCGCTTTCCCACATCGCCCACCGCTGGTCATTCGGAAACGCGGCGGGCAGCGCCCCGTCCGGCACCACGGTTCCCGATCTCGTAGGAAACGCCACCGCCACTATTCGTGGAAACGGAGCCACCTTCAATGGCTCCGCGCTCACCTTGCCGGGGACCACCAATGGCAATCAGACCCCCGCCAACATCTCGGCTTACGTCGATCTCCCGAACGGCATCATATCCTCGAAGACCAGTCTCACCTTCGAGCTTTGGGCCACGCCCGTTTCCAACCTCAACTGGCAGCGTCTTGTGGACACGAGAGGGACATGGGATCTGAGAAACCCGAAAGATCACGGAAGATGCCGAAGAAGCCCGAAAACAGGGGCTTTGGGCGGGAATCCGGGCGGCAACGGGCAGTCCGGGAAAAAACGGCGAATCCGGGCGAACGGACACCATTTTGAGAAAAATGCAGGATATGGGAAAACGGGCTGCATGAGCGGTGCAGGAGGCGTGCAAATCAGAACGGAGCGGCCTTGGGGCCTCGTTGGCTCTTGTTGCGGTTCCGCGGGCTTCCCACGCCCTCGGCGGCGGCGATGCGGTTGATGATGGTGTTGCGGATGCCGGCGAGCTGACGGGCGGTGCAGCGCCCGGCCAGGTCGGACTGCCAGTCCTTGCCGAGCTGGAGGTTCGGACGGCGGGTTTTGGCGCGGGCGATCCAGACCAGGTAACCGACGCCGACAGCCCCTTTGCCCTTTGCCTCGATGGCGGCGCGGCGGGCGAGTTGACCGGGGTCGAGTGAGGCGGGATCGGCGAGGGCGATGAAGGCATGGGCGGCCAGGGCCTCGGCGATTTGGTGGGCGAGCGTGCGGCGGGCCTCGTGGGTGTCGCCATCGGCCGCGTGGTCGGTCGGCTTGCCGGTCCGGATGAGGTTGGAGAATGCGGAGGCATCGTCGCCGGCGAGGGTTTGGAAATGGGCGAGGAGCGGCCGGAAATCGTCATGGTGGCAGGCGGTGAGGCCGGGTTTGCCGACGGCATCCATGCACTGGCGGTGCCGCCAGGAATCGAAGGTTTCGCCATCGTCCACAAGCCCGGCTTGGGACTGCCGGTCGAAGGCTTTCCGGGCGGCCATGACAAGCGGCCTGATCTCGGCGGGTTTCATGTTGCCGCGGTTCACGCCCGGTGGTGGGGCGGCGGACTTTGGGGTGGTTTTTGACGTGGCTTTCATGGTGGTAATAAAAACAACTGTCGTTGAATCAGTGGTTCGATTTATCGATAGCAGCATCAATTACCGCACGGATGCTCTCGGCGGTGCCGACGATGCGGCTGCCTATCCGCAGGGTCACGCTCGACCAGCCTTCTGTTTGATCATGTAGCCACTGCATTCGGCGATGATCCGCATGGCCGGTATAGGCCGCGATCGTCGCATCGCAGAAATTCCGCTGCTTGGCCGATTCGGCCCAATTGACGGTGTAAATCAGAGTGGCGCACCATTTTCCCTTATATAGCCACGGCTCGTCGATCAGCCGCCATCCAGCTTCGGCCATGTGTTTGATGTATTCGCTCCCCTCCGCCCGCGCGGCATCGTCGTCGTCCCAGCTGACTTCGACGTGGTTTGCCGGGGCCGCCGAAAATCGAACCAAACGCTGATCCGAACCGCCTTCAGCGGTTCTCTTTGGTTTCGAGGTCTCATTCATGGCGGTCGGATAGCTGGTCGTTCGGTGGATTCCATGAGCCAATCTGGAGAGTGCATAGAGGATCGCCGTCTATCGTGGTCCAAGCGCCATCCGATCGGAGCCAGACATTACTCTCGCCTGTCGGGGATTCGGCGTTATCGATCATTCCGACCACGAACGGCCCTGGCTGGTAGGGCAGGTGGCAGACACGAATGTCCCTCACCGAACCGGCCACCGGAGGCAACGTCTTCGCCTCGTGGTTCAGACGGGCCGCCCGCACAAGGCGGCGGTAAGATGCTTTATCAAGTCTATTCATGGGCGTGCCTCGGTTGGGGGGTTCTCCCGAAGGAACTCGCGGGCCGCATCGAGGTGGCGACGCTTGATTCCCCAGCCGGGAGATGCGTCCGGCGTGAGTTCTGAGCCAAGCAACCGATTTTGCTCTTCGCTCGCCTTATCGGCAGCCTCCGCCGCGTCTGCGAACGGTGTCAGGATGCGGTGGATTCTGCGGAGGACGCCAGCGGCTCTCATGCACAGCTTTCCATCTTCGGCGTTGCCATTGTCTGCGCTCATGGCGGCGTCCAGTTCGAGGTCTTCAATTAGGTCGGTGATATTCATTTCGGTGTTGGTTAGTGATTCGGAAGAGGGAGAACCATTCATCCCTCCGGACTTGCCGCCGGTCCGTTCGGCGTTGTGCTGAATTGGCGGCAGTCCGTGAGGAGCACGGCAGTCGTTGCATTCCGCTGTGCGCGTGGCCGGGTCATAGTCGCGGCAGACCTGTGGCCGGTTGTCGTAGATCGAGCACCGGGCATCGACACCGACGGTGCCAACGAGCGCGACGCAGCGGTTTGCAACGCGGGCCATTTTCACGCGCTGGCCCCAGGAGTGGACGGTCATTTCCGGCGGCACCCGGCCGAGGTCGGCGAGGACCAGATCAATCGTGCTCCATGGCTCGGGGTGGTCGCAGCAGGCACCGCAACGGTGGCACGGATTCCCGGCATCCAAAAGAGGGATTGCAGGAGTCTCGGGAGATGTCGGGCTGGCGCTCACGGGATGGATCACTTGGGGAGCTTGAACAGGTCCGCGACTTTGGCGACGCGGGCGGGCTGGAGGGCGCGGAAGGCGAGGAGGCCGGCCTGGGCGAGTTCGAGCTTGGGCGGGCGTTCTCCGGCCTGTTCGAGGAAGAGGGCCTGCAAGGTGAGTTCGGCGAGCCCGCGGTCGGTGCCGCGGTTGAGAAGGACGGCCTCGTCGCTGGCGAGGAAGCGACCCAGCATGTCGATGGGGCCGTCCTCGGCGGCGCTGATGCGGTTGCCGCTGAAGAGGTCGTGGCAGAGGCCCTTGAGCCTGACTTCCGCGGCGACGGCGAAGGCGCAGGCGGCGAGCACGCCCTTGGAGCGCAGGCCGGGGGCTTTGGATTTGAATTCGATGACCCAGTCCACGGCCTCGCGGAATTCGCTGTAGATGTCGAGCGTCTGGCCCACGCTGAGGCGGCGGGTGCGTTCGTTCTGGCAGATGCCGGCGAGGGAGGCGCAGATCATGGCGATGGCGGGGCCGTGCTTGAGGCCGTGCTGGATTTTGAGTTGGTCCGCGACGCTGCGTGGTTTGCCGCGGTCCACGGCGTCCATGGTGGTCATGGAGCGGCCGGGGATGTGGGAGGGCAGGCCGAAGGTGACCATCATGCGCACGGTGAGGCCGCTCATGACGATGGCGCGGAGGCGGTGCTGGCCGTCGATGAGATGGTCGCGATCATTGAAGGCGACGCCCTGGTGGGTGGGAATCCAGACGCCGTTGAGCATGTCGCGGGCGTAAGCCTTTACGACGTCCTCGCTGATGGGGCGGTTGACGAAGTTGTTTTGCAGCCAGTGGGCGGCGAGGCCGGGATCGACGTCCATCCAGACGCTGCGGGTGCCGGTGGCATCCGGGGCGGTGATGTCCGGGCCGGATTTGTCGATCCTGGCCGGGGTGTCCGGACTGGCGGGGGTTTTGATGAGGCCCTGGCCTTTCGCGGCGGCGACGAGGCGGCGGATTTCCTCGGGATCAACGTGGCCGGCGGCCAAGGTTTTGTAGGATGTGAGTGTGCTCATGGCGGGGGTTCTGGTGTTGGTTGAGAAGGATGGCGGCGCGCTCGCGGGATTTGCGGGTGAGGGCGGCCATCTGGTTTTCGCGGCAGACTTCGTTTTTGTCGGAGATGGTGAGGTTGGATGGATCGAGGTTGTTGGGATTGCCGTCGATGAGACGGACGACGGCGCGGGGCGGAAGCGGGCCGTGGACGGATTCCCAGATGACGCGGGCGAGGAGGCGGCGCGGGCGGTCGGGACGCCATTGGACGGCCTCGGCGTAGTAACGGTCGTGCCGGACCCAGAACCACAGGCGGCCGTCCCAGATGACGCCCTGGGAAACGAGCTTTATCTGCATGACCAAGCGGCGGCTTTCGAGATCGCCATTCGCGGCGCGAGCGATGTTCCAGGCCTCTTCGGAGGCGTAGTCGAAGGGTTTGACGTTTGAGGAGAATGGCAGGTCCGGCATGTCGAGCGGATCACGCAACCTCGCGCGCAGGCGGCGGATGAAGTCGCCGCGTCGATCCATGGTCCACTTGCGCCATTCGGTCCGCAGGGCGGCGGGGATCATGACCCTGTCCGCGGCGAGGATGAGGGCCTCGATTTCCTCCGGGGTTTTGGGAGGCATGGACTGGAAGGTTCCGTCCGGGCGGTATTGCCTCCATGCGTTTTGCGGCGGCGGTCGCATGGGCCAGCCGCGCGTTTGGAAGATGTTCCTGGCGGAGGACTTGGGGCGCTGGTGTTTGCGCTCGACGTCGGCGAGGGTCATCCCGGCCTGGTAGTCGGCATACATGGCCTCGGCGACGGCGGCGGGAAGACGCCTGGGCATGACGGGTGTTTTCCTTTCCCGGATGGCCCAGCCGTGGGCGCGGAAGCGGGCGAGGAGCCATTGGCCGGAGCGCCTGCGCGCCCTGGCGAGTTCGGAGGGGAACTCGCCGGCGATGTAGCGGCGGTGGAGTTCGCGCATTTCCGCGGCGGTCCATGGATGGTCGGGTTTCATGGGGTGGGTTGGGGATCGCTGATCAAGCCATGTTTCCTCGCCCAGCCGCGCATGGAAGGGAGGATGTCTCTTTCGGTGAGGCCGTGGAGACGCTTCATCTTCGGTTTGCACATCGGCGGATGGCCGAGGGTGACGCGCCACTCTTCGCGGAGGATGCGTTTCTCCCAGGCGGTCAGGAAACGGAAGTCAACGGCGTCGCGGAGGATGCGGCGGAGTTCGGCCAGGTCATCGCGATGCAGGCATCCGACCGGGCCGAGGACGTTGTCGGAGATCACCCGGTCAATGACGCGGCGAGCCCATACGCGGGTTTCCGACATGGTGGCGAGGCGGCGCTTCATGGGATGGGCGGGGTTGGTGGTTGAAGGCACCGGCGATCATGAGGTGTGCGCTGGCCGGGCGCGCCGGTGCCGTGGGCCGTGAGGTGTCATTTGGCGGCGGGGGCGGCCTTGAACTCGCTGAGGCCGAAGTGCCGGCCGAGGTGGGTTTCGAGGGCCTGGCGGAACTCGACGACATCGGCGTCCGGATAGTCGGTGGTGGTGGCGGCCTCGAAGAGGCGGATGAGGAACTGCGGCTGGGTGGCGGTGAGTTCGGAGGCGGCCTTGCGGAGCAGGGAGCCGCGGAAGCGGATGTCCTTGGGGGCGGGAACCTTGATTTCCAGCGCGGCGATGACGGTGCGGGTGAGTTGGGATTGACCCTGGAGTTCTTCGTTTTTGGTGGCCATGATGTTTTGATGGTTGGATGTGATGGATCAGGCGGGGACTTCCTCTCCAATGCCGCTGATCAGGATGGCGTTTGGAGGCGTTTTGAGGCGGATCGGGTCTCCGGGATGGAGATCGGAAAACAGGAATGCGGTCGCGGGCTCGGTGCTTTCGTTGGAGCAGTCGTGGTAAACCAGTTCGGTGGAGCCGGGCAGGTTTTCGGTCAGATCGCGGAATTGCCGGAGTGTCATGGGATTCGGGGATGGTGGTAATTGTTAGACGGTGAGGGTTGCGGCGCGGGCCTTCCCGGCTTCGGTGAGTTGATAGAGGGGAAGGAGGTCCGCGATGAGGGTGTGGGAGACGAGGCCGTCGCGCTCGTGGCGCTCGCAGACGGCCTTGGCGACGAGCATGGGGATGCGGAGCTTGTCTCCGATGGCGGCGGGGGTGACGGCGCCATCGGCGAGGAGCATGAGGAGGATCTGATCGGGGGTGGTCATGTTAGAGCAAGTGTGCGAACTCGGTGACAATGCGGATGAAAGGCGTGTCGCGGACGATGGTGGGCTTGCCGTCGCGGGTGGTGGTCTTGATGTGGAGGGTTCGCGGGCCGCACCCGGCGGCGACGCGCTCAAGTTCGCGGATCTCGGAGCCCGCGAGGGTCTTGCGCGCGGTGCGCAGGATGCGGGCGGCGATGCGGGCGTTGTCGTGCCAATCGAAGCGGCGGAGGAAGCGGCGGCGTTTGGTTTGCATGGCTTCTGTCAGATGAAGATTTCAGCCTCGGCTCGGGACTGGCAGGCGGCCTTGATGACCGCGCCCCAGGTGATGGGCTTGCGCTGCTCCTGCGCCATGTCCGCGGCGTCCTGGAGGATGCCGATCCAGACGCCGAGGCCTTCCGAGCCGACGATGCGGGTCTGGAGGTCGATGGGTTTTTCGGTGTGGGTGGCCTTGACGTGCCGTCCCTGCTGGTCGGTGGAGGTGACGGAAATGGTGACGGGATCGGCATCGGCGGGGGGCAGGCCGTAGGCTCCGGCGAAGAGTTCGAGGTCGTCATCCGGGGGCATGCCGGGGAGCTGGAGCGGGGTGATGCGCCGACGCCAGAGCTGCTGGAGGGTCTTGGACTGGCTGCCCATGAGGAAGGAATCCCGGCCCTCGTTGGTCATGGAAAGAATCATGCCGCAGCGGCTGCGGTTCCAGATCTCTCGGACGAAGGCGGTGGTGGCGATGCCGCGGCCCTTGAGGGCGTTGTGGAACTCGTCGATGATGATGAGCATGTTGGAATCAATGCAGCCGGCGACGCGGTCCTGAAGCTGCCCCTGGTTAAGGACGGAAGGGATGTTGAAGGCGTCCGCGAACTGCCTGAGCAGGCCGCCGAGGGAGCCGGTGCAGGGGCATTCGATGTAGATGGTCTGGCCGTGGTTGTTGCGGCGCTGGTATTCCCGGAGGCTGGCGCTCTTGCCGATCTGGGAGTCCCCGTAGATGAAGAGGATGCGCTGGCGTTTGAGGGCCTTGCGGCAGCGGCGTTCGATTTCGCGGAAGAGGCGGGTTTCTATGAAGCCGGAGTTGACCTGGCCCGCGCGCAGTTCCTCGACGTATCTGAATTTTTCGATTGCCTCGAGAATGGGCTGGATGTTCTCGCCGCGCCGGATGCGCCCGCCGGTGAGCAGATGGATGATGGAGGAATCGGAATACCAGGTGCCGTCGTTCTTTTTGAGCAGGCGGCCGAAATCCTCGCGCCGCAGAATGGAGCGGTGGCAGAATTGATAGAACCACCAGACGGTGGCCTGCTGCTCCCGGGACAGGTCCTGGATGGCGGCGCGGACCTGGTCGCCGGGGATGCGGAAGCGGTTGCGCGGGACGGCGTTTTCGATGGGGCCGGCGGGTTTCTCCGCGGGAGGCGGAGTGATGATTTGTGTGTCTGTGGTTACCATGATTCGATTTCTGTTAGGGTGGATGGATTGCGGGCGGGGAGAGACGACCAGTCCTCGGCGGGAGGGCCGGAGGGTTCGGGGGATTCGCGGCGGTTGGCGGCGACGGCGCGGCCGAGGGCGACGGCGGATGCCTTGTTGGCGCGCATGTCATTGATGCGGCGGGCTCCGGCGGCGGCGGCCTCGCCGTGGGTGCTGCGGTGGGGTGGCATCCGGGTTGCAGGATCGCTGCAGGGAGCGGGCAGGGTCTGGACGACGCGGCGCATTTCGCGGGAGTTGGCGGCGAGGTCTTCGAGGGCCTCGCGGGTGACGGGGGCCTGGAGCTTCTGGAGGCGCTTGGCGGCGCGGTTGGCGATGGTTTTGTTTTGGCGGAGCTGCCCGGCCTGGGCCTCGGTGTCGAGGACGGCGGGGCGCTCGCGGAGGGGGAGGCTTTCTATGTAGGCTCCGGTTTCATCTAACAGGTGAAGCACCTCGGGGACGAGGCGGTTGATGACGTAGTAGAGTTTCTTCTCGCGGGCGGAGAAATCGTTGATGGCGATGGAATCCTCGTGGAAGTAGACGTAGCGGCCGCCGATGTCCACGCGGTCCACGACGACGCCTTTGTTCCCGACCTTGGCGCGGCCTTTGAAGCTGAGGATGGCGGCGGCGAGTTCGTCGGAGATGGGGCGGACCTCGCCGGGGCGGAGTTGGTATTCCTCAGCCGGTGAGACGGTGACGGCGCGCGTGCGGAGGATGGTTTCCACGGGATCGGTGGAGGAGGGTGTGGAGGAAGATGCGGGCGGGACGCCCGCGCTCCCCTGGTGGTCGAAGGTGATGTTGCGGATCATGAGGATGAGCTGTTAGAGTGGTTCGACTTCGCGCCAGACGCCGGGGCCGACCTCGGCTTCGAGGATGGTGTGGAAGCCCTGCATGGAGTGGCCGCGCTCGGTGTTGTGGTCTCGGACGGCGGCGGCGACGGCCTGAGCGCCCTGGGTGGAGGTGAGCAGCGGGAGCTTGAGTTTCGCGTCGGCTCCGGCGGCCATGGCGGTGAGCTTGAACTGGGCGAGTTTCTCCGCCTCGGCCTTGAGGGTTTGCTTGTCCGATCTTGACGCGTCTTTCGCGGACGGATCACCCATGCCGAGGTTGGCGGGTTGGTTGGCGAAGTTGTTGCCGCGCTGGCCGGGAAGATGAAGGAGGCGGCGGTGGAGGTTGCGGTTGAAGGATTCGATGACGGCCTTTCCGGCGGCGTGGCCGGAGGCTTTGTCCACGGCGGCCCCGATCCAGCGGACTCCGCCATCCATGGAGGTGCGGTGGATTTTGAGCGCGCCGTCGCTGAATGATTCGAGGACGCGCTGGGCGGCCTCGCTGCAGGCGATGGTTCCGCGCTCGAACCAGATATGTGTTTGGTAGCCGACGCCGAGGCCGTAGCCGTCCGTCTGGAGGGCGCGGGCGAGGAGTTCATCGACATCCTCGGCGCGGATCGCGCCTTCGGGTTTGACGACGAAGGCGACGATGGAGCGCGAGGCGACCTCCATGAGGATGTAGGCGGTCATCCCGACGACGCGGCCGGTGGTTTCGTCGATGCAGACGAAGTCGAGGCGGACGTCGTCGAGGGTGTAGAGTTCGCATTTGCGGAGCTTGGAGTAGTCGCGGTCGAGCGTGGGTAGTCTCTTGAGGGCGGCGGCGTGGCCGATGTTTCCCATGGCGGCGATGGCCTTTGGCGGCATTTTACGCAGGACGGTGCGCGGGTGCCATGGGAAGTCCGGAGCCTGCGAGGGCGGGCGGAGCGTGGGGTGATTTGCCTCCCACCAGTCCATCCAGGTGCCGAGGCCGGGGAGCGCCTTACCGGCCTTCCAGAGCTTGCAGAGGTGCTTGTGGATTTCCGCGGCCTCCATGCCCTTGCCGTCGTGATCGCGCCCACCGGTGGGGGCGGAGGCGAGGCGCTGGATCTCGTTGACGAGGAGATCCGGCATGAGTTTTTTGTGTTTGGGGGGTTTGTAGTCCGGGAGGAGGGCGGCGGCCTTGCGGCCGTCCTTTTGCCATTTATACCAGAGCCGGGTGAGGGTCTTGAGGGAGGCGCTCAACTCCCGGCGGCCGCCATCGAGGGGGAGGCCGTGGATGCGCGAGCGGATGGCGGCGAGTCCGGCGACGAGCGGCGCGCCCTCGCGCTCGACGGCGTCCGCGAGGCGGCGGAACTCGGAGTCGATGATGCCGACGCGCTGGCGCTGCCAGGATGGGATTTTGCGGGGCATGGGAGAAGTTAAGAGTTATTGGTTATTGGTGGAGGGGGACGGGCGGATTGCGCGGCGGGCGCGCAGGGCGTTGAGGACGACCCAGCGTGCGCGGCCCTTGGCTTCGAGGTCGTGGGCCTCGGCGGGGTGGACCTGGTCGCCGGCAAGGTCGATGAGCCTGATGGCGGCCTCACCGGGGAGGGAGAGGATCTGATCAAGGGTGATGGTGATGGTGATTGGTTTCATGGGGGTCAGAGGGTGATGGCGTCGGGATCGACGAGGGCGAGGGCGTCGGGCTCGTCGGAGGGTTGCCAGTGGGTGCCGGTCAGATCGTGGAGGGCGGCGTAGAGGCGCGCGGTGGCGGCGCGCTTGAAGTCCGGGTAGGCGTCGAGCTGGTCCTTGATGGCGACGAGGGACTCGACTTCCTCGCGCAGGCTGGTGCAGGCCTGCTTGAGGAAGTCGAATTCCTGCTGCTCGATCCTGGGTGGCTTGGGTGCGGGCGGGGCGATGGCTTCGAGGGCGGCGGCGCAGAGGGAGGCGATGGTGACGGGGCCTTTGCGCAGCAGGAGTCCGAGGGCGGCGGCGACCTGTTTTTCGGTGGCGGCGTGATCGAGGCCGAGGCCGCGCACGGCGGTCATGTATTTGTAGGCGGTGGGCTTTTTGAGCCATTGGGCCTCAGTAGCTAACCAGCCTTCGAAGCCTTCGGGGGAAATCACGTCACGCGTGACGTGATTCTTTTTGCGTCCCTGGCCGCGTTTTCCGGGCTCGGGAATGCTGAAAACGTGGTGGGCCTTGAGGCATTGCAGGCCGATCTGGAGGCGGGGGCCGAGGGTGGCGGCGAGGAATTTCTCCTCGTGGGTGGCGACGATGGAGCGGAGTTTTCCGAGGGACCTGGCGGCGTCTGTTAGAACGGCTTCCTTGTTGCGGATGACTTCCACGGGTGCCACCTTGACCTTATCCTGTTTGAGCTTGGAGGGCGGGGTTGGAAGTGGGTCCGCCGGGATCTTTTTGAGCGCGTTTTTCAACGCCTGGATGATGGAGCGCCGCTGGGTTTTGGAACGGACCTCGCGGGTGAGCGCGGACTCGAAGACCTCGCGCAGATGACCGGGTCCGCAAGCGGGATCGTTCTTGGCCAGCTTTTTGATATGGGCGGCGGCGCGCAGGAGGCTTTGTCCGCAGATCCCGGCGATGTCATCGTCGATGGAGCGCGGGGCGAGGGATTTGGCGAGGGTGGACATGATGGTAAGAAGTGAGAAGTGCCGGGTGGGAAGTGATCAGTGATCAGCGGATGATGTGTCCGGTGGTTTCGCGTTTGCCGGCGGCGAGGCCTTCCTTGTAGCCTTCGAGGTTGGCGCGCTTGATCTTGTCGCTCGCGTAGAGGGCGCAGCCGATGAAGCCGATGGCGGCTCCGAGGACGGCGGCGAAGAGGATGTAGGGCATGGGGTCGGTTTGCATGGGTGGTGTGGGGTGATGTTAGAGTTTCGCGATGGCGATGGCGGCGGCGCGGAGGAGGGGTTTGGGCGAGGCCGGGTCCGCGAGGATGGCGGCGGCGAGGCGGGCCTGGAAAAGGCGCTCCATGTTGAGGATGGTTTCCTCGGAGACGCCGCAGCGGCGGGCCAGCGCGGCGCGGGACCACTCGCCGGGAAGCGGCCCCTCTCCGGAGGCCTGGGCCTTGCGGATGCGGCGGAGGGCCTTGGCGAGTTTTTGGTCTGTGCGCGGGGTGGGCATGGCTTCAGGCGGTGCGGGAGAGGCTTAGGCGGAGGGCGCGGCGGATGACCTTGGATCGGTCGAGGTCCTTGGCTCTGGCCTCAGCGTCCAATGCGGAAATCAGTTCTGGAGGCAGGAGCACCCCGACTAGGGTCTGGCCTTTCTTGATCGGTTTTGACGTTGGCTTTTTCATGCGCGGCTTGCGGGAATATAATTCAATATAATTCAGTTTCAAATAAAATCTTCCAAATTCGCAAGAAATTTTAATGATCGAGCCGTGACCAAGGAACGATCAGACGGGCAAACGCTAGTAGCTGTGGCAATGGACAAACGGCTTCTTGCTGAGATTGATCGCCGCCGTGGCAACCTGAATCGCAGCGCGTTCATCCGAGAGAGCTTGGTAGCTCACTTTAACTTAGCCAAATCCCTGGCGGCTGCGCCGGATCGGACTGGGAAGGGCGGGCGGACTCCGAAGCTCAAACCCGTTGAAACCAAAAAGCCCCGGACCGCATGAACGTGATAGACGGGCCGTGGATGAGGGGTAGCCATTGGAATTACGAGATTTGAAGCGATGAAAAGACCCAAAGGATTACCAAGATGGCAGTGGGAGCGGCTGAATGATCCTCCATCCCGCGAGGAGCTGGCGGACGAGGGGCGGCGGCGGTTGTCCGAAATGCGCGAGGCCGGTGTCGAGTGGGTGGAGTGGCTGACGGCGGGCCACGGCGACGAGTGCGGGCATTGCAAGGCGATGGAGGGCAAGGTGATGAGGATTGATGAAGTGCCTTTTACGGAGCATCCGGATTGCGAGCATGAGGACGGTTGCAGATGCGTGTTGATAGCCGTGGGGAAACCAAAAGCATGAAGATGACAGAACTGATGGCGCTGGCCGGGCTGCTGGTCTGCGGGTGCGGGGAGAAAAAGGCCCCCGCTTCGAAGGTTCCCGACATTTCCATTCTGCGACAAAAACAGGAGTCCGATGCGAAACGGGCCGAAAGGGCGCTCGCCGCCGCCAAGGAAGAGGTGGAGATGTTCAGGGTGGAAAACCGGAGGCTCGAAAGCGAGGTGAGCAGGTTGAAAGGCGATCTTCGTTTGGCAGAGTCCAGGATCGAAAACGCACGGAAAATCGGCAAGGCGGAGGCAATGATCGAGAGCTTGTCCGGAACAACGGGTTCCCGGACGTCGTTTCCAGCGACAACTTACACACCCACACCCGCAGCGCGGGCGGCTCCGGCGGCAAGGGAGGCCAACGTGGAAAACCCCTTCTGGAAAACCTATCAGGGGGTGCGCGTCTTGAGGCAGATCCGGGATGACGCCGATGCGCGCTGGGGAACGGATTACAGGATGGTGGAGTTCCAGGTGGGGGAACAGAAGGAAGCCTTTGAGAAGCTCCTGGGATACCGGAAGATCCACAACCGGGTGACCAAAGGCATTGTGGCGGAAGCCGAGCAGCGATGGGGAACCGACTACAAGATGGTGATCTGGCAAATCAAGGAGCAGTCCGAGGCCAAGGGCCGATTGGATGGCCGCTAAGTGATGGCGGCGGTAATCCGGGAAAACCAAAAGCATGAAGACGACAGAACTGATGGTGCTGACCGGGCTTCTGGTCTGCGGGTGCGGGGAGCGCGAGGATCCAATCCGGCGGGAGGCGATTGCGGAGATCGCGGAAAACGCGGCTAGAGACGAAATCAGGAGGCTGCAGGCGGATGAAGCGAAGTTCCGTTTGATGGCAAGGGCCAAACAGGCGGAGCGATTGGTTAGCCGCATCGGCACCGAAGTCGGCATCGGCACGGCTGAGATGGAACATGCTCTCTCACGGCTGGAGCGGAGCGTGGCAACACTTGTCGAGGAAAAGGGAATCTCGCCCGAGCTTTTTGATGACCCTGATGTCATGGCGGCGATGAATTCCCTGGAAACGGCCATTTCCAAATTGAGAACGGGAAAATGACCCACACCACCGGAAGAAATCATGAACATTTACGATCCCGACGCCTACGAGAACAAGTTCGCGGAATTCCTGCGGATGATCCGCGAGTCCAAGGAAGCCGGGATCGAGGCGGTGATGATCCCCTCCCCTCAGACTCTCGGCGACAACTATGAGGAGATGACCGAGAGCCTGGGCCGCCTGGCGGACGCGGGGCTGGCGCTGGTGATCGTGCCGCGGGGCCGGTGAGAGCGGCGGCGGGCGGGACGCCCGCGCTCCCCTTTAGAGGGGCGTGGCGGCGGGGAGTGGCCGCCTTAGCGCGCGGCGAGGGCGGTTTTCGCGGGCACGCCGAGAATGACGAGGCAGCCGACGAGTGTGGGCCGGGGGACGGGGCTCGCGCCGCGCTCCCACTTGTTCCAGGCGGAGAAGGAGACCCCGCAGAGGGCGGCGGCCTGTTTCTGACCGAGGCCGGCGGCGAGGCGGGCGGACTTGAGGCGGGCGGCGGCGTGGATGGATGCTTGCATGGGGGCGATGATTGGTTTAGGTTCCCGCGGGCTTCGGAGTGGAGGGCTCGCGCCCCCCACCCCTTGGCCCCTACTTGGAAGCCCTGCGGATGATGAATCTCACTTCGATTTTCCGCAGGGTTTTTCCTTTCGAGACGATCACGCTGATCTGGATCATTGCTTTCGTCTTTCGGGGGTTTCCCCGGTTCCGGTCCGGGCCGACCGATCAGCACTTCCTGCTGACGGGGGGAAAGTGGCAGAATTTGCCACCGAGTGCAAGGGAAAAGTGGCAGAATTTACGACTTTTTCCGGGTGGGTGTGATAGGATGGGGGCGTGAGAACATCGAAGGCCGAAGGAAAAGCGGTGCAACTGACGCTGGCGATCTGGGAGACGGAGATCACGCCGGCCGGGGAGGGGCGGGCGGTGGTGACGGCGCGCAAGCCGCTGCACCGCTTGACCGCGGCGCAGGCGGCGCGGTTGCTGGGCTGCACGGAATGGACGGTGAGGAAGCTTTACCGCCTGGGTATCATCACCGGCTGGAAGCCGGGGGCGGCGCGGAAGAGGCGTGACGGACAGGAGAGCAACGCGGCCTTGGTGCTCGACGCTGAAAGCGTGCTGAGATATAAGGAGAGCGTAACGCGAAGCGGGGTGTTTTAGGGGGTGGAAGAGAGTTGAGGGGAAGAGGAAGATGCGGGCGGGACGCCCGCGCTCCCCTTTGTAAATGTGATTGCGGTGGTTGCGGTGCGACGGCGGCGGGCGGGGCGGCGTGGTTAGATGCGGGCCTGCAACGCAAACGCACACGACCATGAAAGACATCATCACGAAGGTTCTCACGACGGCGACGGCATCCCTGGGAGGGATCGGCACCTGGCTCGCGGCGAAAGGTTTGATCGGAACCGGCGACATCGGCGCGGTGAACGGTGCGGGCGCTTCGCTCGGCGCGGCTTTGGTTTTGATCATCGGGGCCATCGCCACGCATCTGCTGGTGATGGCGGCGGGGAAACTTTTCCGAGGGAACGGAAATGAAAAGGATGGAGATGGCAGCGGCGGCCCGTCCGGGGGGGCGGCGCTGCTGCTGCCGCTTGGCGCGGCGGCGGTCCTCATGGGTGGGCTGCCGTCGTGCTCGGCTCTGCGGGGCGTGCCGGTGCGGGTGGACGTGACGACGGACGGCGGGCGCGCGAGTTATGATTCCAAGGGAGGGCTGGCCGTGGAGGTGGATGTGTCGAGCGCCAAGTGAGCGGCGGGAAGTTAATACCAACAGGGAAAGGAAACCTTTGCGATGAAACCGAAGATCTGCATTGACGCGGGGCACGGCGGCCATGATTCGGGGGCGGTGGGGCCGAAGGGGCTGAGGGAAAGCGACATCGCCCTGGGCGTGGCGCTGCGGCTCGCGAACCTGCTGCAAAACGACTGCGAGGTGGTGATGACGCGGAGGACGGATGTTTTCCTGACTCTGACCAGGCGGGCGGAGATCGCGAACCAGAGCGGCGCGGACGCCTTTCTGAGCATTCATTGCAACAGCGGCCCTCCGGGGCAGGGGGCGGGCTTCGAGGTGTGGACCTCGCCGGGACAAACGGCGGCGGACCGGATGGCGACCGAGTTATACAATGCGTATGCGGACAAGTTCCCGATGAAGCCCCGGCGGTTCGACATGAGCGACGGGGACGTGGACAAGGAGAGCGCGTTCACGGTGCTGATGAAAACGCGGATGCCGGCGGTGCTGTTCGAGCTGGAGTTCATCCACACGGCGGCGGGCGAGGCGTGGCTGGCCGATCCGGCGAACCACGCGAGGTGCGCGGAGGCGCTTGCCGAAGGGCTGCGGGATTACCTGGGCATCGGCGGGTTTCCCGTGCCGGAGCCCGAGCCCGAGAGGCCGCCGCTGGAGGTGGAGATGCTGGCGGCGCTGGACAGGGCCGGGGAGAAGACGCGGGCGGCGTTCGAGACGGCGCGCACGGAAATCGAAGCCCTCTTCCGCGAATGAAACGGGCGGATCGAAATCGGCTCAGGCGGCTGTGCGGAAGGCTGTTCTGGCAGCCGGACCCGGAGGCGGCGGTGCGGGGGCTGAAAACGCGCGAGCTGCGTGATCTGCACCGGTATCTGGCGCGCGAGGGTGCGACGCGCGGGGTGCCCGGAATGTTTCTGGGCCTGATCGAGTGCGTGGCGGCGGAACGGCTGATGACCGGAAAGGAAGGGAAGGATCAATGACGACGATGAATTTGTTGGCGGAAACGGCGGCGGGCGGAATCAGCCCGGAAATGGTGGGGGTGGTGATCGCCTCGGTGATCGCGGCGCTGATCTCGGGAGGGGTGCTGGGCAAGAAGGTCTCGGACTCATCCAGGACAACGATTGATCCGCAGCCGTTGAAGGTGGAGCTGACCAGGGACTTCATCACACGGGATGAACACAATCTCCATCGCGCGGAAGTCCGCGCGGACATGAAGCAACTGGAGGCGGGCTACAAGGCGATGACCGAACGGGTGGATAGGAAACACCTGGAACTTCTCGCCACCATCGAGCGCGCCGCGAAGACCGGCGTGGATGGCCGCGTGGCGATTTGGGAAGACCTGAAGCCGCTGGCCCGCGAGGTGGCCGCGCTGAAGGCGACCAGCAACGTCGCGGAGCAGCTCGGGAAGCTGGCGGACACACTCAAGCAGAATCATCGCAATGGCAAAACCACTGGCAACTGACGGGAAGCTCCGCGGCCTTGTCCGCGAGGTGCTGAACATGGCTCCGGGCTACGCGCTGGAAGACGAGCAGCTCTTCGCGGCCGTGCGCGAGCTGCTGCCCATGCACCACGCCAAGGACAGCGACATCCTGCGTGCCGCCGAATTCAACCTCTCCAAGGGCTACGTCTCGGAAACAACGAACGAGGACACCGAAAAACGCGAGTGGCGCATCACCAGGGATGGCATCGCGAAACAATCGATCGAGTGAATGAAGCCATCCAGAAAGCCGCGGGCGGACGCCAAGCTGAAGAACCTCTCCCCGGAGGATCAAGAGCGGCTCTGGCAATACCTGCACACGCCGACCGGCGAGGGCGGGGAGCGGACGATGCCGACGCTGGAAGACGCGCAGGTGCAGGTGCCGCTCATGTTTGGTTTCACCATCTCGCTCGGCTCGCTCTCGGAATGGCGTGCGTGGTATGCGCTGAACCTGCGCATGGCGGCCGCGGCGGAGCGGGCGGAACAAACGAGGCTGGAGTTGATCAGGAACTCCGATCTGACACCCGAGGATATCGAGCGCGTGGCGCAGACGGTGTTCACGTCGGAGGCGCTGCAAGGCGGGGATGTGGATGGCTACGTGAAACTCGCCAAGCTGAGGCTGGCGGCGGGCAAGCAAGCCATCGAGCGGGAGAAGATCAGCGCGTCCTCCAAGACCAGGATCGAGGCCGGACTGGAAGCGCTCTTCACGGAGATCCAGAACAATCCGAAGGCGCTGGCCTTGTTCAAGCAACTGAAGGAGGCGGTGAGCAAGGCATGAGGAACCGCAGCGTCATCGCCAGCCTTGATGAGAAGCTGGCCGCGAATGAGAAGTCCGGGCCGGTGAGGGCCGCGTCACTGAAAGAGTTCCTTCTCAACCATGCCCGCGTGAAGATGGCCGGCGGCGAGTATGGCCCCTACACCTTCGAGGGACGGCGGGTGCTGGAACACATCACCGACCGCTTCGACATGATCCTCGGCAGTCACACGGGCGAGCCGCTGGAGGACGCCCGGTTCGACATCTGCGGCGGAGCGCAATGGGGGAAGACGATTTTCGCGCTGAACTTCGGGGTCTATCTGACCTCGTGCCTGTTTTACAATTGGGGCTACTACCTGCCGGACGACGATCTCGTCACCGGCGTGGTGGATCAGAAGCTCCAGCCCGATGTGATCGAGCAGATCGAAGGTCTCGGCCCGATGATGAAGATGGGAACCGTGGAGCTTGAGGACGGGCGCGCGCGGCGGAAGTCCGTGAACCGCAAGGGCGCGTTCCAGGTGAGCGACGGGACGCGCAAGGCGTTCGGCATGATCCGCGGCATGGGCAAGATCCCGACCACGTTTTCCATGGACTGCGCCATGGAGGATGAGAAGGACGACATCAAGGACCGCAACGCCAAGTTCCTCTCGGGCCGGATGAGCGCCTCCAGGCTGCGCCTGAGCTGCTCCATCGGCACCCAGCGGAAACACGGCATGGGCCAGCACAAGCAGTTCATGGCGGGAACCCAGGAGGTGCAGATGTTCGAGGTGCCGGGCGAAGGCCGGATGATCAACCTTGAGGAAAACTGGCCGCAGGTGTGCCGCCTCGCCATCGACGGCACGCCGAAACCGACCGATCCGCAGTTGACGATGGCCGGAAATTTCAAACGGGGAGAGGGGAAGAATGAAGAGACGTTCGATTATGATCCCGGCGGCTTTTTCTACATGGCCGATCCGGCGACGGGCAAAGTGATCGACCGCGACAAGCCGGTCTTCGTGGAGCGGCGGCCGGAGCGGGCGAAGCTGCGCCGCTGGTCGATCCGGGTCTCACAGATCGCCATCGCGGCGATGTCGCTGAGCCAGCCGGTGAGCCGGTGGCAGGAAGCGGTCAAAGACCCCGAGACGATGGAGGTCTTCTACTGCGACGTGCTGGCCATGCCGCGCAACAGCAGCCAGGCGCTGACGCCGGAGATCATCACACGCTCGCGCACGGTGGAGAAGCCGTTCGACCTGCGGCTCAGCCTGCGGGACGGTTGCCGGAGCTTCGCGGGAGTGGACACCGGAAACCGCTGCTGGTTTTTCGCCCGCGAGATCGAGAGCGAGTTCGTGAAGCGGTCCCTTTGGGCCGAACAGATTCCGTTAGGCGACCTCGTGCGCCGCACGGTGCATCTGGCGAATCTGCTGGAAGTGGGATGCCTGATGATCGACGCGCATCCCGCGGTGGATCAGGCGCGGGCGATCACCTACGCGCTGCACGGCCTGGAAGGAATCGAATGGCCGGTGGTGGATGGTGACCCGAAAAAGGCGCGCATCCAGCTTCCCGGCGGCCTCGTGTGGGACGGAAGGCGCGGGGTTTGGGAAAACCTCCGGGCCGCCGTGGTGCAGTTCACGCGAACCAAGGGCGCGGGCAGCCAGCAACAACTCGGCATCGACGAGGCGGAAGGCCAGAAGCGATTCTATCCGATCATCCAGGTCAACCGCTTCGACCTGATCAACCGCGCCGTGAACGAGTTCCTGACCCCGAAGGAACAGGTCAACCGGGTTTCCAACGGCAGGATCATCGAGGAGCCGGTGATGCGGCTGTGCCGCAAGGAAACCGGATCACCCGCCATCGTGGAAACGATGGAAGCGCACCTCATCACCGGCTCGGACAAGGATGAGCAGGGCGAGTATGTCGACGAGTGCGAAAACCACCTCCTCCTTGCCGACGGCTACTCGGCGCTGGCCGAGCTGATCGGCTCCATGCCGCCGGCCACTTCCAAGATCCAAGTCATCCTCTGCTAGACCATGATTTCCCGCGCGAACCACCGCATGATCGGAAAGCCCGCCAGAATCGATTCTGAGGGGGGGATGGCTCCGGGTGCGGCCATCACGCGGGCGGGGAGTTCCGGCGCGCTGCACGGGGTTTGCATGGGGTTTGCAGGGCTTCCGGCGGCGACCGCTCCGAAAAAGGGTGACCCGGTTGCGTCTTTGGCGCGGAAAGGGGGTGTGGCGTGACGTTGCGGGGGATGATTTCCCGGCTGCCGGGGATCGGCTGGCTGCGGGCGAAATCAATGGGCTGGCAGCAGTCGATGTTCGGCGATCTGTTGGGCGGCGGCGGCACTTCCGGCGACCTGACGCGGCCTTACGCGCGCTCGGCCTGGGTGCGGAGCGCCATCGGCTTCGTGGCCGCGCCGATCTCGATGCGGCCGCTGGCGATCACGACGGACCGGCGCGGAGGCGACGTGGTGGTCAGCGATCCGGATCTCACGGCCTTTTGGGAAAAGCCGGCGCGGCACTGCGGCGGGGTGATGAGCCGCCAGGAATTCCTGGAGGCGACGGTGGGCCTGCTCAAGCTCAAGGGCCAGTGCTTCTGGCTGATGGATGATTCCTGGCTGACTCCGCGCGCGAAAAAAAGCGCGCTGATCATGGCGCGGCCGGATTCCATGCACGCGGTGATCGAAGGCGGCGAGGTGGTGGGCTGGAACTACACGGGCAAATCCGGCGGACGATCCAACTACATCCCCGAGCAAGTGGTTCATCTCAAATTCTGGAATCCCTATCATGACATCATGGGCCTTTCCGAATGGGAGGCGGCGATGATCGCGGCGGAGAGCGACTACGCGGGCGGTGTTTTCTCACGCAACCTGGCGCGCAACAACGGCGACCGCGGGCCGTTCGTGATCGGCAAGGGGGGAGTCTTCACCGACGAGCAGATCAAGCAGGTGACGGCGCAGCTGCGCGCGAAGCGCGAACTCGGCCGCCGCGGTGAGTTCCGCGCGGCGTTCCTGCCGGCGGATGTGGATGTGAAGGAACCCGGCCTGGACGCGGTGGACGCGGCGTTCGTGACGCAACGGCTGGAGAACCGCAAGGAGATCTACGCGGCCTTCGGCGTGCCGCCATCGTTCGCGGACGCGCAGGCGAGTTACAGCATCGGAAGCGCGTCCGACCGCTTCCGCCTGATCGAAGACACGTGCATGCCCTTGGCGGCGAAGATCGCGGACGGAATGGAGCGGGTTTCCCAGGCGTTCCTGGGCACCGGCGGGACGATCTTCGTGGAGTTCGACTGGGATTCCCACTCGACGATGCAGCAGGTGCGCGCGGAGCGGTTCGGCACCGCGACGAAGGCGGTGGACCGGGGCATGCCCTGGAAGGTGGCCGGCGAGTATTTCCGGCTGAAGCTGCCTCGCTTCCGCGGGGATGATGTCGGCCGGATTCCGTTCAGCTTGCAGGAGATCGGGGCGGAGAATCAAGACGGCAAGACCCAGGACGCAAGAGAAGAAGCTGATCCGGCGGATGAGCTTGAGAAGCTGTTCGCGGCGCGGCGCGGCAAGCGTGCGGCGGTGCCGAAGAAACTTTCTGTTAGAAGCCAGGAACAATGGAAGCGGGTGCGGGCGGCGCGCGAGCCGTGGGAGCGGAAGTTCAAGGCGAAGATTTCCCGCCACCTGATGGACGCGAGGGCGGAGACGCTGCGCAAGCTGGACGCCTGGAGTGCCGCCCAGGGCAAGGCCGTGGTGATCCGCGAACTCGATGTGCTGGAGGTGATCTTCGATCTGGATTCGTTTCTAACAAACTGGATCAAGGGCCTGTTGGGGATTTCCCGCGCGGCCATCGAGGCGGCCGGAATGGAGGTGTGGAGCGGGGAACTCGGCCGCGACGACGCGCTGACCATGCCCGCCGCGGAGGTGCTGCGGGCGTTGGCTGTCAGGGAAAACCGGATCAAGGGCGCGGGCGAGAAGGTCTGGAACGCGATCAAGGATGAGATCGAGGAGGCGGTGACGAAAGGCGAGACGACCGAGGAGATCGGCGAGCGGGTGCGCAGGAAGTTCGCGGGCATCGACAGGGAGCGATCCATCGTGATCGCCAAGACCGAAACGACGACGATTTACGAGGCGGGCCGGGACATGGCCTTCCGCGCGGCCGGGGTGCGGTGGACGCAATGGCTGTGCTCGGGGCTCGGCAACGAGCGCATGACCCATCTGGCGGCCAACGAACAGATCCGCGAGATCGGCGAGAAGTTCGAGGTGGGCGGATTCGAGCTGGCCTACCCCGGCGATCCGGAAGGGCCGCCGCAGGAAGTGATCAACTGCAACTGCGTGAGGATCGCGGTGGGCGGGCCGGACGGCGAGGACATCGAGGGCAACGACGACGACAGCATCCCCTACTGAACCAACACATGACAAAGCCAACTGATTTCCCCATGTCCGACTCCAACTGCAAATCCGTGGCCGGCGAGGATCTCGCGAGCATGCTCGACACGCTCGCGGAAACGATCCGCCAGCCCCAGCAACCGCCGAACGGGGTGAAGCCCGTGGTCGCGTGGCAGGGAGGGAAGCGCTGGCTCGTGAGCGAGCTGCTGCCGCTGATCCCGCCGCACAAGATGTATGTGGAGCTGTTCTGTGGCGGAGGCGCGCTGCTGTGCGCCAAGAGGCCGTCCGGCGCGGAGGTGATCAACGATCTGAACTCCGAGCTGGTGAACCTCTACCGGATCGTCAAATACCATCTCGAAGAGTTGTTCCGGGAACTCGACTGGTGCCTCAATTCCCGAGCGGAGTTCGATGGCTTCAAGGAGCAGCGCGGACTGACCGACATCCAGCGCGCGGCGCGCTGGTTCCTGCGGATGAAGAACGGCTTCGGCGGAGCGGCGGATCACTTCGGCCGCGCCCGCCTGGGCGGCGGGGCCGCGCACTCGTCCAAGGCGAGACGGCTCGCCCTGCTCCGCGCGTTCAACGCGCGCCTCGACAAGGTGGTGATCGAAAACCTCGACTGGAGCGAGTGCATCGAACTCTACGATTCCAAGCACGCGGTGTTTTTCTGCGATCCGCCCTATACCACCGGCGGCGCGGTTTACGGCGCGTGGACGATTGACGATCTCGCCACCTTCCGCGAGCGCGGCCTGGACCGCATGCGCGGCACCTGGATTCTCACCATCGACGACACCCCGGCCAACCGGGGGCTGTTCAAGGATTGCTTCATCAAATCCTTCATCCGGAAGTCCGGCATTTCACGGAAGGCGGGGGAAACCGCCTCCGACTACCACGAACTCATCATCCGTCCGCGCGACGGCCGCCACAAGCGCTGAACCCATCACCTCAACCATCATGAAAAACAAACTCATCCGGGCGCTGGACGTGGTGCCGAAGATCATCAGCGAGGCCGAAGGCCTGGTGGATTACGTGGCATCGAACGAAACGCTCGACAGCTACAACGAGGTGATCGCGGTGAGCGGATGGCGCTTTACGCGCTTCGGCCGCAACGCGCCGTTCGTGGATTCCCATGATTACTGGACGATCAAGAAGTTGTTAGGCGAGGTGGTGTCCGCGCGGATCGAAGGCAGGAACCTGATCGAGCGCGTGCGCTGGGCGAAGGATGTGGAGGAAAACGACCTGGCCAGGCTGGGCTGGAAGATGACCGTCGGCGGATTCCTCAAGGCGGTGAGCGTCGGCTTCATCCCGGTGCGCCATGTGCGCAACGGCGCGGACGGCTGGACGCAGGCGCTGCAGGCGGTGGGCATCAAGCCCGAAGACGGCGCGGGCATCCGGTGGATCTACCTGGAACAGGAACAGATCGAGCTTTCCTCCTGCATCATCGGGGCGAATCCGGACGCGCTGGCGAAATCGTTCGCGGCCGGGTGCGTGCGGGACGCCGATCTGGCGGCGGTGGGCTTCACCGATGACGACATGCACTTTCTAACAATCGCCGGCCGGGCGCTCGACAAGCCCGATACCGACGAACTGACGCGGACGCTGATCGGCCGCGAAATGGCCCGGATCACGGGCCGTGGCAAACCCTCTCACGGAAGCAAGACGAACCACAACGGCAACCCGCCCGGCAAGCCCGGCGGCGGCGGGGACGCGGAGCGCCGGGCGGTGGAACGGAAAGCCTTCCTGCGGAAACTGGAAGGCGTCTGATGGACGCCGGTTCACACAAACAAAACCACATATCAAAAACACACGATCATGAAGATCCACAACCAATTCAAACGCTGGGGCCTCGGCCTCATCGCCCTGGCCGCCGGCGCGTTCCTCGGGCACGCCGCGCAAGGCAAACCGGAGGCATCGTTCGCGGGCCTCGCCTGTCTCCCGCTCTTCGGCATCCAGCCGCGCAAGATGGATGAGTTCGACACCGATCCGGCTCCCGGCGGCGCGGCGCTGGCCGAGGCCGAGTTCCAAAAGAAGGTGCTCTCCAACCAGCGTGTCATGAAAACGGAGCAGGAAAAACTGCTCACCAGCTATGACAACCTGGACAAGGAAACGAAGAAAACCTTCGAGGAACTCACCAAGGTGAAGAACCAGTTCGGCGGCTACGACTCGGAGTTCAAGAGGATCGACCTGCTCGTCAAGAAGCTGCAGCTGCAGCTCGCCCTGGAAGGCCGCATGGCCAACGGCGGCAACACGCTCTCGGTGGGCCAGCGGCTGATCCGCGACGAGGAGAAGGCGCGGCAGGTCTTCGCCCAGGTGGCGCGGGCGATTGGGATGCCGCAGGCGGCCGAACGCGCCCTGGGCGAGGACAGCTCGCCGGGCAGCACGCTGATCAACGACGAGTTGAGCACGGATATTTACGACTCGTTGATGCGCTTCGGCGCGTGGTCCACGCTCGGCGTCCGCGCGGTGGGCACGAAGGGCCACAAGATTCCGGTCAAGACCGCGATTCCGGTGGCGAATTTCATCCTCACGGAGGGTGACACCATCGCCGACGACAGCAACAAGGCGGGCACCCAGGTGGCGCTGGAGATGGAGGTGATCGCGGTGCTGCTCAACGTCTCGCTGCAACTCATCGAGGACGGGGAGATCGACGTGGTGGCGGACGTGCTCGACGACTTCGTCGAGGCGCTCAACCACCGGCTCGACTTCGCGTGCTTCAGCGGGGCGGGCACGGCCAACGCCACCCACGGCGGCATTACCGGCCTGTTCGGCTTCGGCACGGCGGCGACCGCCACGGCGACCCGCACGACCATCGCGGCGACGAAATACGACGACTGGTTGAAGTGCCTGACCACGGTTGACGCGGTGGTGCTGAGCCGTCCGGCGCGGTGGTGGATGCACCCGACGCTGATGGCGGCCGCCATCGGCGTGAAGGATGACAACGGCCGGCCGATCTTCCAGACGGCGCTGGAGTCCCCGCAGGCGGGAGGGCTGCTGAACCTCTTCGGCTACCCGGTGACTCCGGTGGGGGCGGCTCCGAGCACCAACGCGGCCTCCGCGAAGGTGGCGGCGTTCGGCGATCCGCGTGCCTTCGCGGTGGGCGTGCGCAAGCAGTTCACCATCGAGGAGAGCGACCACGCGCGGTGGAACACCCTCCAGCGCTCGTTCCGCGGCCACGGCCGCGCGGACGCGGCGGGATTGAAGGCCTCCGCCCTGGCGGTGATGACGCTGCCGGCGAGCTGAACCATCCGTTTCCAACGGCCGGGTCCGATCCCCGGCCGCTGGAAACCCAACAGAACATCAAACCTAACAGAAAAATGGCCAGGAAAACAGAAAACACCATCACCGTCCAGGTCACCGGGCAGCCGGTGTGCGAGGACGGAATCCATCATGCGAAGGGTGAGACCTTCCAAACCACCAGGGAACGGGCCGAGGCGCTCGGCGATCTGGTGACCGAAGCGGTTGATCCGCCGTCCGCCGAAGAAAAGGCGGAAGGCTGATCTGTTCCAAACAAGCAAACCGAAGCCATGCCCGACGCCGGACTCTCCACGCTCGACTACCTGAAAAGCCGCCTCCTTCCGGAAGCGGAGCAAGAGGAAACGACGTGGGATGCGGCGTTGGGCATGCTCGGCAAGGCGATTGCGGAGCGGATGCAGATTTACTGCAACCGGCGCTTCGCGCGGGCGGTGGACGAGGTGGACGAGTTCCCCGCGCGGACGCTTGCGGTGACGCTGCGGCGGTATCCGGTCGAGGAAATAGAGAGCATTCAGATTCGCGAATGGAACGGCACGCCGTCCGCGCTGAACACCGGCCATGCGTGCGACATGGAAAGCGGGTTGATCGAGTTTTCCAGGCCGCCCGGAGGGCGGACGCAGCGGATCATGGTGACTTACACCGGCGGCTACTGGCTGGATGACGGCGGGGAGATGCCGGCGGGGGCGAGGCCGCTGCCGGACGATTTGTTGGAAGCTTTTGTCGCGGAGGTGCAGTGGCATGCGGAGACGCGCGGCCTGTTCGGGGCGGCGGGGCTGCGGCCGGCAAAGGAAGCGGGCGAGCGGCGCATCGCCAACGGCCTGAGCGAAGAGTGCGGCGAGGCGCTGAGACCCTACCGGAGATTCTCGGGAGAATGAAACTTAACATCACAATCACCAGGGACGAAAGCGCGGCGCTGATGTGGCTGGCGGAGGCGGGGAGGCGCATTCTCGGACCGCTGGCGCGGGCCTGGGGAAGCGCCGCCCAGGAAACGCTGGGGCGGGCCGTGCGCGGGAGGTTCACGGGCAGGGGGCCGTTCCCGGTGACCGAGCGCCGGCTGGGGGTGGTGACGAACCGCCTGCGGCGCTCGCTGAGGGCGACGGCCCCGCAGGTGGACGAGGCGGAGGGCCGGGTGAGTCTGAGCATGGGGAGCAATGTCAAATACTTCGCGCCCCACGAGTTCGGGTTCCGGGGACAGGTGCAGGTGCGCGGGCATGTGCGGAGGTTCTCGGCGGAGACCGGGAAGACCTATCGCGGGCGGCTGACCAAGGCGGCGGTTTCCACGGCCAGGGGCCGGATTCAAGCGGGCCGGTCGAACTACGCGAACGTGAGGCCGCACGCGCGGCGGGTGAACATTCCCGAGCGCCGCATGCTGCGGACGGAACTGGAGGGCATCCAGACCCGGCTGACGTTCCGGAAAAAAATCCTGGGAGTGATCCGGACGATGATGAGGAGGACGCAATGAGCGAGGAGTTGACAACACAAGTGTCCGGAGAGTTTTCCGGCGGCGAGATCGATCCGGTGATGGACGCGATCCGGCAGGCGATCATCGACGCGGCCGATGGCGCGATGGAGGAATTCGGCGAGAGGCAGGTGGTGGTGGTGAGCCCGGACGAGAGCGACCAGGGAATCGACGCGGCGATCAAGGCGGCGACTGCGCGGAGCCGGGGGCTGTGCCTGTTGCTGGTGGCCGGCGGCGGGCGCAATCCGGACGTGGACGCGGCCGGGCCGCTGGTGACGGTGGAGATGGAGGCGCAGTTATACGTTTCCAGCCGCGTCCGCGGCAGGGCGGCGCGGCCGGTGATGGCGCTGGTGGCGGCGCTGGCGAGGACACTGCACCACGCGCGGGTGGGCGTGAGCGCCTTCGACCTTTACGAGCGGCTTCGATTCACGGGCTTCGATCCGCTGCCCGATCCGGACTTCACGGCCTTCGCGCTGCGCTTCGACCGCGAGATGCAGTTCTAACAAAACGATTTTCCCCAACGACCATGAAAACACCAACCGACGCGGCCGAGGCCGCCGCCAAAGACCAGGGCGAGCCGTCCAACGTGCTCGTCGAAACCACAACGAAACAGGTCCGCATCCGCAAGGCTATCGTCAGCGGGCGGCCGAACTTCGGAATCACCATGACGGAAGCGAAGGCGCTGGAAACGGCGGGTCTCGCTACCATCGTGGGCACCATCTGACAACGAACAAAAGAAAGAACCAAGACCATGCCAGAACTAGCATTCAAGCGCCGCGAGGTGAAGGCCGAGCGGATTTACTTCGTCCCCGCGGGAACCGTGGTGGACTCCGTGACGGTGGCCCGCAACGTGTGGCCGGACGGCGACCCGACGACGAACTACTCCGACTTCGAACTCGACGACATCGAGACGCTGAAGCTGGAGCGGGAGACCGAGGAGGAAACCTTCGAGATCCCGAGCGCGACGGACGGCTACATCAAGGATCAGGACGAGTGGGTGACCGCGCGCTCCTGGACGGCCGAGACGGCGAAGACCAACGCGCTCATCATCATGCTGGAGGAAGGGCTTGCCGCGCTGCCGGTGGCCGGGACTCCGCAGGTGCCGGGCGCGAGGAAGGAGAACTACATCGAAGGCGTGATGCTGCACGAGACCGCGACGCGCGGCATCGGCGTGACCCGCCGCCGCCAGGTGTGGGCGCGCATGTATCTGGTGACGCCGGGCGACAGCTCGCCGAAAACCTCCAAGGTGCAGGTGCGCTTCCGCATGATGGACAGCGACAACAACACCTTCGAGGTGGTGGCGTGATGGGGGTAAAGCTGAAATGCTGAAAAGCCGACAACATGCCACTGTCACCACCGGCGATCCACGAGCCCGCCTCCGGTCACGCGCCCGCGCGGCCGGAGGGGGTGCATGTGCCGCGCGGCCGGAGCCGGATGGACATGCTGGCGGCGGCGATGCGGCGGGAAATCCTGGGCAGGACGGCGGGCGGGAGCGCCGCGGGGGCGCTGCATTTGTTCGGCGACCTGGCGGCGCATGTGACGAGCCTGCCCGGCGCGCTCACTCCCAACACCGGGCTGTGGTGCCAAGACCTGCGGCCGCAACTAACAGGCGTCCACATGGGGGCGGCGGACTGGGGCCAGAGCTACGGCCTGCAGGCGATCACGCCGCGGCATGCCATCTCCTGCGCGCACAACGGGCCGCCGGTGGGGAAGTCCGTCAAATACGCCTCCGCGAGCGGCGGGGTCTTCACGACCTCGATCAGCAAGTGGATCAACGACGCGCCGAGCGTGGCCTCCTCCGACACGAAGGGGCCGTGGGTGACGGACCTGTCCGTCTATCTTCTGGCCGACGAGCTTCCGGCATGGGTTTGCAAGGCACCGGTGCTGGCGCTTTCCACCGCCGAGCGGGCGGAGCTGACCGCTCTCAATCCGCCGACGCTGGCGGTGAGCCAGGGCAACTGGAGCGCCGGCCCCGCGGCCTCCAACACGCCCCAGAACCGCAAGGCCTACGCGAAAAACATCGCCCTAGGCGCGGTGGCGGGCGCGGAGGATTTTTTCCATCTGGTGCAGGTGGGGGACTCGGGGACGCCGGAATTCATCGTGGCGGACGGCACGCTTTACCTGCACCGCATCATCACCGCCTACGGCGGAGGAGGCGTTTTCGTTTCTCAGCACGTTTCCTATATCAACTCGCTGATCGCCCGCGCGGACGCCGCGGCGGGCATTTCCACAGGCTTTCAACTCGGCGCGCGGGATCTGCCCGCGAGACTCTAACAAAACACGACCATGCCAGACGCACCACCAAGCATCTTCACACCAGCCACGGCGGGCGGGGAGCCCGATTCACCGGCGGCGGTTTTCACTCCGCCGGGCGGGGGGATTCCGGAAATCCTGTATGCTCCGGCACGGATCATGACGGGCTCGACACCCCATGACGTGCCGCCCCTGCTCCGCGCGGAGGACGAGCACGGCAAGCCGGCCTGGTATGCCGAAGACGATTCCTTCTTTCTGAAGTGGAACGAAACCTTCTGGAGTTTCGGGAACTCGGTGGCGAGCGTGGAGTTTTACAACAATGAGGACACGGATCTGCCGCTGGGGCTGGTCTTCGCGACGCTGACGGGAAGCACGCCGGCGTCATTCATGCTCTCCGCGACGGCCCCGCCAACGGGGATATTCACGCCGTCCGGAAGAGAGCCGACCGGAAACCTGCTCATCACCGGAAACATGGTTTACACGCAGGGCGGCTCCATTCCGACACCGATCCGGCTGCTGGCGGCGGGAACGCAAAACGGCAAGCCGAAGTGGACGCTCACCGGCAACAACGCGGACACCAACAACTCGCTGCATTGGCAGCCCGGAATGCCGTTCGACCAGTGGAGCCTGAGCCTCAAAAAAGGGGATGTGACCGGCTACATCGCGTCGAGCACGGCGGACACGCCCTCACCGCACGGCCAGACTTTCACCGCCGCGCAGGGCAGCGGCGTGCCGGTGATCGACCTGGAAATGGCGGCCCCGCCGCCGGCGATCTTCAATCCCTCCTAACAGAAACAGATGATCCGCATCCGCTCCAACTGGAAGGTGACCTTCGATCCCGCGGGGACGCCGGTGGTGCTGTGCGCCTTCGGCTCGATCATCGAGGGGGAGCCGGTGGCTGGGATGCGCAAGGGGGTGGAGGTGGTGGACATCGCGGGCGCGGCGTTCCCGTTCATCCGGCCGACGGGCAACCGGAGGTTCGACCTGAGCTTCGCGGTGCATTACGAGCTGGCGAGCGACGTGCTGGCGCGGCGCTCGATCCTGGACGGGATGCTGACGCTGGGGCCGATGGAGCGCAAGCCGCTGCGCATCGAGCTTGCCGGGCTGGCGGGAACCTACTGGCAGTTCGCCAACGCCTTCATCCAGGAGCACAGCGCGGGGATGAGCGTGGAGCGGCGGCCGATGAATTTGAAAAGATATAACATCATCGCCACCGGGCTGACGCGCACCGGACCCTGAGCCATGGCCGAGGAAAAACTGCAATACACGCTGGAACTGGCGACGCGCGCCACCGGGGACGGGGCGAAGCGCACGGCCGCGGACATGGGCCGGGTGGCGGCCGAGACCGAGCGGGCGCGGGCGGCGAGCGCCGGGCTGATGAGCGCGGCGGAACGCGAGAAGGCCGAGGTGGAGAGGCTGGTGCGCGCCGCGCGCGACCTGGCGGCGGCGAAGCGGCAAGCATCCGAGGAAACGGACAAGCTGGCGGGCTTCATGCGGTGGACGGGGGACGAGACGCGCGTTTCCTTCGGCGAGTTTTACGATCTGGACGCGCAGTTCCGCAAGACGACGCGGAGCACGGAAAGCTTTACCAATGGGGTGACGAAAATGAATGGGCCGGTGCGCAACAACGCGCAGGCGCTGCTGATGTTTTCCCAGGGCTTTGAGGACGCGCAGTATGGCATCCGGGGGGTTTTGAACAACATTCCGGGCCTGGTGATGGCGCTGGGCGGCGGGGCCGGCCTGGCGGGCGGGATTTCCATCGCGGCCGTGGCGCTCTCCCAGATCATCCCGATGCTCAAGGGGACGGCGGAGGAGGCGAAGTTCACGGCCGAAAAAATCAAGGAAATCACAGACGCGGCGGGCGACGACGAGTCAGACCGGCTGGGAGAGATAAGCACGGCCATCGAGACGGCGGCGGAGCAAGCGAAGGCGGTCAAGCAAAACTGGGACGAGACGGCGAAAGCGGAGAATTCCTACGCCTCCCAGGCCCTCGACAACGCCGGCAAGGTTCAGGAGGCGCAGAAGCTCATTGCCGAGGCGCTCGGGCTGCAGGTTGACCGCTTCCGCGAGCTGGAGGAAATCGCCGCCAGAGAGCAGCAGAAACGCGAGCAGGCGGCAAAGGCCGCCATAGAAACGGAAAAACGCCGGCTGGACGCGGCAAGGGACGCGGCGGAGGTGGCGGGTGATCTTCTAAAAGCGAGGGAAAACGAGGCGCTGAACGCCGAGGCGAGGCGGCGGAGTTTGCAAGGCGAACTGGACCTGCTGAGGGCGCAAAAGGAGACGTTGGAAAAAATCAAAGAGGGCCGCTTCTACCACGCCACCGACAGCCTGGCACCGGGTATGGAGGATTTCCAGAAGTACATCGACAGCCAGCTCAAAGTGCCCGGAACGTACAAGGGCTTCGTGGGGAGCGTGAGCAGGGAGGCGGGAAGGCGGCTGGACGATCCGGTTTTCCAGGCATCTCTAACAGCAGCGGAGCGGCGCATCGCCGCCGCCGAAAACAAGATCGACGAGCTGACGAGGAATGGCGGCATCATCACGAGGGCGGAGACGGCGCTAACAGCGGCCCAAACCAAGCTGAAAGACATCGAGCAGGCGGTGACAACGAATATCGAGGGAATCCAGGATACTCTGGCGGCCGACAATCTACTGGCGCGGGGCCAGCAACTGGTGAAGTCCGGCGAGGTGCTTGCAAGCGAGCTGCAGGGGATGCTCGGCGGCCTCGAAACGAGCAATGCCCGGGGCGACGCGGCGAAGGATGCCATCGCCCAGGCCGCCGAGGACGGACGAATCACCGCGAATGAGTCGGCGGCGCTGGCGACGAA
>CAZKQK010000052.1:15517-32691 GCA_964554865.1 uncultured Luteolibacter sp. | reverse complement strand
CCTGGAAACAGGGTGCCGGGCTTCTTTTTTGTACGTGTAACGGGCTTCACGGAGCGTCAGACATCGAGATCGATCAGACGCCGGTGACGGACGGATAGCAGGGAGCAGCGCAGGTCCGTACCGGGGTGGATCCGGCGGAGTGTGTTGGCGTAGGCGGACATCTGGCCGCGGTATTTGGGAATGAGTTCGGAAGGATCGTCCACATCATCGGTTTTGTAGTCGATGAGGTGAAGAAGTTCGGGCCGGCCTTCGGCATCAAGGTGGATGTGGAGCCGGTCGATGATTCCGCTGAGATGGGTTCCGTTTTCGATGGCGTCGATGGGTTGCTCGGTGAGCAGGCGGATATTGCGGTTCTGGCGATGGAAAACGCTCCGAAGTTCGGGATGGTCGAGCAGTTTGGAAACCGCATGCCCAGCCGGGTTTTGTGGCGGCATGGGGGCTTGTTCGTCGGCCCAGCCGATGTTTTCCAGAAGGTCATGGATGGCGGTTCCGTAGGCGACCGCCTTACGGGAGTGAATGGCTTTGCCTGCTGCCGCGGCCTTCGCCGCGGTGGGGGTGGAGCGTGTGTGCCTTGGAGTTGCCGGGCCCGGAGTGGGTGCGGTGTCAGGGACATGCGCGGCTTTGAAATCCGGAACATTGTCGGACCAGGATGGCGATCCTTCGCGATAGGCGACACCGGTTTCCGCGCCGGCCGACAAGGACTGGCGGATCCAGTTGGCAAGAGAGGCCTTCTCGGGGGCGGCGCTTTTTGCCGGCGCTTCGAGCAGCACACAGAGCCCTCTCTTGGCGCGGGTGAGGGCGACGTAGAGGGTGCAGAATCCTTCATAGCGTTGGTCCCGGGCCCAGCGTTCCTCGGAGTCACGGATTTCGGGAATGATGTTTCGCGCCCATTTGGGTGGGGTTTCGGTAAGCCAGCCGGGGCCTTCGGCGATGTCGAAATACTGGGATTGGGGGAGGACTTCGGACGGGATTTCCGGGAGCACCACCAAGTCGAATCCGAGGCCTTTGGATTTGTGAATGGTCATGACCTGGACGGCGGCGATTCCCGGGCTTTGGGAAACCTCCAGCCGTTGAAGCCGGTCCGCAGCATCACGCGGGGAGGTGATTCCCTCCTGATCAATCGTTTCCAGGGCGGCCATCAGGTCACCGGCGCGACGTTTTCCGAAGTCGGACCAGCCGGGAAAGTCGGGAGCGATGATACGCTCGACGGCTCCGGCGAATCCGAGATCGGCGACCATGGCGGTGAGCCTTTCCCAGGCGGACATCCAGTGTCCGCTCTCGGGCGGAAGAATCCGTTCCCCGGGTGGAGCCATCCGGACGACCTCGCGGGAGAACGCGTCCGACGGATCAGAGAGCCAGCGGATGAGATGGGTGATGAGGATGCCTGCGGGATTGTCCGCAGCCGGTTGACGACGGCCTTCCTCGATGACGTCAAAGCCGTGGCTGCGGAGAAACTCGGCGGTTTCCCTGACTTTTTCATTACCCCGAAGGAGGACGCCGCAAGTCATGGCTTTGCGGCCCACGCCAAGCTCCTCGAGCAGGCCGGGCAGGCGCTCGAGGCGCTCATCCCACTTGCCGACGACTTCCACGCGGGCTTCTCCGGCTTTGGAGGGTTTCCCCAACGGCGGGGCGGGGTAGTGTTCCTGCCATTGCCAGCGGTCCGCCGCCGGGCCGAAGAGTTCCCGCAGGGTGGTGGTGTCGCCACAGACGCGGTTGACGAGGGTGAGAACCTCGGGACAGGAGCGCCAGGACTCCGCCATGCCGCTGGTGTCCATCCCGGAGCCGTAGCGCGCGGTCACCTTGTCAAAGAGGCCCACGTCGCCACCGCGCCAGGCGTAGATGGCCTGTTTGCGGTCGCCGACGATGAAGAGGGTGCCGTCCTCCCCGGCGGCGGCCTCATCAACCAGCGGCAGCAGCCCCATCCAATCGGCGCGGCTGGTGTCCTGGAACTCATCCAGCAGCCAGTGGCGGATGGTCGCATCCAGTCGGAAATCGACCGCTTCCCGGCGCAGCCTGGAGTTTTCATCGTGCGCCCAGCGCCCCATGAGGATTTTGACGTCGTGGAATCCGAGCAGGCCGCGCGAGCGCAGGCGTTTCCCGCAGATCGAGTCATAGAGCGAGACGACCTCGCGGATGGCGCGGGTGCGCCGGACGGCGGCGCCGAGTTCGCATTTGGCCGCGAGTGTGACCAGCGCGCGGAGATGGTCGGCGCAGGGGCCGGTGATGGAGAAGTCCTTGTTGGATTTCACATCAAGGCTGTGACTGCCGCCGGCGACGGCGTCGAGGATTCCGCCCAACAGTTTGGGAGTGGATGCGCCGAGGCTGCCGCTGCCTATGGTATGGCTCTCGATGATATCGATGCATTGGAGAAGGGCGCTGGGTTGTTTGGCATGGGTATAAGCGATCTCATGGAGATGTTGCCGCACCGCGGCGGCCAGGGTGTGCTTGTGTTGTTCCCATAGATCGGGCGCTTCGGAATCGGGATGATCGGGGCCCCAGTCGGGATTGGTGTTTTCCCGGAGACGTTCCTGCCAGCGTCCGATGTATTCGCGAAGCGGCCTGAGGACACCCTGGGATTGCTTGCCCATGGACGCGCGGCGGAACGCCTGTTGAAACGCCTCGCCATCCGATTCGTGCAGCGAGTTGCCAAGAACCGCGGCGATGATTTCATCGGCAAGAGCGGCGGCCCGCGGACCTTCTATCAGCTCGAAGTTTCCGCCGGTGAGACCGAGTTCATATTGGAAGCCGCGGACCACGCGGGAGAAGAAACCGTCGATCGTGCCGAGGGTGAAACGCGGCAGGGCCCTGACGACGCGCCCGAGTGTGTCGGAGAAATCGGCATCCGGCAGGTTGATGGATTGGCGCAGCGCGGAGGCGGTGGCGGGATTGCGGGCGGCATCGGCGAGTTTAGCCAAGACGGAATCCGCGAACTCGCCGGCGGCCTTGCGGGTGAAGGTGAGGGCGACGATTTCCTCGGGGCGGATTCCCGCGGCGACCAGTCCGATCACCCGGTTGCCGAGTTGGAAGGTTTTACCCGATCCGGCCGAGGCGAGGATCATCAGGTTCTTGGCGAGGATGTTCATCTTTCGGATATGCTTGCCGTTTCCGTGACGATCGGAAACCGGAAAATCACCAAAGGATTTGCACATTCCGGAAAACCGCCGAGAATCGGGCAGGGAAAACCGAAATGTTCGGTTGACCAACGGCTTGTTAGATGTCGGGCCAACGACAATTTCCGGTGAAGTCCCCCCCCATCCATTCGTGAGATTCATCCGATCCAATCTGACCTGGCAGGTGGTGGAGACCACTTCCGGGAAGCATCATTGTTTGGAGCAGCTGGCCTATCGGAAACATTATCGTGTTTCCGCGGTATGCGTGGCCCTGGGGTGCAGCCAAAGGAGTCTATACACGACGTTCATGCGTGACATCGGGCTCTCGCCGAAGACCTGGATGAACCTTGAGCGGATGGTGGTGGCCAGACGCAAGCTGGAGGGCGGCGAGACCGTGGCGGTGGTGGCCCGTGATCTGGGTTTCCTTTCCGCAGAGGCTTTCCGGCGCAAGTTCCTGTCGGTTTACCGGGTATCCCCCGGACGTTTCGTTAGAAACCGCCGGGTGTTCGACCCCTCCAACCCGCTGCCTGCCGATTGGAGGGAGCGGGTTGGCGCAAGGTGAGTGGGGGCGGCGAGGCCTATCGGCGCGTCTTTGGAACCACCAGCGACTGGCCGGGATGGATGAGGGTGCCCGAGATGCGGTTGGCGCGCTGGATGGCCGCGACGGACGAACCGTTTCTCGAAGCGATGGCCGAAAGTGTGTCGCCCTTCTTCACGGTGTAGCGGGTGACCTGAGGCTGTGGCTTGGGTTTGGGTTTGGCCTTGACGACGACGGGCTTCGGCTTGGGCTTCGGTTTTGCCTGCACCGTCGCGGTCGGGCGAGGGGGGGTGGGCTGCACCCTGGGCGTGACCGCAGGTGGCAGGGGATTGGCGTTGGCGGGCGGCTGCTCGTATTTCGCGATCCGCGGCGGGTCGCTTGGAGGAGTGGTGACGCGTCCGCCGCCCGGGCGACGCCATTTGGACGGATCGTCCGCCCAATCCTCACGGTAATTGCCCTGCGGGTCGAACGGACCGTATCCCGGGTCGTTCGGATCCGGGTTGTTGTTGTTCGAGGCGCAGCTTGCGAGGAAGAGCGACAAAGCGGAAAGTGCTGGCAGCCAAATGACTGGTTTCATGGAATGTCTGGGATGGATAATAGCTTGCGCACATTGTGACAAAATCACGTGATTGTCAGCAAACCCTAATTTCAGAATTTTTTCGTTTCGGCGCGTTCCAATTTCACTCTTGCGCGTCCTGCGGCAAGCTGCCACTGATTTTCACGCAGCGCGAGAGGGGCATTAGCTCAGTTGGTAGAGCGTCTCGTTCGCAATGAGAAGGTCAGGAGTTCGAATCTCCTATGCTCCACCAGCGTGATGCTGGTGGTCACGCGCTGGGGGCTGGAGTGGCGGCCTTTTTGAAAGCGTGCTTGCGGTTTGCGCGGGGCTGGTTCACCCTTTATTCCATGCGCTGGGAAGGCAGAAGGCGGAGTGAAAACGTCGAGGATCGTCGCGGCGAGAGGCCGCGCGGGGGTGGAATGGTCCTGGGGGGAGGGCTCGGCACGCTGCTGATCGTGATTCTGGTGCTGGTGATGGGCGGGGATCCGCGGGCCTTGCTGGACATGGCCGGGCAGGTCGGCGGCCCGCCATCCGGGGAGGTGGTTTCATCGCCCCAGGATGAGCGGCTGAAGCAGATGGTGGGTGTCGTGTTGGCGGATACGGAGGAGGTTTGGGATGAGGAGTTCCGGCGGATGGGCAAGGTGTATGAGAAACCAAGGCTGGTGCTGTTTGCCAACGGGGTGAGATCTGGCTGCGGATTCGCGGACTCGCAGGTGGGGCCGTTCTATTGTCCGGCGGACCGGACGATCTATCTGGATCTTTCGTTTTTCCGGGAGCTGGAGGCGCGGTTCGGGGCTGGTGGGGATTTCGCGCAGGCTTATGTGATCGCGCACGAGGTGGGGCACCATGTGCAGAAACTGTTAGGGACGTCGGATCTGGTCCACCGGGCGAAGATGGAGCTATCCGAGTCCGGGGCGAACGAGATGTCGGTGAGGCTTGAGCTTCAGGCGGACTTTCTCGCAGGCATGTGGGCGCGCAAGGCGCAGGAGAAGTTCGATTTCCTGGAGGAGGGGGATTTGGAAGAGGCGATGAACGCGGCCAACGCGATCGGCGACGACACCTTGCAGCGCAAGGCGCAGGGGAGGGTGGTGCCGGATTCCTTCACGCACGGCACATCCGAGCAACGGGTGCGATGGTTTCGCAAGGGGCTTGAGGCGCGCGATATCCGCGAGGGCGACACGTTCCGCGCGCGGGATCTGTGAGGGTTTTTTCAGAAAGCCATGCTGCGGAAGGCGGTGATCAGGGCGAAGATGGCGAGCAGGGTGAGGGACAGGGTGCCCGCAATGCGGTCGGTGATGGTGGAGCGGGGCCGCATGGGCGATGTGGACCTCGGAAACACGACGGCCGCGTAGAGCATGCCGGCGAGCAGTCCGCCAAGGTGGGCGGCGTTGTCGATGAACCTGTAGCCGATGATTCCGATGATGCCGGTCAGCACGACACCGGCGAGCAATCGGCGGCGGGAGCTGCGCGGGATCAGCCGATGATGGAGGGATTCGAAAACGAGCAGAAAACCGAGCCAGCCCATCAGGCCTCCGGAGGCGCCGACCGACGGGTTGGCGAGAAAGCGCGCGGAGGCCTCGCCGCCGACGGCAGCGGCGAAGAGGAAGACCAGCGGCAGATGGGGCCAGCGGGCGAAGACTTCGAGGCGGCGGCCGAGATAAACCAGCGCGGCGGCGTTCATGAAGAAGTGGAGCGGGTGGCCGTGAAGGAAGGGCGCGGTCAACAGCCGCCACCATTCACCCTGGTTGTAGCGGTCCTTGAGCAGGCCGGCGGCTTCCAGGGAATCTCCGGGGAGCAGCTGGGCGAGGCCGACGAGGGCCATCATCCCGAGCATGATGCGGGTGACCGGGGCTTTCTGCCATTCCAGCCAGGTTTCAAACCGCAGCACGGGCACCAGATCGCCGATTTTCCCGGCGTGGGAGGATTCGATTTCGTGGATGCGTTTCCTCGCCTGGTACCACGGGATGAAGGAGAAGATGAGAAACATCAGCAGGGTGATGCCCAGCGAAGGCGCGCCCAGCAACACCTTGGCGGCGAAAAGCGCGCGACCGGCTCCCGAGACCTGTGCCGGCGCGAGGGTCCATCCCTGATAGATGAGATAAAGGGAGAGTCCGCCGAGCATCAGCCCGAACCAGCGGAGGCGGTCGCGGGCTTCCGCCATCATGTCCGCGGCCCTGTGGCGGCGTGCTGTTAGAACGGCGGCGGACGCTTCCGGCAGTTCCTCGGGAAGAATCATGTGGCTGTGGACCGGCGTCCAAACCAGTGCGACCCCGGCGTCCCGGTCATCGCGAATGGCGCGGATCAGCTCGTCGCGAGAGCCGCAGGTGTGAAGCCGCGCTTTCGGTCCGACCCAGCCCCAGCCTTTCGGAGCTTCGGGAAAAGCGTCGGGCCTTGCCCAAACGGGTGCGTCATCCTCCTCAGGTGTGGCGAGCCTCACCTTGGGAAAACGTCAGGGCTCTCCGGATTTTTCTTCCGGATTCGCGGGTTGTTCGCCTTCCGGCGTCTCCGGTTGTACCGGAGTCCCGGCCTCGGGGGAATCCCCAGCCGACTCTTCTTCCGGAGTGGTTTCGGTTTCAGCCGGTGGGTTTCCGGCCTCGGTTGGAGCCGGAGTTTCGGTTTCGGCCGGGAGTTCTTCGGTGAGCGACTTCGGCTGATCGGCCTCGGCGGGCTGGTTTTCCCCGGTTTTCCCTGTTTGTTCGGCGGCGGGCTTTTTCCTGTCGAGCAGGCCCTTTTCCTTGTTCTGGTGTCCGATTAGGACCGCGAGAGTGAGGCTGAGGACGAAAAACAGCGAGCCAAGATAGACCGTGCCGCGCTGGAGGACGTTGGTGGTGCGGGCACCGAACACCTGATCGGTCACACCGCCGCCGAAAGCCGCTCCGAGGCCTTCCTGTTTCGGGCGCTGCATGAGGATGAGCAGGGTCATCAGCAGGCAGACGATGACGAAGACGACCAGCAGCAGGTTGATGCTGATGGACAGCCAGTTGATCGCGGCGACGAAATTCATGGGCGCGGGACTATGGGTGGGCGGTTCCGGCTTGTAAAGCGGGGAGTTACCGCATTTTGGCGGCGGAAAGAGATCACTGTTTGTATGATCAACTCATTGGAAATCCGTCGGTTCCGCTTGTTTCCGGTGGCCGGGATCGGTTTCCGGGCGGAAAAAACGCCGGGCGGGGGAATCCCGCCCGGCAATTTGGTTGGAATGGATCAGAGGTCGCCTTCCTTGATGTCGATGGACGAGTATTCGCCATCCTTGCGGCGGTAAACGATGGTCAGGCAGCTGCGCCGGGCGCTCTTGTAGAGAACGAAGGGGCGGTCGTTGAGTTCAAGTTCCATGATGGCGTCCTCTTTGTACATGGTCCGGATGGCATACTTGTCCGGATGGATGATGTAGGGGATGGGGTCGGCTTCGGCCTCGGCCGGGTGGTCGAGAACGTCTTCGTTGAAATACCGCTCTTCAAGGTGGCGGATCGACTCGTTGCGATGCGGGCGGTTCTTCTTGAGCAAGCGGGTCTTGTGCTTGCGCATACGGCGCGCGATCTTCTCGATGGTTTCATCAAGGGCGGCATACATGTCCTTGCCCTCGGTGTGCGCCTCGATGGTGATGTGGTTGGCGCAAAAGAGAATGATCTCGGCGATATGGCGGTTTTTTTGCACGTCGAGAATGGCTTTCGCTTCGATGATCCGCGGGTAGTCGAGGTGCAGTCCCTCGATTTTCCGGATGGCGTGGTCGCGGAGCGCATCGGTCACTTGCTCGTGCCGCACCGTGACGGTGATCGGCAGATTGACATTGGCGGTTTGCATGGTGTTTCAGTTGGTTTTGGGTGAATGGACGGGAGTTTCATCTCCTTTATCCGTTGTTCAGTCTGAACGAGAATCGGACGGATTGCCACGATGTTCTTTAAAAAAATCCCGCATCGATTGCGCGAGACGAACAGCGGTGGCGGCGGCGCTTTACCCGTCCGCCTTATCGGGCGGAGTCCTCGTATTGCTGCCTGAAGTCGTCGGTGGGGCTGTTCGCGCTGCCGGAGATGATGACGGTGAGCCAGCGGAATCCGTCGTGAACGGGGCCGAACATCGCATCGAGCCTGCGGTTGCCGGAGGATTTGATCATGGCCTCGGCAAGGCCGACTTCGAGTTTCCCGGCGAGGCTGCGGTTTTTTGTCTGGGCAAGTGTGCCGCGGATCGCGATGCGGTCCCGGGTTTCGAGGTTGAGGTCGCCGATGGCGATGTTGCCGCCGGCGCGGCGGATGGTTCCGGTGGCGGACGCCCCGAAGACCGGACGTTGGAACCAGTCGTCATCGAGGATCTGGGCGATTCCGATGAGGAAGGGGAACCCTGAAACCTCAAGCGAGTCCACGAGGGAGTTTCTGAAATTGACGGTCAGGTTGGCTTGAGAGTCGGCTGCGGGGACGGCGGTGAGGTAGTTTGACTTGGCCGAGGAGTCGGTATCGATGCGGCCGGAGAAGAGTTTTCCAAGTTCCGGTCCGGCGATTCCCTCGATGGGGAAGGTTTCCATCTCGACGGCCAGGCTGGAGGGCCGCTCCGTTTGGTATGGGGAAAAGGTTCCGGAAATCTGCAATTTTCCACGACTGTCGGCGTCATGGCGGAAGCGCATGCCGACGATGTCCACTTCGCGTCCCCGGAATTCGATGTGGGCGCGGTCGAGATTCAGTTTTTGCCAGCCGGGGAGGGAGACGCTGCCCCCTTTCAAGAGGAGTTGGGGTCGGCCGCCGCTGCTGGCGGGTTCGAAGGATGCCTCGGATTCGAAAAGTCTCATGAGGGGTGCGGAGGGATCCCCGCAGACGACGTTGAGTTTGGATGTGGCGTAACGTTTGAAGCTGACGGCACCCGCGCCGGGTCCCGAAGTTTCCGCTGACGGTGAATTGGGGTCCGGGAAGCGGAGGAAAAGGTTGGCCTCGGCGGATTTGATCTCCTCACCGGTCATGGCCCTGCCGAGGAAGCTGGCCGGATGGATTTCCGCACGGGCTCCGCGGACGGCGAGTTCGGAGAGGGCGTTGCCCTTGGGCCAGTTGAGGATGACGAGGTTCGCGTTGGCGCTGGTCGGGTTCATCCGGAACTGCCGGAGTTCCGTGGCGGCTCCGCTGGCGGCGGCGATTTTTTCGATGAGGCCCTTGCGGAAGGAAGAACCATTGGCGTAAACGATGGCTGCGCCGGCCGCGAACAGGGCAAGCAGGAGAAGAACCAGCGCGCCGGAAACCTGGATCATCCGCGCACGGCGGGTGAGGCGTTTTTCCTCCTTGTGGGGTTGGTGGCTGCGCCGCTTGCGTTTCCGCACCTTGATGGCCCGGGTGCCGTCCTCCCGCGTGACAAGTTCGCCGCTGGCGAGCGATTCCTCGGATGGACGTTGCTTCAAGCGCTCCATCATCTCATCGATGGAGTACCGTTCCGGCTCGCTGGGTGCGGACATTGCAGGGAAATGGAAATGAGGCGGACCGCCGTGCTGTCAGCGGTCCCGATAGGGGCGGCCGGTCGGATCCACCAACTCGACGTGAACGAGAAACACGACCGCACTGGTGACCGGTTTGGTGGACTTCGATGAGAACAGACGGCCGATGACCGGCAGACTGCCAAACACCGGCACCTTGTCTTCCACATTCTGGATGCTGGATGTCATCAATCCGCCGATGGCGATGGTGGTTCCGTCGAGAACGGTGATCTGGGTGTTCGCGCGCTGGGCGCTGAAGACCGGCATCAGGATGGCGTTGTCCGTGACGGTCTGGACCTGCGAGCCTCCCAAGGCCGATTGGACGGTGCTGTTGATCGGGCTGCCGTAGTTGACGAAGCCGTCGAACTCGATGAACGACGGATTGATGGTGACGTCCACGTAGCGTTTGTTCGCGTCGGCCACCGGCAGAACCTCCAGTTTGATGCCGACCTCCTTCATTTCGAAGGCGGTGGGGGTGGCGGGCGTCACCGGGGTGGTTTGGTTTCCGAAACCCGAGCCCACGGAGTTCGGCAGCTCGGGGGGCTCGTATTCGGTGGGGTAAATGAACTCGCGCAGCACCTCGACGGTCGCTTGCTGGCCGCTGCGCGTCACGGTGGACGGACGGGACATCACGTCGACGGCCTTTTTCTGGTTGAGCCCGCGCATGATCATCTGAACCTGTCCATCACTGAACAGGCCGGTCAGGGCCATGATACCCGGAGCGACGGTGGTGGAAGGGTTCCTGTTGGTGGTGCCAAGCAGCGCATCGATGTTGTTGTTCGAGGCGAGGGCCTGATCCCCGGAGCGCAAACCGTTGGTTACCACGCCGGGATTGACCAATGTGTTGGGGTCGGCGGGGATGTTGTCCACGGCGACTCCGCCGACGGGGCTGATGAAATCGCTGCCCACGCGGCCCGGGGTGTTTCCGACCGTGCCGCCGCTGCCGAACATGTTGTTGGCGCTCAGGCCGAAGGGATTGACCAGCCAGTCGAATCCGAGTTCATCAAGATTGGTTTGCTCGGTGCGGATGATCTGGACGCTGACCTTTACCATGACCGGCTCGGTTTGCGAGAGCACGGAGACGATCTGGGAGATGAAATCCTGGTTGGTGGCGGTGTTGACCACACGCAGCGTGTTGGTGGCCGCGTTGTAGGCGGCGCTGGCGCCCTCGGGGAATGAGATGCCCTTTCTTGCGAGCGCTTCCTGTACGCTGAGGCGTTGCTTGAGGAGGCCGGAGCTTCCGGTGTTGTCGGCGAAGGGATCGTCGTTCGCGCCTCCCCCGGCCGTGCCGCCGACGGATGTGAGGAAATCCGGAGACACCCGGTAGGTTCGCGAGACCAATTCATCCGTGGTGAAACCGGCGGGGGAGATGATGACCGCGAATTCATCCGTGCGGAACGATGTTTGCGTCATGTCCGTGAGCACCTTCAGGACGTGGCGCAGCGGAACATTGGCAAGCTGGAGGTTGAATTTCTGGCTGCGGATTCTTTGCGCGACCTCCGAATCGGATGAGCCGAGGTTGACGTTGAAGTTGACCGATTGTTCGGCTCCGGGACTTCCGGGATCCGGCTGTTTGGCGATCGTGCGGAGATACGCAATGGCCTCGTCCAGGGTTGCTTGGTCGAGCAGGATCCTGGGGACGATGATCCGGTCTAACAGCGCGTCCACCGGCAGTGGTCCGAAGTCATCGGGTGCCGCGCCCGGATCCATGGGGCCGGGGCCGGGGTCCGGAGGATTTACGGGGATTTCCCATGCGGCGTCGACCATCCCGAGCATCTCCGAGCGGGCGTGATCGTAAGCGGCATTCTGATAGCCGCGCAGCGCCGAGACCACCCGTTCCATTCCGCGGCGCGCCGCGGCGTTGTAGGGATCGATCCGGAGGATTTTCCGATAGGTGGCGTCCGCCTCATCGAACTTGCCGAGATTGTAGGAGCCTTCGGCGGTGTAGAGCAGGCGGCGGACCTCATCGACTTGCGCGGCGTGCTCTTCCGTGAGCGCCGGATTGGTGCGGATCGGGTCGTCGAGTTGGTTGCGGAAGGCGAGCGCACCCGGGTCGTTTGGGGCGACACCGGCGGCCAGCACCTTGTCCACCGCCGCCTTGGCCCCGGCCACGTCCCCCTTGCGCGAAAGCACGCGGGCGTATTCGACGGAGGCTTGGGCGAAGCGCTCGGTGGCGGCTTGGCGGAGATCGGAGGAAACGGGTGCGTCGGGGATTAGTTCGCGCGCTCCGCCATAGGCTTCCCTGGCTTCGAAGAAACGGTCGGCGAGATAAGCCTCGTCACCCTTTCTGAGCAGTTCCCTGGCCTCTTCGATGGCGGCGTGGCGGCGGATGGCTTCCCTGCTTGCGATGGCGTTGTCCCCGGCAATGGTTTCCGCGTGAAGCGGAGCCAGCAGGCAGGCGGCGGCCAGCAGGGCGGCCCTGCCGCGGATCGGGAAAATGGGTTTGAAAGTCTCCATGCGGATGCTCGCGGGGAGCTATAGGGACTGATTGCCGCGAGAGTAAGCGCAAAAATCCGGAAATCTCACTTTTTTGCCAGCCACGGAAACTCAAGCTGGACCTCCATCCGGACCGGGCGTTGGCGGAACTTCCGGATGCAGGATGGCAGGCGGGTTTCCAGGAGCGGAAACAATCGGGTGAGGAGTGGCTTGATGGTGTTCACGAGAAAACTGTTCTCATGAACTTAATTCGGCGTCAAGCGATTCGTTTCCGGCGTGGGATTGGAGTATGACCCGGGCGGCGGCCACGTCGACCGCGATGCGTTCGCGCAAGGCATCCACGGATGCGAATTTCTGTTCCGAGCGGAGGTGCTTGACGAACCGCACGTCGATGGTTTTCCCGTAGAGATCGCCTTCGCAATCGAGCAGATGGACTTCCAGAATCCGGCCTTTCCCAGCGACGGTCGGGCGCTTGCCAAGGTTGGCGACGCCGCCGATCGCTTGGTTTGATCCGATCGCCACCCGCACCGCCCAGACGCCGTCCGGGGGCAATTGGGCGTCAGCGGGGTCGAGGTTGGCAGTGGGGAACCCCAGTTGCCGCCCGAGCTGTGCGCCCGGCCTCACGGTCCCGCTGACCGAGTATGGGCGGCCCAGCATCCTGGCTGCCGCCGCGAGGTTTCCATCCCGGATCGCCTGGCGGATGCGGGTGCTGCTGATCCTTTCTCCGTCGAGCATTACCGGTGGCACGGCCTCCAGCCGGAAGCCTCGCGGGACCGATTCCCGCAGGAGGAACGGAACATCGCCCCCACGCCGGTGGCCGAAGCGCCAATCCTCGCCCACGGCTATCGTTTTCACCGGTGCGGTGCAGAGTTTTCCGATGAAATCCCGGGCTTCCATGGCGGCGAATTCGAAATCGAAACGCAGCGGGATGAACAGTCCGGCCCCGAGCGATTCGGCGAGTGCGGCCTTGTGTTCAAGGGTGGCGAGAAGCGAGGAGGGGGCCTTCGCCGGTGCGAGCACGCGGATCGGATGAGGGTCGAAGGTCAGGATGCCGGCCAGGCCTCCGTGTTTCGCGGCCGCATCCACCGCGCGGGAGATCACCGCCTGATGGCCGAGGTGTACCCCGTCAAACACGCCAAGGGCCAGGTGCAGCGCTTGACCGAGCGTGGCGAGTTCCTCAAGGCGGTGGCAGGTCGGCACGCCGAGGCACTAGCAAGAGGAATATGACGCGGCAAGCGCCGAGGTATGCCCGAGGTGCGCCCGAGCGATGGGGTGGACTCTTGGTTGCGGCTTCATTCCAGTCCCCGTTCCGCCACCTCGTCCTCGTCCCAGCCCAGGTAATGTCCGAGTTCGTGTAGAAATGTGGTGCCCACCTCGTCCCGGAAATCCTGCTCGCCCTCCTCCACCCACTCCCACAGGTTTTCGAGGAACAGCCGGATCTTCGGCATGTCGCCGGGGTCTGACTCCTCGGCTGCGGTGGGCCCCTCGAAAAGCCCGAGTTCATCCCCTGCCAGTCCGTCGTCAAAGGGGCTTCCCCCCGGTTTCCTTTCCAGCATGACCTGAACCCCTGCTGCGGCGGCCCGGACATCCTCCGGCAGCACTCCGGTGAGCGATTTCAGCTCCTCGTCAGCCCAGCGGCTCAGTGTTTCGAAATCCATGGCCCACCTACTATCCCGGCCATTGTCGGCACACAACCCCGAAGATCCATAAAAAAGCTGTTACCTTTTAAACAAAATCGCTTTGACATGTGGTTGCGGCCGGATACGCTCCTCTCCATGGCCAAGCGGCGATGGATTGTTCCGTGGGCCGGGTCCTCGGGGAAGCCGGCGATTTACCACTGCATTTCGCGGGTGGTGGACCGTCGTTTCGCGTTCGGTCCGGAAGAGAAGGAGAGGTTTCGCTCGTTCATGCGGATGTATGAGAAGTTCAGCGGCTGCCGGGTGCTGTCCTATTGCCTGATGGACAACCACATTCACCTGCTGCTGGAAGTCACGCCACGTCCGGCGGCGGGATTGGGCGACAGCGAGCTGCTTGCGAGAGTGGGCGCGATCCGCGACAAGGTGACGGTGGGTTTGTTGCGAAAGGAGCTGGCGGAGGCGAGGAAACTGATAGAGACGGGACGGGCGCGGGAGTCGTTTGTGGAGGAGATCCACGCGCGGTACACCTACCGGATGCATGACCTGAGCGAGTTCATGAAGGGTCTGATGCAGCGTTTCACGCAGTGGTTCAACGGTCGGCACAAGCGCGGCGGGACCTTGTGGGAGCGGGCTTTCAAGAGCGTGGTGGTGGAGGATGGCGAGGCGGCGCGGACGGTGGCGGCCTACATCGACCTGAATCCTGTCAGGGCGGGGGTGGTCGTGGATCCTGCGGAGTACCGCTGGAGCGGCTATGGCGAGGCGGCGGGCGGCGGGGCGAAGGGAAACGGCAAACGATCGCGCGAGGGATTGGTCCGCGCGTGGATGGCGCACAAGGGCTGGGATGCGGACGCGAGTTTTTGGGGAGGAAAAGAGAACATCCATGCGGCTTATCGCGCGCTGCTGTTAGCCGAAGGCGCCGAGCGCGCCGAGGAAGCGGCCGATCGGCAAGGCGGGGTGAGGAAACGGGTGAAACGCAAGGGCATGGCGGCGGCGGAAGCGCGCGGGGAGCGGGAGAGGTTGTTGGCCGGGCAGCGTGTGGCGCTGGCGAAGCGTTTGCGCTGGCGGCTGAGGTATTTCAGCGATGGAGTGGTGATCGGCAGCCGGGGGTTCGTGGATGGTTTCTTCGAGGCGCACCGGGATCGGTTCGGCCCGAGACGCGGGAGCGGCGCGCGTCGGATGCGTGGCGATGCCGCGGCGCTGACTCGCGGGGCCGGGTTGTTCAGTCTGCGGGATCTCGGGCGTGAAATGGATCAGGTGGATACAAGCGAGTGTCCGGTTCAGATGGGCGAATGATTCTTGCATCAAAAGTGCCGGAAACCGGATTACGGGCCGGGGTCGTTCCCGTTTCTCCGCCTGCGCCCCGGGAGCATGACTATTTCCCCCGGAATTTTCGTGTCACCACCGACCCGCCGCCAAACGGCGCTCCGAGTCTTTCAGGGCGGTCCACCACCGGGAAACGGAATGTTCTTGAGCCAGCCATGGATGGGAGGCGGACCAGCGCACCCACGCCTATCGCCGCAAGTGCCAGCAGGGTGAGTCCGCCGACGGTCAGCAGCGCGAGCCGCAGCGAGCGGCCCGCCGGGATAGGGGCCTTGCGGCGTTCGAAATACTCGTGGAACTCCCGCACCAGATTGCCCATCAGGGTTTCCACAAACGCCTCGGGCGCGAGTTTCGCATCGGTTTCTCCGCGCGCGCGGAGAAGAATGGCGGCGGTTTCGTGTGTGGGCACGAGAGTGGGGGATTCGTCCGAACCGGTCCGGGCATCCACCTCGCGGCCAAAACCGAGGCTGCGGTTGTCCGATTCGTAAACCACCACCAGACCATTGCCGTCCGGCACCCAGATCTGCTGGAGTTGGGCGGCGAGTTCGGGCGCGCTGGTGGCGATCAAAACGGGCTCGACCAGCAGGTAAATCCGGAAACCGTGATCGGCCTCGAGTTTGCGGAGCTGGTCGGCGATCCGCTTCATCGCCCCCGATTCCCGGTTGAAAAAACCGTTGTCATCCCGCACGCCGAAGTCCGGGGGGCGTTCGTTCCCTGTGCCGGCCAGCCATTCCGGAAGTTCCTGCCCGGCCATCCGGGGCGTCAGGAGCAGCGGGGCCAGCAGTGCGAGAATCCATTTCAGGAGCATCCGCGCGGAGAGTCGGTCAAACCGGCCTTTCTGACAAGTCGCGACTTGCCCACCCCCGCGCGAACCGGGCTTGAGTAGCTTGAGTACACTGGAAACCTTGATTCCGTCTCCCAAATACACCGGACTCGATTTTTCTTCCAAAACGGTCCTGAAAGCAGATGAAAAAACCAAAATATTTGTTTTTGGTGGTGGAAAACGGATAGGTTCCTCATCCGGAAATGCCTCTTAATCTATTGAAAAACAGCTATTTAAAATTTTATTTTAAATTCCTCAATTTATCCTTGCCGCGTCAGTGTGTTTTGGTGTACTTTCAAAACGCTGACGCGAACGTCGGCCATTTCCAGTGAGCAATCCCCAACAACGCCACAAGGGCTTTCACCCCTACAAGATGGACCCGAAGTTCCGGGTTTCCGTCCCGATCGGGTGGCGTCCGGAGGCCGGAGGCTCGCTGTTTCTGCTTTTCTCCAGGCATCACGACATGCCGGTGGTGAAGGTGCTGAGCCAGGACGCCTTTGACGAGAAGGTGCATCTGATCAACACCAGCGATCTCACACCGGCGGAAAAAAACAAAAAACTCGGCAAGCTCTCCATGCTGTGCCGCGAGGTGACCCTCAACGACCAAGGCAAGCTGCTCGTGCCGAAGGACCTGAGCGAGAAGGCCGGCATCGCGGCGGACTCGGACGTGGTCCTCGCCGGCCGGGGCATTCATTTCGAGATCTGGAGCGAATCGAACTTCGACAAGGTCCTCGAAATCGAGACCGCTGAGGACGATGACGACGAACTCGGCATTTTCTAACCAATTTCCATCCACACCCAACAGCAGCAATGTTGTTCACCCAACCAACTCCGGCGTTTGAAGCGGTCCACCCGGTGGCCTGCTCCGCCTTCGCTCCGGCGCCGGGGTTGGGTATCCTTTTCACCGTTTTCACCGGCCGCGCGGATTCTCTCGGGACAGGCTTCCGCACGGCTTTTCTAACGGACGTCCGCGCGGCTTCTGGCTGGTTGTTCGCGCGGCGTCCGCTGGTTTTCATGGCTGGGCGATTGAAGTCTCTCGGGACAGAGCTTCGACCGTCATTCCACTCGATGGTCCGCGCGGCTTCCGGCTGGTTGTCCGCGCGGCCATCGAATCCTTTCCGTCGGAACGCCGCGCCCGGGACAGCACGGCGCTCCGGCCACACGGATGTCCGCTCCGCTTCTGGCTGGTTGTCGGGGCGGCTTCCGGTTCCTTTCATGGCTGGGCGATTGAAGTCTCTCGGGACAGAACTTCAACCGTCATTCCACTCGATGGTCCGCGCGGCTTCCGGCTGGTTGTCCGCGCGGCCA
>CAZKQK010000052.1:0-15417 GCA_964554865.1 uncultured Luteolibacter sp. | reverse complement strand
TCGAATCCTTTCCATCGGAACGCCGCGCTCGGGACAGCACGGCGCTCCGGCCACACGGATGTCCGCCCCGCTTCTGGCTGGTTGTCGGGGCGGCTTCCGGTTCCTTTCATGGCTGGGTGCGGGAGCCCGCTCGCGGTAGTCGGGCTTCTTACGCGTCAACCGATGGCCGTCGCTTCCTCAGGTGTGTTGTGGGCGCGGCCATCGAACCCCTTTATCAGCAACAACCGGGAGGCCGCGCTCGGGACAGCGCGGAAGCCCGGAAATCCTACGGGCGCCCCCGCCGCTTCTGGCTGGTTGTCGGCGCGGGCGCCCGCCGATTTTTCCGTTTCCGCGGACGATGGTGGCTATCATCTGCCGGTTTTTCCGGCGGAGACACTCGAATGGATGGCTCCCGCGCCCGGGAAACTCATCATTGACGGCACTCTTGGCGGCGGCGGCCACAGCGGAATGTTTCTCGACGCCGGGGCATCGGTCCTCGGCGTGGATCGCGATCCGGAGGCACTCGCGCACGCGCGCGCGAAGCTGGCACCCTTCGGCGAGCGGTTCAGCACCTGGCAGGGAAACTTCGCCGACCTCCCCGAGTCGCCAGCGATCCGGGACGGGCTGAAGGCCGATGGATTGCTGTTGGATCTGGGTGTTTCATCCCGCCAGCTCGACTCCGCGGAGAGGGGATTCTCGTTCCTGCGCGAGGGGCCGTTGGACATGCGCATGGGGCCGTCCAGCCGCCACAGCGCCGCGGAAATCGTCAACAACCGGGACGAGGCGGAGCTTGTCCGGATCTTTTTCGAATATGGCGAGGAACCGAAAGCCCGCCGGATCGCCTCTGCCATCGTCAGGCAGCGGACAGTTAAACCCTTCGCCACCACTCTGGAACTCGCGGGCTGCATCGAATCCGCCGTGGGCCGCCGCGGGCGCACTCATCCGGCCACCCGGGCATTCCAAGCCATCCGGATGGCGGCCAACGAGGAACTCCAGTCGCTGGAGACCGCGCTTGCGAACGTGCCCCGCATCCTGAAACCCGGAGGCAGGCTCCTGATAATCACTTTCCACAGCCTGGAGGACCGGATGGTCAAGCAGCACCTCCGCAAGCACTCGGCTCCACACATCGATGATCCCTCCTGGCCCGAGCAACGGCCGAATCCGGACCGGATCTACGAACTCCTTCAACGCAAGGCCATCCTTCCCACCAGAGGGGAAATCATCCTGAACCCCCGGGCCCGCAGCGCCAAACTGCGGGTCGCACGGCTTTTGGAAACCACGCCATGAACCGCCGCCGCGACGATCCACGCACCTCCGTCTCCGTCATCCTCGCCGTCATTCTTGCCGCCGCGATCAGCGCCGCGGGCGGGGTTTTGCACGCGTTCCACAAGAACCGCCAGGTCCAACTGACCAGGGAAATCGATGCCATCGACCGCCGCGTCGAACACTGCCGCCTGGAGATCCGCACCGCCGAGATGCGCATGGACCAACTCCTCAACCGCTTCGTCATCCGCAAGCAGCTCGAAGACAACGGTTCGGATCTGCGTCCCATCGCTCCGAATGCCGTCGAGGAAATCGATCCCGCCCCGCCGGCCGGCCGCAGTGTCGCCCATGTCGCACCCTGATCCGTGAACTCCGCCTTTCAAACGCGTTGCATCGTCCTTTGTTCGACTCTCGTCGCCGGACTCAGCGTACTGTCGTGGCGACTCGTCCAGATCCAGCTCGTTGACCGCCAGCTATACGCGGAAAGCTCGCGCAAAGCCTTCCACCGTGTTGAGAAACTGCCCGCGCTGCGCGGCATGATCGTTGACCGCCGCGAGGAACCGCTCGCGAAGAGCATTCCTGTTTCCACCGTGTTCGTGGACAAGAACCACCTCTACGATCCCAAGCTCGCCGCCTTCGCGCTCGCCTATCAGCAGGCCAGCGCGGAGCCAGGTTGGAACGATCTGGATGCCGCCGCCCAGCGCCGCCGCATCAACGGCCTGCGCGGTGAGATTCTCGCCAGCGAAACCGCCGAGGCCATCACCGGCAAACACCTTGCCTATGCCATCGGCGTGCTCGCCCGTCCGCTTGGCATGCGCCGCGAGGAACTCCGCGCGAAGGTCGAGGACAGCAAAGGCAAGTGGGTCCCCGTCGCCAAGGATCTGCCCGAGGATGTCGCGGACAGCCTGCGCGATGCCGTGGACAAGCATTGGATCACCGGTTTCGAGTTCCAGAACTCGATCAAGCGTTGGTATACCTCGCCAAACACCGCCACGCACCTCACCGGATTCACCGGAGAAACGGAAATCATCAACGAGGATGGCAAGTCCGAGCCGAAGGTGAGCGGACGATTCGGCATCGAGGCGTCCATGGAGGAATACCTCGCCGGCCGTGATGGGTGGCGCGAACACCGCCGGGATCACCGCGGGCTGCTTGTTCCCGGGACCTCGGCCAGCCTGATGCCTCCGCGCGCCGGACTCAATGTGCAGCTCACCATTGACATGGGCCTCCAGGCCATCGTCGAGGAGGAATTGGACGCCTGCCTCGGGGAATTCGAGTCTGTTAGAGGGGCGGTGATCCTCATGGACCCGAAAACCGGCGAAGTGCTCGCCATGGTCAGCCGGCCGCACTTCGACCTCAACCGCCGCGACGACATCGCCACCAATGGTTTCAACTTCGCCATCCAGGCGATCTACGAGCCCGGCTCCACTTTCAAGATCCTCTCCACCGCCGGAGTGCTCAACGAGGGGCTCGCCACGCCCATGACATCGGTTTTCTGCCACAACGGGCTATACACCGAAGGCAAGATCCGGGTTCCGGACCACCACCCCTACGGCAGCCTCTCGCTCGAAGGCGTGTTGATCAAATCCAGCAACATCGGCGCATACAAATTCGCCCGCCAACTCGGCTCGAAGCGCTTCTACGAATACACCAGCAACTGGGGATTCGGCCGCAAGACCGGCATCCAGCTCAGCGGAGAAAGCTCCGGCATCGCGCGAAACACCAACAACGCCGTGGACTTCTCACGCGCCAGTTACGGCTACGCGCTCAACGTCACGCCGCTCCAGATGGCAAGTGCCTACGCCGTCATCGGCGGCGACGGACGCTTGCTGAAACCGAAGATCGTCAAGTCGCTCGTCGCCAATGACGGCACCGTCATCGAGACCTTCCCCACCGAGACCGTTGCCCGGGTGCTGAAACCCGAGACCGCCAGGAAAATGCGCGACGCCCTCGCCAAGGTCACCGTCACCGGCGGCACCGCCACGCTCGCCGCGGTGCCCGGATACAAGGTCGCCGGAAAGACCGGCACCGCCAAGCGCCACAATCCGAACGGCCGCGGCTATCTGCCTAACAGCTACACCGTTTCCTTCGCAGGCATGCTCCCCGCGAACGACCCGGCCTTCGTCGGCATCGTCGTCATCGACGATCCCAGAACCAACAAGGTCAAACGTTACGGCGGCACCATCGCGGCACCCGCCTTCGGCCGCATCGCCGCGCGCGCCGCGGCCTACATGAATCTCAAACCCACCGAACCCCTTCCCACGCCGCTGGCCGACGCCAAACGATGATCCTGCGCGACCTCGTAACCTGTCTCGACAAAGTCACGGCCCGCGGGCCGATGGATACTGACATCTCCGCGCTCACCGCGGACTCCCGCACCGCCGCGCCCGGTTTGCTCTTCGCCGCCATCCGCGGCACCACGCTCGACGGCCACCGCTTCATCGATGACGCGCTCAAGTCCGGCGCTTCCGCAGTTCTCGCGGAAACCGCGCCGCCTGCCGATCTCGATCCCGCCATCGCATGGCTCCATGTGCCGGACAGCCGCTCCTCGCTCGCCGCCATGGCTTCGCTCATCGAGGACGATCCCTGGAAGGACCTCGCCATGGCCGGCGTCACCGGCACCAACGGCAAGACCACCACCACCTTCCTCATCCATCACATCATGAGGGCGGCGTGGCACCGCGCCGGTCTGTCGGGCACCATCCTCGTCGATGACGGAGAGACATCCGGTCCCGCCAAACACACCACTCCCGGATCCATCGAGCTTTCCCGCCTGCTCGCCCGCATGCGTGACAACGGTTGCCGCGGCGTGGCCATGGAGGTTTCCTCGCACGGCATCCACCAGAAGCGCGTGGATGCCATCGGTTTCGATGCCTGCGTTTTCACCAACCTCACCCAGGACCACCTCGACTATCACGGCTCCATGGAATCCTACTTCGAGGCCAAGGCCTCGTGGTTCCGCCACGTCGCCGCCGAATTCGCGGGACGCAAGCCGGTGGCCGTCATCAATACCGACGACTCGTATGGCGCGGAACTCGCCGAGGCTCTCGACGGGAAAACGCAGGTGATCCGTTTCGGCTTCAACGTCCGCTGCGACTACCGTGCCAACAACTTCCGGCAGAACCCTCGCGGCATGGAGTTCGAACTCGCCGCCAAGGGCCGCACCTTCCTCATCCGCGCGCCGCTGATCGGCCGCTTCAATGTTTACAATCTGTTGGGAGCCGTTGCCGCCGCCAACGCCTGCGGCATCCGCCCTCGCGAGGCGGTCGCGGCCCTTGCCAAGGCGCCCCAGGTGCCTGGGCGCATGGAGAACGTCGGCAACGCGGGTGGCGCCACGGTTTTCGTCGATTACGCCCACACGCCGGACGCGATCGAAAACGCCTGCCGCACCCTGCGCGAGCTCAACCCGCGCCGCCTCATCACCGTCTTCGGCTGCGGCGGGGACAGGGACCGCGGCAAGCGTCCGCTCATGGCCGTCGCCGCCGCGCGCCACAGCGATGCCGTCGTTATAACTTCCGACAACCCTCGCTCCGAGGACCCGCCCGCCATCATCCGCGACATCGAGGCCGGCATGGGAGGCATGGGCCACCTCAGCATCACGGATCGCGCCGAGGCCATCGCCCGCGCCGTCCGCAACGCGCTCTCCGGAGATATCATTCTGATCGCCGGCAAGGGCCACGAGACCACCCAGCAGTTCGCCGCCGAAACCATCGACTTCGACGACCGCAAGCACGCTTCCAAGGCCCTGCGCGACCGCGCCCAGGCCATTGCCGAGAACCGATGAAAACCCTGACCGCCAGCCAGATCGCGGAGATCCTCGGCACGTCCGTCGCCGCGGGTGATCCCGGCGCGTCCGTCACCGGGGGAGTTTGCACGGACTCGCGGAAACTCGTTCCCGGCTGCCTCTTCGTCGCCTTGCGCGGTGAGAACTTCGATGCGGATACATTTGCCGCCAAGGCCCTTGCCGATGGAGCCGCCGCCGCCATCGTCCGCCAATGGAACGGCGGGGTTCCCGCAGGCCGCGCGGTGATCGCCGTCAACGACACGCTTCTGGCCTTGCAGAAACTCGCGCATTGGTGGCGCAAGCAACTCGATATCCCGGTGGTCGGCATCACCGGATCCAACGGCAAGACCGGCACCAAGGACTTCACCGCCGCGGTGCTTGGCCGGAAGTTCAATGTTTCCGCCACCCCCGGAAACCTCAACAACCACATCGGCGTTCCCCTGACAGTTCTCTCCACCACCACGGAACACACCGCCGCCGTCTGGGAGATGGGCATGAACCACTCCGGAGAGATCGCGCCGCTCTGCGAGATCGCGCGGCCGAAATACGGCATCATCACCAACATCGGCACCGCCCACATCGAGTTCCTCGGCTCGCGCGACGCCATCGCCGAGGAAAAGGGCATGCTCGCCCGCGCGCTGCCGGCCGATGGCATCCTCTTCCTGCCCGCCACCTGCGAATACAACGGATACCTCCGCAACCGCACCAAGGGAGCCATCGTTTCCGTCGGCAACGGCCGCGGCCTGGTCCGTGCGGAAAACCTCCGCTTGGAGGCGGATCTCAGCGCCTTCTCGCTCGTCATCGGGGATCACGGCAGCGCCGGGGTCGCTCTTCCCGTGCCAGGGAAACACATGATCACCAACGCCCTTCTCGCCGCCGCGGTCGGTTGGAAACTCGGCGTCCCCATCGATGAAATCGCCGCCGGCCTGTCCTCCGCCACGCTCACCGGCGGACGGCTCAAACGTTTCGTCTGCAACGGGGTCTCGGTGATCGATGATACCTACAACGCCAATCCCGAATCGATGGCCGCCGCCATCGAAACGCTCGCGGACACTCCCCTGACCAACGGCGCGCGCCGCTTCATCGTGCTCGGCCGCATGGGCGAACTCGGCGCGCACGGCCCCGCCGCGCACCTGAAAACCGGCGAACTCGCCGCCTCGCGCGGCCTCAATGTCATCGCCGTGGGCGAGGGCTCCGAGGCCATCGCCGAAGGCGCGAACGGCGCTCCCCACTTCGCCGACCTCGCCGAGGCCGGACAATTCCTTTCCTCCGCCGTGAAACCGGGCGACGCCGTGCTGTTCAAGGGCAGCCGCACCGCCAAGGTCGAAAAGGCCATGCACGCCGCATTCCCGAATCTCTGACCAATGTTGCCCGCCATCTACGATTTCTGGTTGGACGCCTTCAGGCGGGGCGAGCCGTGGGCCGTGACGTGCAGTTTCCTGAATCTTTTCCAATATATCACTTTCCGCGCCGCCTGCGCCGGGCTGCTCGCCTTCGTGGTCTCGATCATCGCCGGGCCGCGGGTGATCCGCAAATTGATATCTCTCAAGGTCGGCCAGCCGATCCGCAGCGCGGAAGAGGTCCACAAACTCGCCGAACTCCACGGCGGCAAGATCGGCACCCCCACCATGGGCGGTGTCCTCATCCTCGGCTCGGTGCTTTTCGCGGTGCTGGTCTGCGCCCGTCCGCTGAACCCCTTCGTCGCCGTCTGCGCCTGCACCATGGCCGCCTGCGGGCTGTTAGGGCTTTGCGACGACTACAGGAAGGTGAAGGAAAAGAAATCAGACGGCGTGAGCGGCCGCACCAAGCTGTTCTGGCAGTTCGCCATCGCGCTCATCGCCGCTTCGTTCATCTGGTTCAAACCGGAGATCTCAGGCTACGGCGCGAGCCAGGCGCAGATCGACGCCGGAAACGCCGGCTTCAGCCTCGGCCGCAACAATCCCATCGGCATCGGCTCGGTCTGCTTCCCGCTCTTCAAGACCCCGTTGGTGGATCTCGGCCTGCTGGCCATCCCGTTCTTCGCGCTGATCATCGTCGGCACCTCCAATGCGGTGAACCTCACCGACGGACTCGACGGGCTTGCCACCGGCTGCACCATCAGCACCGCGCTCGCCTACGCGCTGCTCGCCTATCTCGCCGGTCACTTCTTCATGGCCACCGAGTATCTGGTCATCCCGCACAACCGCTACATCGGCGAACTCGCGGTGTTTCTCATGGCGCTTGCCGGCGCGGCATTCGGTTTCCTCTGGTTCAACTGCCACCCGGCGAAGGTTTTCATGGGCGATACCGGCTCGCTGGCCATCGGCGGCGCGCTCGGCACCGCCGCCATCTGCACCAAGCAGGAACTGCTGCTGGTCATCATCGGCGGCCTCTTCGTCATGGAGGCCATGTCCGTCATCCTCCAGGTCGGCAGTTTCAAGATGCGGAAGAAACGCATCTTCCGCATGTCGCCCATCCACCACCACTTCGAACTGTTAGGCTGGCACGAGAGCCAGGTGATCATCCGCTTCTGGATCCTCTCGATCATGCTCGCCCTGTTCGGACTCGCCATTCTCAAGATCGCCTGAAGATGTCACTCACCGGAAAACACGTCGCCATTCTCGGAGCCGGCCGCAGCGGCCGGGCCGCCGCGGCGCTCGCCTTGCGCGAGGGCGCGCGCGTCTCCGCGTGGGACGCCGCCGGTCCGGAGGCCTTCGCCGGCATGCCGCCGGAAGCGGAGCGCCACCCGCGCGCCAGCGGGGCGGACGGCGCGGCGGTTTCCTGCGACCTGCTGGTGGTCAGCCCGGGTATCGACACCTATGGCCCCCACGTCGCCGCGTTCGCGGAAAACGCCGGCGAAGTCATCGGCGAGGTGGAGCTGGCCGCACGATACTATCAGGGAAAAATCATCGGCATCACAGGCACCAACGGCAAGACCACCACCACCGAACTCGTCGGCCGCATCCTCGCCCAGGCCGGACTCGGCGGCACTCCCTGCGGCAACTACGGCACACCCTTCGCCGAGGTGGCGATGCAGCCGAATCCTCCGGCGGCGGTCGCTCTCGAACTCAGCTCCTTCCAACTCGAAGCCATCCGCACGCTGCGCCCCGACGTGGCCGTTTGGCTGAACTTCGCGCCCGACCACATGGACCGTTATCCCGCAGTGGACGCATATCTCGCGGCCAAGATGCGGATCTTCGCGAACACCCGCCCCGGTGACACGGTGGTCGTCCGTGCCGGAGAAAACCTGGCGCTGCCGGACTGCATGGCCGTGATGTTCTCAACCGAGGATCCCGAAGCCGAGTGGTTCTCCAATGGACACACGGTTCTCCATCGCGGTGAAACGGTGATCGATCTCGAACACGAGACCGCCCTGCGCGGGCTTCACAACGCGGAGAACACCATGGCGGCCATGGCCGCCTGCTCCGCGCTCGGCATATCCACCGCCATCATGCGCAAGGCGCTACAAGGCTACGCCCCGCCGCCCCACCGCTGCGAACTCATCCGCACGCTCGATGGTGTGGAGTATCTGAACGATTCCAAGGCCACCAACCTTCATGCGCTCGAAAGCGCGCTCCGCTCGCAAACCCGCCCGGTGGTGCTTATCGCCGGCGGCAAGGAAAAGGGCCTCGATTACTCACCGGTGGTGCCGCTGCTGTCGCAAAAGGCGCTCGCGGCCGTCACCTTCGGCCAGATCGCCAGACCGCTCGCCGCGCTCTTCGCCGATGCGGTGCCCACCGAGTCCGTTTCCACCCTTGCGGACGCCGTCGGTGTCGCCCGCGGTCTCGCGCCGCGCGGATCCACCGTCCTGATGTCCCCCGGCACCTCTTCCTTCGACCAGTTTTCCGGATACGAACAGCGCGGAAACGCCTTTCGCGACCTTGTCCACCAGCTTCGCTAACAATTCAAACGCATGAAACCCCGCACCCTTCCCGTAAAACGCCGCCCCGTTCAAAACGGAATTTTCCGCCGCCTCAGCGCCGTGACCCGCAGCCGCAAGCAGCGTGTCGCCGCCGCTTCCGCCTCGGCGTCGGATATGGAGATCGATGACGGCAGCTCGAAAATCTCGCGCGTCCTCACCATCATCTTCCTCATCCACATCGTCGCCATCGGCCTGATCTTCGTGCACCAGAAGTTTCTTGAGGACCGCCCGGCCGGCGGGATTGTCATGAAACCCGCGCCCGCGGCCGCCGCCACGCCGGCCGCGAGGGACCAGGCCCCCAGGTTTTCCAACAGCGACACCATCTATGTCGTCAAACCCGGTGACAACTGGCAGCGCATCGCTCTCGCCCAGGAGGTTGACGAAAACGAGCTGCGCCTCGTCAACGAGCACCGCGGGATCGGCCCCGGCTCGCTGCTCAAGATTCCGCCCCGCCGCATCGTCGCCGAGGAACCGCCCGAAGTGGCCGCCATCCGCGAGAACACTCCGCCCGATACCGACCGCGGACTGGTCGAGGCCGTGGACGTGACCAATGCCCCGCGCGCCCGCCTCGTCCGGCCCAACGCCGTGCCGCCGATCAGCGGTGCGATTCCTTCCGCCAACCGCGCCGGCCAAGCCACGCCCGCCGTTTCCGGAAAAACCCACGTTGTGAAAAGCGGCGACACCATCTGGCGCATTTCCAACCACCACAAGGTCAGCCAGGAGGCGATCATGAAAGCCAACGGCATCACCGACCCCCGGAAAATCCGCATCGGCATGTCCCTCGTGATCCCCCAATAACCCATCCCGGCATTTCAGCGCCTCCGCTTTTCGGCTTTTCCACCAAATGGCCCGCCACTGTTCCACCCTACTCTGCATAGCGGTTGCCGCGCTGGTCGCCCTCGGGCTGATCATGCTCGCGAGCACCTCGGCATGGGTGAGGGGAGTGGAGGAACCCTATCACTTCCTGACGCGCCAGACGATGATGGTCGCGCTCGGACTCGTCGCCGCGTTCTTCGCCGCGAAGGTCACGCCCGACCAGTTGCGGAAATTCGCGCCCGTGATGTTTGCGGCGGCCTGCGTGTTGCTGGCGCTTTGTTTCGTGCCCGGCATCGCGGCGCCCGAGCTTGGATCCAACCGCTGGATCAAGTTCCCCATCATCGGCCGTTTCCAACCTTCGGAGCCCGCCAAGATCGCGGTCATCATTTGCCTCGCCACCTGGTTCGCCCGCTGGCAGAGCGAAACCCACACCTTCTGGCGCGGCTTCGTCCTGCCCGGCATGATCGTCGCGTTGCCGCTGGGGCTCATCGCCGTGGAAACGGACGTCGGCACCGCCAACTCGCTGGCCATTTCGGTGGCCGCCGTGATGTTCTGCGTGGGCACCCGCCCGCTCTACGCCGTGCCCACCGCGCTGGCCGGTATCTCCGCCGTCGGCTGGTATCTTTACAACGATCCGGTCCGCTGGAAACGCATCGAGGCCTGGCTCGATCTCGAGAACCCGGAGCACCAGCTCGACCGCGGCATGCAGCAGTGGCGCGCGCTGCTCGCCCTCGGCAACGGCGGACCGCACGGCGTGGGACTTGGCAATGGTGTTGAGAAATTCGGCACGCTCACCTACGCCCACATCGACTTCATCTTCCCGGTCGTCGGCGAGGAACTCGGCCTTGCCGCCACCCTCGGCGTGGTGTTCGCCTTCGTGCTCGTCGCCGTCGCCGGTTGTGGCATCGCGCTTCAGGCGCGCGACGTCTTCAGCCGCTGCCTCGCGCTCGGCCTCACCTGCCTGATCGTCGTGCCCGCCGGCATCAACATCGCCGTCACCACCGCCCTCGTTCCCAACGACGGACTGCCGCTGCCCTTCGTTTCCTACGGCGGCACCAGCCTGGTCTTCAGCCTCGCCGCCGTCGGCATGCTCATCGGCATCCACCGCCGCTCCCACGCCCGCGTTGTCCGCGAGTTCCCGCTCAACCGCCAGACAAGGCTGGCTGTTAGATTGTGAGCCGTGACCGGGTGGCGGGAATCGTGGCCCGGGCATTATCCCGCAGCCTTTGGCGACAAGCGTCCCGACCGCATGCGGATCGTCATCGCCCTGATCGTCACACCCGATGGCCCGCCGGTTGGCTGCGAAAGTCATGCGCGGCAACACCTCCGCGCAAAACCACGCCGGCCGGCATACTCGAGAAAATCACCGCCCGCCACGGCAAAGAGCGGCGCGCCCGGATCATGGACCGCCGCTTCTCGTGGAACCCCATGAAATCCCCTCACGGGCCAAGTGGGGGGCGGATTTGCCGGTTTATCAAACCGGGATTCGGATATGGGAACGAAGAAAGCCCCGTAAGGGAGAGCCCCTCTTTCAATCTCAGGAGGGTCTGATTCCCCGCCGCTTGCGGCGCATGAGAGGAAAGAAGAATTCCGAATACCCCGCGGCTTGCCGCAGGGATCTTTATTTTTTCGATCATGTTAGGCAACCCGATTCCCTATACCGGAAAACCACGGAAAAGGTGAAAAGGACGAAAGGGGAAGGGGTTTGAAACCGGATCCGCGGGCACCTTCCAAGATGGCTCGGAAGGGCCGCCACCACCTCCGCATTCGGGGTGACTCACCCGTTTCGTGGTTCGCGCCGCATTTCCCGGGCTCAAAGCGAATTTCCCACCGGTGGAGGCAATTCCCGAATTTTCCTGTTGCAAACCAATCTCAATTGCGGATCGTCTCTCGCCGATGGCACAACGACTCGCTGCCAACTTGGAACTCGACAGCGCCCTGACCCTGAATCAGGTGGGCGTGGGCTGTGATGTCCGGATCCGGGTGTTGAACGGCCCGGCCTGTGAGCGCTTGAGGGATCTCGGATTCTGCGAGCAGCTTCAGGTCCGGAAACTCTCCGGCGGCCGTAATTTGATCTGCTCGATCTGCGGCACCCGGATGGCCATCAGCCGCGAGCTTGCCGAACAGGTTCTCGTCGAAGCGGTGGCATGATCCACCCTCAGGAACCGCCGCCATTCATGGAACCCGCCGCCACCATCGCGCTCGTCGGAAACCCGAACACCGGGAAAACCACGCTCTTCAACGCCCTCACCGGAGCCAACGAAAAGGTCGGCAACTACTCCGGCGTCACCGTCGCCATCAAGTCCGGCGAAACCTTCACCCTTCACGGCCGCAAGCTGCGCGTGCTCGACCTCCCCGGCTGCTACTCGCTGCGCGCCAATTCACCCGATGAGCGGGTCACCGTCGATTGCCTCCAAGGCATCCTGCCCGGCCAGCCGAAACCCGACCTCGTCGTCTGCGTGGTGGACGCCTCGAACCTCGAACGCCACCTCCAGCTCGCGCTTCAGGTCATCGAGCTGAGGCTTCCCGTCATCATCGCCCTCAACATGGTGGACATGGCGGAGCAATCCGGCCTCCGGCTCGATCCGGTGAAACTCTCCGAAGAACTCGGCGCGCCCGTCGTCCCCATGCGGGCCAACGCCGGCAAGGGCCTCATCGAGTTGAAACAGGCGCTGCGCACCCCGTTTCCCGCTCCCCCGGATCCATCCTGGCACTCCACCGGCGGAGATCCGGAACAATCACGCCGCGATTTCATCCTCCGCATCTGCGAAACCGCCGCCCGCCGGCCGGATGCGCACCAGCTCACTCTCTCCGACACCCTTGACCGCTGGCTGCTGCATCCCGTCTGGGGCTGGATGGTGTTTCTATCCGTCATCCTCGCGGTTTTCTGGTCCATCTTTTCGTTCGCGGAAATTCCGATGGGCTGGATCGAGGCCGGCCAGGCAGCCGTGGCCTCATGGGTGGAGGGACTCATGCCGGAAGGCGACCTCCGCTCGCTCATCATCGATGGCGTGATCGGCGGAGTCGGCGGGGTGGTGGTCTTCCTGCCGCAGATCGTCCTGCTGTTTTTCTTCATCGGGATTCTGGAAAGCTCCGGCTATATGGCCCGCGCCGCGTTTCTCATGGACGGCGTCATGTCCCGCGCCGGACTCAGCGGCAAGGCCTTTCTCCCTCTCTTCAGTTCATACGCCTGCGCCATCCCCGGAGTGATGGCCACCCGCACCATCGACTCGGCAAAGGAACGCCTCGTTGCCATCTTTGTCGCCCCGTGGATGAGCTGCGCCGCGCGCCTGCCGGTTTACTTCCTCATCATCCCCATGCTGCTGCACGAAAAGGAAGGCACATGGAAACAGGCGCTCATCCTCTTCGGCATCTACGCCACCGGCACGCTCAGCGCCTTTGTCGTCGCGCGACTGCTGCGCGGCAGGCTGGGCGAGGACAGGTCACCGAGCCACTTCATGCTCGAACTTCCCCCCTACCGCGCGCCACAGTGGCCATACATCCTTCGCCACGTCGCCGAGCGCGGCTGGGCCTTCATCGCCAAGGCAGGCACCGTCATCCTTGGCCTTTCCATCCTGCTCTGGGCGCTCCAAACCTATCCGAAACCCAAGGACGAAACCGCGGATCCCCTCTCCCACAGCGCCATGGGCCGCATCGGCGCGGTCATCGAGCCGGTCGTCAAACCCCTTGGCTTCGACGGCCGCATCGGCACCGCCATCCTCACCTCCTTCGCCGCCCGCGAGGTCTTCAACTCATCCCTTGGTGTCATCTTCCGCGCGGAGGAATCCGATGATGAGGAGGAAACCCGCAGCCACATCCGCGACCGCATCGCCGCCGCCACCTGGCCGGACGGACGCCCGCTCTTCACTCCCCTCGCACTTGTTTCCATCCTCGTCTTCTTTATCTACGCCCTCCAGTGCCTCCCCACCTCCGCCGTCGTCGCGCGCGAGGCCCGCTCGTGGAAATGGGCCATCGGCCAGTTCTCCTTCATGAGCGCCTTCGCCTACATCGCCTCTCTCATCATCTATCAAACCGGCCGCCTCCTGGGCCTCTGACCTCCGACCCGCGCATGGACTGGCAAACCCACACCGCCATCGGCATCGTCACCCTCACTCTGGTGATTTTCCTCGTCCGTCTGGCGAAACGCAAACCCAGGTCCGGCTGCGGCCACTCCTGCGGCTGCGGGAAAAAGCACCCGCGGCCATAGACCCGCACCTGCGGGAAATCGTTTGCCCCGCCGTCCGCGCCGACCCATGCTGCGAGCCCCGATGACGCCGCGTCCGCCGAAAAAATTCGTCGCCGTTCCTTTTGAATACCATCAGGAAATCGAACTGACCATCGACTCGCTCACCAATCTCGGAGCCGGCGTCGGACGCATCATCAGCGGCTGGGTGGTCTTCGTTCCCTTCGCCCTGCCGGGTGAAACCGTGCGCGCCCGCGTTCATCGCAACGACAAGAACTGCTCGCACGCCGACCTCATCGGGGTCCTCAATCCCTCGCCGGACCGCGTGCAGGCCCGCTGCCCGCTCTTCGGCGAGTGCGGCGGATGCCAATACCAGCACCTCGCCTACGAACGCCAACTCGAGTGGAAGTCCCGCCAGGTCGCGGAACTCATGAAACACATGGCCGGCATCGATCACCCGGTGAACCCCTGCCTCTCCACCCCGCAAACCTGGAACTACCGCTCGAAAATCACCCCGCATTTCGAGAAACCCCGCGATGGCTCCATCAGGGAAATAGGCTTCCTCGCCTTCGGCCGCCGCTCGAAACTCATCGATGTCCCGCGCTGCGAAATCGCCATGGATGCCATCAACTCCGCGCTCCCCGGCATCCGCGAGGACATCCGCAGCCGCGCGGCCGGCTTCCGCCGGGGCTCCACCGTCCTCATCCGCGCCGCCAGCGAAGGCGTGATCACCGATTTCAAGGCCACTGCCACCGAGACGGTCGGAAACCTCTCGTTTCGCTTCCTCGCCGGCGACTTCTTCCAGAACAACCCCTTCATCCTGCCTCTCTTCACCGGCTACGTCGCCGACCGCGCTGCCGGGGGCGGAGCCCGTTTCCTCGTTGACGCCTACTGCGGCTCGGGACTCTTCTCACTCAGCCTCGCCAACCGTTTCGAAAAAGTCGCCGGTGTCGAAGTCTCGGAAACCTCCTGCGAGTGGGCACGGCAAAACGCGACGGCCAACGGCATCGACAACGCTTCCTTCCTCACCGCCTCCGCCGAGTCGATCTTCGCGCAGATTGATTTCCCGCCGTCGGAAACGGCTGTCGTCATCGACCCGCCCCGCAAAGGCTGCACTCCCGAGTTCATCCATCAACTGATCGCCTTCGGGCCGTCACGCCTCGTCTATGTCTCCTGTGATCCCGCCACCCAGGTGCGCGATCTCCGCCTGCTCTCCGAACACGGCTATCACTTGCGTGATGTCCAACCCCTCGACCTCTTCCCGCACACCCGGCATCTCGAATGTGTCATGACCCTGGTCAAACAGGCCTGACCATGACCGGGACTCCCAAGTCCTTCCGATCCACCCCTAAAATGCGGATGCCTGCGGCTTCGGCTTCAACCCTAATTCCGCAAATCCCGCGCACTCCAAAGCACGCCTGCCGCAGCCGCTCCGTTCCCGCGCATCTTCCGCGCGCCGTCCTTGCGCCTCGCGCTGAACCGTTCCCGCGC
>CAZKQK010000051.1:0-32770 GCA_964554865.1 uncultured Luteolibacter sp. | reverse complement strand
AGCCGCGGATTTGTGAACGGTTTTTTCGAGGCGGCGCGGGAACGGTTCAGCGCGAAGCGCAAGGACGGCGCGCGCAGGATGCGCGGGAGCGGTGCGGCGGCGGCCGGGGTTTTGTGGAGCGCGCGGGATTTGAAGCCGGAAACGGTGCCTGGACCGATGCAACCGGAGAAGGGTCCTGCATGAGAGAGCCCCTTGAACAAGTGCCCCGGACAGGAATCGAACCTGTATCTAAGGTTTAGGAAACCTCCGTTCTATCCATTGAACTACCGGGGCTCGGGGAAAGGGGTAGGGTGCGGGGGGCGGCAATGCAAGTCACTTGTCCGCTCCCGGAAGGGGGAATTTCGGGACGGCGAGGCGTTGCGCCGCGTAGATGCCGCGGTGGCCGCTGAAGCGGTAGGCTACGAAGCAGGCGGTGGCGAGATACAGGCCGTTGCCCGGGCCGAACAGCTCCATCCCGAGCAGGGTGGAGGCCAGCGGGGTATTGGCGGCGGCGGCGAAGATGGCGACGAAGCCGAGTGCGGCGAAGAGATCGACGGGTGCTCCGAGCAGGAGTGCGAGCGTGTTGCCGAGGGCCGCGCCGATGAAGAACAGCGGTGTCACCTCGCCGCCTTTGAAGCCGACGGCGAGGGTCACGACGGTGAAGGCCAGTTTCCATGCCCAGGCGGATGCGGGAATATCGGCGGAGGTGAACATGGTCGGCAGCGTGATCGCGTCCGGGCGGTCGCCCAGCACGCCGAGCCCAAGGTAGTCGCCGGTGCCGGCCAGCAGAAACATGCCGATGACCAGCAGGCCGCCAGCCACCGGCCGCAGTTCCGCCCGAGGAATGAAGCGCGCGAAGATGAGGGCCAGCTTGTGCGAACTCCAGGAGAACAACGATGCGGCCAAACCGAAAAGAGCCGCCGCCAGCAGGGTTTTGCCCATGAGGATGACGTCCGGTTTGAGGATCGATGCGGATACCTCCACGTGGTAATGGGTGTGTCCCACGCCCCATGCGAGGCAGGTCCAGTGGGCCACCAGCGAGGCGATGAAACAGGGGATGAGGGCGTCATATTGCATACGCCCGGTGACCAGGACCTCGAGCGCGAACACGGTGCCGGCGACGGGGGAGCCGAAAACCGAACCGAACCCTGCCGCGACGCCCGCCATGAGCAGGATGCGGATTTCCCCGGCGTCCAGGCGGAACCAGCGGGCGAAGGTGGCCGCGATGCCGCCGCCCATCTGCACGGCGGTGCCCTCGCGTCCCGCCGATCCGCCGAAGAGGTGGGTGACCAGCGTGCCTAACAGAATCAGCGGCGCGATGCGTCCCGGGACCCCCGCGCCGGGTTGGTGGATTTCATCGATGAGCAGGTTGTTTCCACCGGAGGCGCCGCCGCCGTATTTCCGATAGATCCAGCCGACGGCGAGTCCTCCGACAGGCAGCAGGAAAAGCAGTCCGGGGTGGGCGAAGCGGATGCGGGTGACGGCATCGAGGCTCCAGAGGAAAAACGCGGAGGCTGATCCCGCCACCGCGGCCATTGGCAGGTGGACGGCCATGCGTCTGGCGGCCGCCGGCAGGGAGCGGAGAGTTGTCATGGGATTTTGCCGAGCGCCTCCCGTGCCAGTTTGCGTGCGAGGGGTTGTCTGAACCTGGGACCGGCGGCGGATTCGAAGTCGGACCTGGCTCCGGCGGTGTCGCCGAGCGCGAGCTTGGCGCGTCCGCGGTTGTAGAGCGGGTAGGCGTCGTCCGGCGCGAGGCTGCTTGCGATCTGATAGACGGGCAGGGCTTCTTCGGGCTTGCCGAGCAGCATGAGGCAATCGCCGAGGCGGTTGTTGGCCTTGGCGGAGAGTTCGTCGCGCCTGCGGTGGGATTCGGGCAGGCAATCGCGGATCAGATCGAGCGCGGTGCGGCAGGTGGCGGCGGTGGTTTCGACTTCGGGCGAGGGGCCGGTGGCTTGTTTGAGATTTTCCTTTGCCTTTTCCAGAAGGGCGTCGATGGGAGCGGCGGAGAAATCTCCGGGTCCGTTCGCGGCGGTGGCGAGCCGGAGGGACTCGGCGGTTTCATCCACCTTTGCGGCGGCGGCCAGGCGGTTGATTTCGGCGGCGGTGGGCACTTTCACCGGTTCCGCTTTCGGCAAGGGCGGTGGAACGGGCGTGGCCGGTGCGGGGCCTGCCAGATAGATATCATTTCCGACGAGCCGCGAGTATTCGGCGGGTATCTGTTGGCCATCGGACTGCCGCATCACTCCGGCGCGGGTGCGTTTGAAGACCTGCTCGATGGTGAGGCCGGGAGTTTGCAGGTGTTTGACAAACTCGCCGGTATAGAGGCCGTTCGTTCCCTCGCCGTCCATGGCGACGCGGCCGGCATCGGTGGCGAAGGCGATGAGCGAGCCGGCCGGCGGTTTCATCTCCGCGAGGCCGCCGCGTGTGGCGTCGCGGGCATTGGGATCGCGCGCGGCGGGGGTGCTGCGGCAGGCATCGAGGATGACCAGATGGCAACGTCCGCCGGCGGCGCTCATTTCAGCGACGACCTGCTCGGCGTTGAACAGTTTCGTTTCCGCGAGCAGGCGCATGGTGGTGGCGTCTCCGGCGGCAGGTTGATAGCCGGATTTCACGGGCATGAGATAGTTCGATCCGGCGACCGAGATGCCATGGCCCGCGAAGTAGAAGACGGACACTTCGGAATCCGCGATCCGTTTGCGGAATGCGGCGACGGCTTCGATTAACTCATCGCGGGTGACGTTGTGTTCCTCCGCCACGGTGAAACCGAGACCGCGGAGCGCCTTCGAGACGCTTCGGGCGTCGTTGACGGCGTTCTTCAGCGGGCCGGCGGAGGTTTCGTAGCGGTTGTTGCCGACGACCAGCGCCACGCGGTTGTTGGCGGCCTGCCCGTGCGAGGCGTGTGCCGCCAGCAGCCAGAAGGCGGAGAGAAACGGAAACCATGGCCGTGGCATGGGCTTTGTGTGCCTTTTGTGGCGGCCGCGGTCAAACGCGAATGGCCGCGGCGATGATTTGCCTCCCTGACGGTTTGACGCCCGGAGGCGATCCGGTCAGTTTGCACGGCGTGAAACGGTTGCTGTCCTTTTGCCTGTTGTTTTCCGCCGCCTGTTCCGTCGCACCCGAGCGCGAACCGGAGTTATTGGTATCCGGTGATGCGGAGGCGCCCTCGCAAGTCACGCCCGGCGAGGCGATGGCCATCGCGCAACGCCTTTCGACCCATCCATGGCGACCGTTTTCCAGCAACATCCTTCACGGCCGGGACGCTTCCGGAGTGGTGGTTCACACCCCTGACATCGGCCATGAACCGACGGAGCCGCGCAAGGGTTGGTGGATATCTGGAGAGGTAAACGGGGGCATTCCCTACAAGTGGGGCGGCTTCGACGATCCGGCGTCGTTCGATGCGGCCGTCGCTTCGGGCGCCGCGGCGGGTGATGTGTCATCTCCGGCCAAGCGGCGCGCGGACAATGCCGCGGTGAGCCGCCATGCGGCGGGGCTTGATTGCTCGGGTTTCGTTTCCCGCTGCCTGAAACTGCCTGCGGTGCATGACACGGCCAAGCTGCCAGGGGTCTGCCGCGAGTTGCCATCCGCCGCCGAACTTCGACCCGGAGACTTGCTCAACATCCCGCGCCGCCATGTGCTGCTGTGCGCCGGTTGGTCGAATCCGGAGAAAACCTGGATCTATTACTACGAGACCGGCGGCGGTCCGCAGTATTGGAAACCCGGACTCAAGCGGGCCCCTCTGGCCGCCCTGACGGATCTCGGCTACAAACCGCTGCGTTACCGGGGCATGGCGCACCCGCCGCTGAAACCGGGTGAGGGCGCGAAGGAGGTTCTGACAAGATCGGCCAGGGCCGCCGCGATCAGCGTGCCGAACCCGACGGTGGGCGAGCCGTGACCCTGGATTGGAAATCCCGGATTACATATATGATAACTCATCTCGTCGCGGGAAGCCACACCTTGGCGCCCGCGCTGCGGGCGGTGGCGGGGCGGAAGAAGCCTTGCAGTCCGCGGCGGCCTTGCAGATCGGCGACGGCGTCGGCGGCGCGGGCGTGACGCCAGCGGAAACCCTCGTCGTGCAGGCGCAGCGGGGCGGCCCAGCGGCTTTTGAGAACGAGTTCGGTTTCGGTGCGCATCAGCCGCGCGCCGATTTCCAGCATCCGGCGGCTGGCGGGCAGCCCGAGCGGCATGCCCACGGCGTTGCGGAATATTTCCATCCACTCCCGGTTGGTGGGAAACTCGGGGGCGGTCACGTTCACCACTCCCGAGAGAAACGGATCGTTCACCACGAATTCCACCGCGCGCAGGAAATCCTCCATGTGGATCCAGCTCACGCGCTGCCTGCCGCCGCCCATCCGGCCGCCGAGTCCCAGACCGGTCAGCCTGGTGAGCACGTCAAACACCGTGCCCTCCTCGTTCGCCAGCACCATGCCGATCCGCAGGGCCGCCTTGCGCGTTTCCGCCGGTACCGGCGCGCCGAAAAACGCCTCTTCCCAGGCCCGCGCCACCTCGCACGAGAAACCCTCGCCCGGCTCGCCGGTCCATTCGTCCTGCGGCGCGTCCTCGGCGTGGCGATACCAGGTCGCCGTGGATGGGTTCAGCCAAACCTTCGGCGGCACCTTGCAGGCGGCGATCGCCCGCCCGATCGCGCGCGTGCTTTCGACCCTCGATTCGAGGATTTCCCTACGGTTTTCCGGACCATAGCGGCAGTTCACGCTGCGACCGGCCAGATTGATCACGGCTTCCGCGCCTTCCAGCGCCAGTTCCCATGGTCCCGCGGTCCTGCCGTCCCATTCGAGAAACATGCCGTCGCCGCTCCAGCCCCGGCGGTTTCTGCCCACGCACACGACCTCGCGGCCCTGGCGGGTGAAATGCCGGCTCAGATAGCGGCCGAGGAAACCGTTGGCTCCGAAAATGACGATGACGGGGTTCATACGATTTTGTGACGGGTGACGATTGAAGGTCAGAAAGTTATCGATTTTTCAGAAAATTCCGAAAGTTGCGGGCAAAAACAATCAGCCGCCGAGAAGCTTCGCCGCCATCTGCAGGGCGAATCCGTGCTTCATCGCGGCGATCCGGTCCGACATCTTCGAACCGAAGTCCACAAACTCCTCCAACTGCCGCATCTGCCGGTTGAAAGCCAGCCCCTCCGGGGTGTCGATCCCGTCGCTCTCCTCCGCGCACTTCCGCAGCACCGCCAGCGCCGGATCGATCTCCCGCCGCTTCCGCTCCCGCGCCACCGTGGTGAAAATCTTCCAAACGTCCTTCTCCGCCTCGAAATACTCCCGGCGGTCGCCTTTTTTCACGACGATCCGCACCAGTCCCCAAGCCACCAGTTCCTTCAGGTTGGTGTGCGCGTTGCCCCGGCTGATCGCCAGCTCCTCCATCACCTCGTCCGTGCTCAGCGCCCGCGTCGAAACCATCAGCAGCGCGTGAATCTGCGCCATCGTCCGGTTGATCCCCCACTGCGTTCCCAAGGCCCCCCACTGCGCCACAAACTCGTTGCGCGCCTGGTTCAGCCGGTCGTCGGTCGCCGCATTCATTGGTTTCAGAAAATACTGAAAATACGATTTTGGCAACCATTTTCTTTCGGGCACACATTTTGCTTCACGTCCCCGGTGACGAATGCGACACAACTTTCCGAATGCACCTTTGACGATTCTCGTTCACCTTGCCCGACGAAACCCCCAGCCATCCCCATACAACAATGAACCTCATGTCAGTAACACTCCCCTGCCGTCCGAGCCGACGCGGCCACATAGGGGCTTCCCCGTTCGGCAAAATCCGATCAGCGGTGGCTGGTCTGGCCACCCTCCTGATGTCCGGAGTCCATTCCAATGCGGCGGACTACTCTGTGAACTTCGACGGGGCGGGTGAAACGAAAGCCGGCTATGCCTCCGGATCGGTGACGCTCAGCGGCATTAGCTGGAATATGACCGAGGCCTTGATCGGTACGGAGGTCGGCGAAATCATAGGTGGAGCACGTACGGCGCGCTTGCGTGGTTACGGAGCAACGGCGATGACAATGCTTGCCGACAAAGCCGATGGGGCCGGGACGATTTCATTTCAATACCGGCGGTATAATGGCGCCGATACCCAAGCGACGTATGGGGTCGAAATCAGCTCCAACGGCGGCACGACATGGACTCCTGTGGGCAGTGGCTTCACCGCACCGGCGTCAAGTGACATTCAGGATTTCAACGAGACCGTCAATGTCAGCGGTAACGTGCGTTTCAGAATCGTATGCCGCACCGCCGGCTCTACGAACCGGCGTTTGAATCTCGACAATATCCTCATCACCGACTACGCGGGAGGAGGGGGCCCGGACACCACTCCGCCATCGATCGTTTCGCGCGCTCCCGGCGTATCGGAGACGGATGTGGCGCTGGATGCGGGCATATCCATCACGTTTGACGAGCCGGTCCAACTGGGCGTGGGAAATGTGCGGCTTTTCCGCGTGGCGGACCCCTCCGACGAGCAGATCTCCATCAGCTCGCTGAACATCAACGGCAGCACCGCGAGTTTCAGCCCGCTGGCCTATTTGGAGCACGGCGAGACTTACTATGTGCTCATCGACGGTGACGCGATCACGGACATGGCCACGCCGACCCCGAACGCGTTCCCGGGCATCTCCGGCGAGACCGAATGGACCTTCACGACGATCGAGCCGGACACCGCAGGGCCGGTGGCCACGGCGTTTTCGCCCGACAATGGCGCGGCAAACGTCAACCTCGATGCCATCCTCACCGCGACGCTCAACGAGGACGCGTTTCCCGGAACCGGCGACATCCTGATCAAGCGGGTGTCCGACAATGGGGTTGTGGCGGCGCTTGACGTGACCGACGGCAACCTGGTCGCGGTTTTTGGCAACGAACTGATCCTCTATCCGTCCAGCCCGCTGCCATTCGGCACGGAACTCTATGTTGAGGTCCCGGCCGGAGCCCTGACCGATTATCTCTCCAATGCCAGCCTCGCCATTGGCGGGCCAGGTGTTTGGCAATTCACGACCATGCAGATTCCTCCGCTCGAGGCGGAGACCGCGTACACTCAGGATTTCTCCGCCTTTCTTTCCTCCGAAACGCTTCCGGATGGCTGGACTGTGACCGCGAGCGGATCGGCTTCCACCAAATACAACTACTCGGCATGGCATACCGCCGCCGCCGCCAGCATCGGCACCGGCATCAAGTTCAGTGCCAGCGATCCCGTGACGGATGTCTTCGGCTACCAACACACCGGAGATACCGGCACCGTCGTCCAGAAACTCAGCCTCTACAATGATACCGGTGATGAAATCACCGATCTTACCATCCAGTACATCGGCCTCCGCTCGCGGACTACCGATATCGGCCGCGAGGCGTATTATGAGGTGAGCGTGAACGGCGGTTCGCCGGTTGCCGCGCTGGGCTATGATACGGGGGATGGCGATAGCGCTCTCCGCACCGCCGTTGTGAGTGGGCTGAGTATCGCGGAGGATGAGGTTTTCACCATCGAGTGGACCAGCAACCGCGCCATCTTGGGTTCGGGCAGCACCCGCCAGATCGGAATCTCATCGGTTCTCGTGAGCAGCGGGCAGGCGCTTTTCCCGCCGACGGTGGGTTCGTTCGCCGTGACCAACGGGTCGGTGACGGCCAACTCGGCCGCAGTGACGGCGGATGTGGTGGCGGACGGTGGCGCCGCCATCACCCAGCGCGGCTTCGTCTATTCGGTCACCTCCACCAACTCCTCACCCACGCTGGGCGGCACCGGGGTGTCCTCGTTCATTGATCCATTGGCCGAAGTCGGAGCCATCGGAACCACGCTCGGCGGTCTCACTGACAGCACCGAGTACAGCGTGCGGGCTTTCGCCACCAACGCGGAGGGAACCACCTACAGCGGAACCCTCAATTTCACCACGCTGGCTGCTCCGCCATCGCTGGTGACGGAATATCTCCAACCCTTCGACAACTACACCGGCACATTGCCCGGCGGCTGGACGGCCATCTCCACGGGAAATGTCCAGTCCTATGCGGGGGCATGGACCTCGGCCAGCACTTCAGGAGGTTTTTACGGCGGTGTGAGCGAGCCTGGTGTGCTTGGCTATCTCCACACAGGCTCTACCGGGCTGCTCACAACGACACTCACGCTGATCAACGGCACGGGATCCGAGATCACCCAGCTCTATGTTTCCTATCTCGGTCGCGTTGAACGAACCGCCAACACCCGTTATCCCGCATGGACAGTCACGGTTGCGGGCGAGGAAGTCTCCGGATTGTCATACTCGACCGGGAGCGGAACGGACGAGGAGAAAGCCCAACTGGTCACCGGTTTGAGCATTGCCCCTGGAGCAACCTTCACGATCACTTGGGCAAGTGATCGCGGATTAAACGCCACAGGCTCGTCCCGCCGAATTGGCATTGCAGACGTTCGTGTGGCCCTCGAAGAACCTTCCGGCGGTGGCTACGCCGACTGGGCTGACGATAACGCCGGCGGCCAGACCGCGGATTTGGACTTCGATAACGACGGCGTGCCGAACGGTGTCGAATACTTCATGAATGCCGCGGCGGGTTTCACCGCAAACCCGGCGCTGGTTGGCGGAACCGTCACCTGGACGAACGGCGGCAACATTCCGTCCGGCGAGTATGGCACGACCTTTGTGGTGCAGACCTCGACCAATCTGTCCTCTTGGACCGACGTCCTGATCTCGGACCCGAACCTCAGCAACACCGCAGGGTCGGTAAGCTACACGCCCACCGCCCCCGCGCCGTTCTTCGTGCGCCTGCTGGTCACTCCCTGACCCTGGCCCAAGGCGCTGCCGTGGCTACCAGCTCCGGTCTCGCCGCCGATCCATCTCCCCGTTGGAGTTCCCCCGGTCCGCGCAAGCGGGCCGGGGGATTTTTTTGCCCCTGCAAAAGAATCTGATTATTTCTGTCTCTCTTTGTCTACTCTTTGTCTATGCGCGTGTGGGCCGTGTCGCCGTGGTGGGGAAGTGCGGCCTAGCGGTTGCGGCCGCGGCGTTGCTCTTCGTCCCGTTGCTGCTGGCGCGAGCGTTCCTCCTGCTGCTGGCGGGCACGTTCCTGCTGTTCACGCTGGCGCTGGGCTTGCTCCTGCTGCTGGCGGGCACGTTCCTGCTGCTCACGCTGGCGTTGGGCTTGCTCCTGTTGCTGGCGGGTGCGCTCTTGCTGTTCACGCTGGCGCTGGACTTGTTGCTGCTGCTGGCGGGCACGTTCCTGTTGCTCGCGTTGGCGTTGGGCTTGCTCCTGTTGCTGGCGGGAGCGCTCTTGCTGTTCACGCTGGCGCTGGACTTGTTGCTGCTGCTGGCGGGCACGCTCTTGTTGCTCGCGCTGGCGTTGGGCTTGCTCCTGTTGCTGGCGGGAGCGCTCTTGTTGCTCGCGCTGGCGTTGGGCTTGCTCCTGCTGCTGGCGGGCACGTTCCTGCTGCTCACGCTGGCGTTGGGCTTGCTCCTGTTGCTGGCGGGTGCGTTCCTGCTGTTCACGCTGGCGCTGGACTTGTTGCTGCTGCTGGCGGGCACGTTCCTGCTGTTGCCCGCGCGCTTCGTTGGCCCGGTTGTCCTGGCGAGAGGTCTGGCCGGAGGGGTTGCGGTTTCCGCCGGTGGCGGGTGGCGGTGAGGGGCGCATACCGGATTCGCGGAGGCGTTCGGTGACGGCCGGATCGGTCCCCGGTCGGCGCATGTCATCACGAGGTGCGACGGTGCGGGGCCGATTGGAAACTCCGGAGCCCCTGTTGTTGCCGTTGGTGGTGGTATTGGACGCCTGCCGGTCACCGCCTGTGGATGGAGGGCGGCTGGGGGGCGGGTTTTGCCCTGTTGGTGGCAAGGCCGGGCGCATTCCGGACTCGCGGAGCCGCTCGACGACTTGGGGATCGGTACCGGGTTTTCCCATGTCGTCACGAGGGGCGACGCCACGGGGTGGGGTGGTGTTTCCGGGAACTCCGGCACCGGCCTGGTGTTGATCGGTGCGGGGTGCGATTTGCCGGAGGGTGCGGTTTTTCCGGAGTGTCTCGCGGCCGCCGTGGCGGGCGATGCTTTCCTCGGCCTTGATGCGGCTTTCCTCGCGGGATTGACGGAAACGGTTGGTGATTTCCGGAGGAACGGGCTCCTTGCGATCGATTTGAAACTGATCGATGCGGCCCTTGATTTTGTCGGGGCGGATGGCGTCGTTCCAATCGGCGTTGAGATTGGGAGCGGCGACTTTCAGCCGGTTGCCGTCGATGCGGGGGCGCATGGCGACGAGGTCGCGTCCGCGGCGATCATGGCGGTCTTCCTCGATGCGGTAGAATGGGGGCCTGCGTTTGGTTTGCACGGCGACATCGCTGTAGCGCGGGCCTCCGCAGATGACGCGGCGGTTGTGGATGTGGATGTTGGTGATGTTGACGGTCTGGCCGATGTAGAGGCCGTTTTGGGTGTAGGGCAGGCAGTAGTGGTGGACGGGTTCGCAGAAGTTGCGTGTTTCCACGAAGTTGAACCATGAGGAGCCGATGCCGAAGGTGATTTCCACGGACGAGTCCCAGCGGTGGCCGCGCCAGGCGAGGGTTTCGGGCGGGAGGGGTGCCCAGCCGATGTGGGAGCCGCCGGAGCGCCAGGTGACCCATGCCGGGGCCCATTCGCTGCCGGGGACCCAGACCCAGCCGGTGTTGCGGCAGAGCGCCCAGCGGCCGTAGTGGTAACAGGCCCAGCCGAAAGGTTCGTCCGAGACCCAGGTCCAGCCGCGGTCGGTGCAGACCCAGCGGCCGCGGGTGTAGGGGCGCCAGCCGGAGTCCCTGACGATGACGGGTTGCCAGACATATCCGTAGTCAGGGGTTTCAAACCAGGAGCCGTAGGGCGAGAGGGATTCGTGGAACACGCGGAAGTCGCCAACGGTTTCAGAGGCCGGCTCCGGGTTGTCATTGGCGGAGGGGATGGCTTCGCGGCCGGCGAGTTGGCGCTCGCGCTCGCCGAGTTCCTCGCCCCGGAGGTCGATTTCGTCCCGTTTCTCATCGAGGTCGGATTCGAGGCGCATGAGTTTGCCTTCGCGCGTGGCGAGTTCGGTTTCGCGCTGGCGGATGCGTTCGGCTTCGGCGGCGGCGGCTTCGCCCTGTTGGCGTTCCATTTCGATGCGGTCTTCCTCGATGCGCATGCGTTCGCGCTCGATGGCGTCGCGTTCGGCGGCGAGCTGCCGCTCGGCGAGTTGTTGTTCGAGTTCGCGTTGTCTGGCGACGGCCTCGTTTGCCTGGCGTTCGAGTTCCGAGATTTGTTTCGCGGTTTCGGGCGATTGTTTGTCGCAGGCGGTGATGAGGATGGCTGCGGCGAGGGGAGCCAGATGGCGGGTTTTCATGGCGTGATGGAGTTCGCCCGCTTCGACGCGGCGGGGAGGGCCGTCATTCAGGAAATTTCAAAAACCACGCGGGGTGTGCCCTCGATGCCGCCGCTGAGTTCGCGGCGGATCACGCGGCAGCCGAGGAGTTGCCCGATCATGCGCTGTTCCATGGCTGCGGCGCGCGGGTAGCGTTCGAAAACGCGGGAGAGGGGGTTGTGAAGCTCGACGAGGCGCGGCGGATCGGTCTCGGGAAACGACGCGCATCCCTCTTTGGTGCGGATGGAGGCGAGTTTTTCGAGTTTCCGGCCGCTGTCGTCAATCTTGTCGAGGATTCCGGCAAGTTGCTCGAAACGTTTCTGAAAGTGCTGGAAGAGGATTTTTTCCGGAGCGGTTTCGCCGAACATGCGTTTCACCTCGTCGAGGAGTTCGAGGGCGAAACCGGCATCGGCCTGGGGGAAGAGCGAGTCGGCCGCCGTGGCGAGGCTGTAGAAGATCTCGGGGCGTCCCACCTCCGTGCGCGGGAGCCGGGTCCGCACGAGGTAGCCGGCGGCGGTGAGTTCCTCGCAGTGGGTTTTCACCGCCATGTAGCTGCCGCCGGTGTGTTTCACGAGGTCGGAAACGGGCAGTCCGCCGGAGCGCTTGAGAGCCTCGATCACCACTCGCCACTGGAGTTTGACCAGATCCTTGAAAACGGGAAGCAGCATTTTCTGGAGCGGGAGCCTCGCGAATGCGGCCCCGGCAGGCAATGCGCAATTTCGATCCATTCCCTGTTTGCCAGCGGCTCGGCGGCGGTTCCATGATCCGGCCATGTCCGCGCCGCGCACGGGAATGCTGCTAGTTGTTTCGGGCCCGTCGGGGTCGGGGAAAACCACCCTTTGCAGGCGTCTGGCCGATGCCGGCGAGGCGGGATACTCGATATCCTGCACGACGCGTGCCCCGCGGCCGGGCGAGATGGACGGGCGGGACTATCATTTCCTGGCCCGCGAGGAATTCCTGCGGCGGGTGGAGGCGGGCGATTTCCTGGAACACGCGGAGGTTCATGGAAACCATTACGGATCCTTGAAATCCGAGGTGTTGAGGCATCTTTCCGCCGGGAAGGATGTGGTGATGGACATTGATGTGCAGGGGGCGGCGCAGGTCCGGGCCTGCGGGGATCCGGAAATCAGGCGGGCGTTTGTCGATTTGTTCGTGATGCCTCCGGGCGAGAAAGAGTTGCATGCGCGCCTGTCCGGCCGCGGGACGGACAGCGCGGAGGTGATCGATCTGAGAATGAGGAACGCGCTGGAGGAAATGAGTCACTGGCGCGGCTATTCGCACTTGCTGCTATCTTCGACCCGTGAGGAGGACTACGCGAGGTTCCTCGCGCTGGTGACCGCCGAACGGATGCGGGTCTCGCGCATGGCATGAGATTTTGAAAAGCGGCTTGTTTGGCCGCGCGGTGTGGGTTACGGCTAGGGCAGGGCCGCGCGAAGGGCGGGCTGACGAACTTCCAACAGGAAATACCCGACATGAGAACACCGCATGTTTTCGCCATTCTCGCCGTCTGTGCGGCCATATCGGCTCCCGCTTCCGCCCAGAACCGGATTGTCATCAGGGGGGGCGACGCCGAAGCCAAGGAGGTGGTGATCGACGAGTTGTTCGAGCCGGGCAAGCTTTGGGGCCAGACCGACTCGGGCATCGAGACGGCATGGAAGGACAAGGGGTTCAAGTGGAGTTCCGGGCAAATGAAGGACCGGGGTGTTATCCGCCGCGAGAACTGGGGTTTTCAACCGCTCAGTCTCAAGGCATTCGGTTCGCTCACCGTTGAGGAGATCGTGTTTGTTTTCAAGCAGGGAAAACTGACGGAGGTGACGCTCCTTCCATGGACCAAGGGTGATTCGAAGGACGCGGAGATCACCGAGAAGGCTTTCATCGGCATCACCGGCTCGTGGACGGCGGAGTTGGACAAGCGGATCGCTCCCACCCATCAGGACCGCGGAAGGGACAAGGCCAGCGCCGCGCGCGCGGAACGCCGGATGTGGATCGGCAAGGAAACCCTCGCCCAGCTTGAGTATAGCGGCGGCAAGGAGCGCATCCGCGATCCCTACAGCGGCCGCGAGAGGACGGGAACGAATTTCCAGGGTGAATTCATCCGCCTGCGTCTGATGCCGAAACCGGACAGCATGATCGGGCTTGATGCCAGCACCGGCGGCAAGGTGGCGGTGAGGCGGTCGGAACTCGGGAAATCCGTGGTCAGGGACCCATCCGGCGATGTGTTCATTCCAAGCGTTCCGATGATAGATCAGGGCGACAAGGGATACTGCGCGGTGGCCACGTCCGCCAGGGTGCTGAATTATTACGGTGTGCCTGCCGACCAGCACGAGATGGCCCAGGTGTCCGGCAACGACGCGGGCGGCGGCGGCACCAATCCGGACGAGATGGAGGACGCGATGAAGAAGCTCTCCGGGAAATACAAAACCCGGTTCACCACCGTGCTGGACCTCGACTATTCGAGCCGCAAATACCAAAGCTTCATGCGGAAATACAACGGCGTGGCCAAGAAGCTGGAAAAGAAGATTCTGGATACCGACAACTATATCTATTTCTTCGGGGGCCTTGATCCCGAGGTGCTCCGCGAGGTCAACGGCAAGGGACAAAGCTACGAGCGCTTCATGAAGGCCGTGAAGGAGAATATCGACAAGGGCGTGCCCGTGATGTGGGCTCTCCAGCTCGGCCTGTTTCCCGAGAATGGCGAGAAGGCTCGCCAGTCCGGTGGCGGACACATGCGTCTCATCATCGGCTATAACGCCGCCAAGGATGAAATCATCTTCAGCGATTCGTGGGGTGCCGGCCACGAGAAGAAACGCATGGCCGCTCCCGACGCGTCCGCCGCCACCATGGGGCTTTATCTGCTTCAGCCGGCGATGTGAGCACGCCCGGACCGCGCCGCATCGTTACTTGACGGAGACGGGTTTCATCGGGCCGTTGGGGAACCATTTGCCACCCAGGCGGGTGCCCAGGGCAAGGGTCCAGCGGCCACCCTTCACCAGAGGCGCTCCGGCGGTGGCCCTGCTGAGAGTGAAGCTGGTGGCGTTTTTCGGCAGGACGGTTGACTTGCGGGGTTCGAGCCAGTCACAGTTTCCGAATTTGATATCATCAATGAAGATGCCGGTCGGCGAAGCGGGCGCCGCCTCATGGGTGTAGATCGGCTGGCCCTTCTTCGCGTGATACCGGAAACGGACGCGCACCGGCTGGCTTGAGCGCGGAATGGGGATGGAGGCCCGGGAGGGCGCGGCGTCGTATTTGGTGTTGGACACACCGGTGATCGCCTTGCCGCCTTGTTTCCACGTGACCCCTCCGTCCTTTGATATCTCCACGCTGAGCACACTGCCTCTGGTCATGAATCCGCGACGGAATGAAAACCCGAGCTTCGCCCCGGATTTGGGAAGGATTAGCCGGTCGATCTCGAATGATTGCTCGGGCACCCCGCGGGCGAGCGAGTCATAGGCGGAGGGGAAGGTGAGCCGGAACGAGCGGCCGCCGGACAGCGCGCCGAGGCTCCCCTTGTCGGTGTTGGAAACGCGGAGTTTGTATTTGGGGGAAGTCCTGTCGATGATCTTCGGTTTCGGGGAATTCTCGGCGCCTTCGGACCAGGTTGCCGCCTTGCGCCGGAATGTCGAGACGCGCAGGGCCTCGCAATCGGCTGGTCTGGTGAAGAAGAAGTTGGCGGATGAGTTGGCAGCCACCGCCGCCGCTCCGCGAATCGACTGGTTGCCGGTGATCCGGTCCGGATTGATCAGGGTGACCGAGTAACCGTAATTGGCGGGCAGTCCGGAGCTTTTGATGCCGCTGATCCTGACATGGAAGGTTTGGTCCTTTGCGACGGATTTGGCCGCCGCCGCGCCAGCGACCTCCCAGATGATCGCCGGATCGCCGTAAGTGGCGTTGGTGCGAACCGCGCGGATTGGCAAGGGTTTTCCGCCCGCGTCGCTCATCGTCACCTTGGTATTTCCGAAGTCGGCGCTTGCGTGACTGAGGGACCAGAATCGGGAATTGACCGGAGCGGGGAAAAATCCGGGAGCCGGGTAGGACACGAATCCGGCCGCACCATTGGGCACGCGTTCGCCGGAATGCTGTGTGATGTAGAAAACATTGGTCGGAGGCTGGGCGGGCGAGCCCCCCGGTTGGTCGCCACTGGCAAAATCCGTGGCATCCGTCGCAAGGCACCAGCGGCGGTGGCCGACGAGTGAATTCCACACCGAGGTGGCGGTTCCGCTGCCAGCCTCCTCCATCATGTATTCGGTGATGGCGCCGGGACCGAAGAGCCCGAAGGCGAGATTGCCGTTGGCATTTGCGTTCCATGCGGCGGGGGACCACCCGGTGAGCGAGGGTTTCGGGTTGTGGTCGATCGCGGGATCCTTGCCGGTGGCCGGATCATAGTTCCGCAGCAACATCAGTGCCGCCGCCTGCGCCGCGTCGGATTTCCGTGTGGAGACCGAAGGTTTGAAAGAATCGGCCGGATCGATCACCACCCGCGAGCCGGTATTGACCCTGACATTCGCCGGAACTCCGCACATGGCTCGGAAATAGTTGAGGCGGCGCTCGATGTCGTCGGAAAACACCCGCGACACGGTGCCCGGATTGCCGGTGAATTTGCCGGTCCAGCCGATGCGTTTTTCATATCCTTCCGAGGCCAGATAGACCGCGTGCCAGAAACCGACCACGTCATTGCGGCTATGGTTGTTGACCTGAAAGGCGCGTGTATGCATCCGCGCCGGTGCGGTGGGATAGGTGGCGGGCTGCCATGCGATCAACCCGCCAGGGGCCATCGCCGCCATGGTGGTGCAAATACAGGTAATGACTGGGATTCGGTGGGGCACTCCGCGGACAATAAATTAATGTTTCCTGACATTCAACACACGCGATTGCGTGGAGGGGTCTTCGGCAGGCGGGGTTTCCGCAGGCCCACTCACACAGGGCCATCAACCCCTTGAGCCACAACGGACTGCGACCAATGGATTCGTTCGCGCGGCGGTGATCGAGCCTCGTCATTTGCGCGTGACAAAAAACGCGGACCGAATCTAGCGTCCGCCCATGTCGGTTAGGTTGGCGCGATGGATCGTCACACCCCGTCCGGATTGGGAAACGGCAGGCTCTTCGCCTCCGTCCCGTCGGGCGGGAATGAACGGTCGGTCGGCGGCCCGCCGATGAAAAAATCCCAAACCCATGAAAATCCAAAACGTCCTCGTGGTCGGCTCGGGAAGCGCCGGCCTCATCGCCGCGCTTTCGCTCAAACGGAAGATCCCCCGGCTCAATGTAAACATCGTCCGAAGCCCCGATATCGGGGTGATCGGCGTGGGCGAGGGGACCACCCCGAACTTCCCCACTTACATCTTCGACTATCTCGGCATCAAGCGCCGGCATTTCTATCAACTCGCCGAACCCACATGGAAACTCGGCATCCGTTTCCTATGGGGCGCGCGCGGACGCTTTGACTACACCTTCGCCCCTCAGCTCGACGTGATGCGGACCGATCTGCCGATGCCGAACGGCTATTACTGCGATGACGATTTCTCCCATGTCCACATCACCGGTTCCCTGATGTGTGAAAACAAGGTCTTCACCCGTCAGGAGAACGGCTGCCCGGACATCCAGCCCTGGCACGCCCTCCACATCGAGAACGAACGCTTCGTCTCCATGCTCGAAACCGTCTGCCGTGAGGCCGGTGTTGGCATCATCGACGGCAAGGTCGCCGGCTCCGAGCGCTGCCCCCGCGGAATTGCGGCGGTCTGCCTGGAGGACGGCCGCCGCCTGGAAGCGGACTTCTTCGTGGATTCCTCCGGTTTCCGCAGCGAGCTGCTTGGCAAGACCCTTGGTGAGCCCTTTCGGAGTTTCGGCAAGACCCTGTTCTGCGACCGCGCCGTGGTCGGGGGATGGGAGCGGACCGGCGAGCCCATCCTGCCCTACACCACCGCCGAGCAGATGGACTGTGGCTGGTGCTGGCGGATCGATCACGAGCGTCATATCGACCGCGGATATGTGTATTGCTCGGAAATGATATCAGATGACGACGCGGCGGCCGAATTTCTCGCGAAAAACCCGAAGGCTCCGTCCTCTCCACGCGTCGTGAGATTCCGCTCCGGCTGCTACCGCCGCCTGTGGGTGGACAATGTCGTCACCATCGGCAATGCCGGAGGATTCGTGGAACCGCTCGAAGCCACCGCGCTCATGATCGTCTGCTCCCACTGCAAGACCTTTGTCGATTTCCTCAAGCACTCCGAACTCGAGCCCACACCCGGCCTGCGGGATCTCTACAACGACCTGACCGCCGCCACCTGGGCGGACATCCGCGACTTCCTCGGGCTGCATTACAAGCTCAACACCGCCCTGGACACGCCCTATTGGAAACGCTGCCGCGAGGAGACCGATCTCAGCGGCATCGGCGCGCTGCTCGAATTCTACGGGGAGAACGGCCCCACCGGCTTTTGCCGCTACCGCATGCCCGGCAGCCAGAGCGATTTCGGCATCGAGGGGTATTTCGTCATGCTCGTCGGCAACAAGGCCCCGTACCGCAAGCGCCACCAGGCCACGCCGCGGGAACTCGCGGTCTGGGAAGCCCAGCGCAACCGGAACCGCGCGCTTGCCGCCAGCGGGCTCACGGTGAGGGAATCCCTCGAATACATCCGCGATCCCCGCTGGCAGTGGTTCGATGAAATGAAACGCTGAGCGGAATCCCCGAGTTGATTCGTCATTCAAAAAACATCGAACCGGTACGAGTGGGGGATTGGAAACGAATCCATCCCGTGAAGTCGGCCTGGGCGGCTGCTTCGACACCATCCCCCATGCCGGACTGCTGCGACTGGTCGCCCGCGATAACCGAACCATCCCGGCCTGGGAAAAAGCGGGAAAATCCCGCAAGTCTTCCATCTCCGGCAGTCAACGGGACCGGAGGCCGGAGCCCCGCAAAACCTCCGGACAAAGCATCTCCCGCCAAACCATCTCCCGCCAAACCATGACCATGAAAACCAATCGTATCCATCGCCCGCGCCATGTCCGTTCCCGGGTAACGCTTTTACAACGTGTCGAAGTGGCTATTCGGCGCCCCCGGACACATGAAATCCCGGTATTTTGGAGAGATCGCACAATGAACGACCCGTTTGGGCATCCCGATTCCTCAATGTTTTACCGCGAGGGCCACCAGATATTGATATTCAATGCCATCAAAGCGCAATCCGTGTGGATTGCCGAATAGTTACATGTTGAAAATCAATGGGGAAACTTGAACCTCTTCCGGGTGCTTCCGCCCGCCCCCTACTCCACTTTCCACACCCGGACACACCGGTGCCCAAAAGCAAATTTCCAAGCCGTCAGTCATGAAAATCACCTGCCCGAGCTGCACCCAGCGCGTTTTCCTCGACGAGGAATTCCTCGTCTCTCTGGGAGACGCCAAGACCCTTGCCTGCCCCGCCTGCGGCGGCCGGATTCCATTGGAAAGCGGTGTGGCGGATGGCACGGCGCTTCCCGGGGAGCCACCGGAGTTCGATTCCCGCTATCGCATCGGCCGCCTGCTCGGCCGCGGCGGCATGGGCGCGGTGTACGAGGGCTTCGATACCCGGCTCGACCGCCGCGTGGCGGTGAAAATCCTCCCCGCCGAAGCTGCGGGCGACGTCGGCGCACTGGCCCGCTTCGAGCGCGAGGCCAAGGCCATGGCCGCGCTCGATCACCCGAACATCATCCACATCCACGACTACGGCCGCACCGCCTCCGGCCACCCTTATCTGATCATGGAGTTCATCGACGGGAAGGACATCCACGCCCTCCGGCAGTCGGGGCAGCTCGATCTGCCCGGTGCGCTCGGGATTGTTTCCCAGGTTTGCTCCGCCCTCCACTACGCCCACTCGTGCGGCATCGTCCACCGCGACATCAAGCCCGCCAACATCATGGTCACCCGTGAGGGGGTGGCCAAGGTGGCGGACTTCGGCCTCGCCAAAGTCCTTGGAACGGAGACCCACCCGCGCCATGATCCCACCCTCACCGTTTCCGGCACGGCCATGGGCACGCCGGATTACATGGCTCCCGAACAGATGGAGGGCCGGCCCGTGGACCACCGCGCCGACATCTACTCGCTCGGCGTCATGCTCTACGACCTGCTTACCGGCGCTCCTCCCCGCGGTGCCTGGCCGCTGCCCAGCCAGCGCGTCCACATCGACGTGCGGCTCGACGAGATCGTCCTCCGCGCCCTCCAGCAGAACCCCTCCGCCCGCTACCAGGGAGCGGGCGAAATCCGCATCGACATCGATTCGGTGCAATCCTCCACCGGCGGCGGCCCGCTGCCCCCCGGTGTGAATCCCGAGCCGCTGCCCTCCACCCGCGGCGATTCCTCCACGGCCCCCGTCACCCCGGCGCCCGCCACCCGGACTTCCCCGCCACGCTCCGAAGCTCCGGCGGATGAGCACCTTGCCGCCACCCGCGGCCTCAACACCACCATGTTCGTGCTCGGCCTGCTGGCCATCGGCATCATCGGCGGCCTCGCCCTCTACCTCGCCAACCGCAAGACCGGCGACACCTACAGCACCGAGCAAACCATCACCACCAGCATCACCCATAACACCTGGTTCACCCAGTTGATCGCCGCTGGAGTCGCCAGCGCGGAAGACCTCGCCGGCATCGGCGACATCCGGCCTCGTGGCGAAAGCCTCATCGGCATCGGCAAGGAAGCCCTCGCCTGGGATCGGGCACAGGATCTCGCGAAGAAAACCGGCGCATCCATCCTCCCTCTCGATTCCCCGGAAGGAGAAGCGGACACCGCCCTCGTGGACTGGCTCCGCGAGTCCTTCGCCTCCCGTCTCGCCGCGCCAGTGTGGATCGCTTCAGGCGGCTCGCCGCATCTGCTAGAAGGAACCGCCGTCCAACCCGCCGCCGATCTCGCCGTTCCCCGCAAGGCGTTGCTTCTCTGGAAACTTCCCGGAGCCGCCGAAGTCCCTCAAACTCCGGAAACCGATCCCTCATCCCCGCTTTCTCCACCGCCCGGGGAACCGGCCCCGCTCCCCGAAGAACCGCCGGGAGAACCAACCGCGCCCGAACCTTCCGCCCCCCTTTCATCCGAGCCCGATGCCATGGAAGACCCGCCGCCACTCCACGGATGGACCGACCGCCAGGGCCGGTCCATCCAGGCCGTGTTTCTCCGGCTCGAAGGCGACTCCGTCGTCATCCGCAAATCCGATGGCAAGGAATTCAACATCCCCTTCTCCCAACTCTCCCCCGCCAGCATCGAACAAGCCCGGAAGCTGGCGGACGGAAGCCGGTAAGAGCTTGGAAACCGTGGAAATAACCCCATGACAATCACCACCTGCCCCCACTGCACCCAATCGATCTCCATCGGTCCGGAGACGCTCGCATCGCTTCAAGGCTCACCGCATTTCGCCTGTCCCGCCTGCTCCGCCGCCGTTCCCGTGCCGCCGCCGGGACCGCGCCCGGTCGCTCCGGTGCGCCGATCCGTCGAAGTGAAAACCGCCACTCCTCGCCCCGCGCCCTCTTCCCGGGCCAACTTGCACCGGGGGATGAACCGCAATCTGCTCGTCCTCGGCTCAGTCGCGCTGCTGGTTCTCGGTGGTCTCGCGGCTTTCATCGCCAGTCGCAAGAGCGGGAATGTCCATAACACGAGGCAGAACATCCACAACGAAATCATCAACAACACCTATTTCCAGCAGTTGATCGCATCCGGCGCGACGACGGAGAAGGATTTGAATTCGATTGCCGAGATCAGGCCCTATGGAGAGGGCTTCATCGGCATCAGCGCGGAGGAGCTGGACTGGACCAAAGCGACAGGGCTTGCCAAGAGAAGCGGCTCTCAGGTGTTGTCCATGCCAAACGGTGCCTCCGATAAGAGGCATCCCCTGCTCGAATGGCTCAATTCCTCCTACCCCTCTTATCTTCTGACCCCGGTGTGGGTCAGTGAGGGTCCCGAGCCACGAATTCTTGACGGCCCGGATGTTATGTCTGTCACAGGGATGGATCGCCAAAGGAAAGTTCTTCTTCAATGGAATCTAGGAGACACCGTTCTCGTGAAGCAAGCAGGAACTGATGCGACAACACCCCGGATTGAGTGGCCGGTAATCAACCATGTGCCGAAAGAGAGAGCGGGCCGCTTGATCGCCGTCTCACTGATAGAGGGAGTTGAGAACTCGGATCCGGGATTTTGGGTAATCCCCCCTGAGGTGGCTGGGTTGACAAACATCGTGCGTGTGGCGCGCGCGGGGAAACACGCGCTCGCGCTAGACGATCAAGGGCAATTGCATGCTTTCGAATATGGAACGGAGACTCCGCTCCCGCTGCCGGAAAGTATCTCTGGCAAAGTACGGAAAGTCGTCCAGATCATAGCGGGATACCCCGACGCTGTGCTTCTGGATGACGGAAGTGTCCTTCTGAACGAGAGCGGCACCCCCCGCGAGATTCCGTCCACTATTCCATTCACCCGGATTGCAGGCACCTCCCCCCACCTCTATGGTTTTGATAGTCGCGATCGTATCACTTACATCGGCCCACCTGAGGGTAAGGGTAAAGTTTCAACCATGGACGTGCCCGAAACAGTGAAGGGACGTGCCATTCGGGAACTGAAAGGATCTCGGACAAACGCCATGGCCTGGACGGCGGACGGCGATGTGGTCATTTGGGGACATGATGGCCGCACCGTAACCAGGATGCCCAAAGAAATCCAGGCGAGCTTCGCTCATGATCCGGTCTCGCATATTAACATGGATAGTGAAGGCGAGATATTCTTGACTATACAGGATTCAGGCAAGGTGAATTTCTGGGGTTCCGATGCGCATTGGTATGACAAGCGCGTTGAGGAAATCAAAGGCACCGTGAATTCATGGCAGAGTTATGATCCGGGAACCTACTGGGACGCTTTCATTCTTCAGGCGCGCCATGGTGGCAAGGTCGAGTATAAATTCATCGAAAAAGATGTTTCCAGAAGTATTTATTTAACAAATATGCTGATGAGGCATGATCCCATCCAAATTACATCACTTTGTTCTATAGGAGGCGACCCTAGTTTCTTGCTGATGATTGTGCCTCCGTGAGTTCATCACATTCGATGCTTCATGAGAACCGCGATTCTCGTTTGTCCTTGCCGCCAAATAGATGATGCTGGCACACGAAACCATCCTTCAAACCGTGGATAGTAATCAGAGCATGCCATTGGAAAGTCAGTTCGCTCCGGGGAGTGTCCTCTGGTCGGGTCGTTCGGATGAACTGAATCTCGCTCCCCCGCCAGTGTCGAACAGGCCAGGAAACTCGCCGGTGCCCCGCCGTGAAAAATTTCCGGGAAAACTCCGCGAGTCTCCACGCCCCGCGCGTCATCCCCGGAATCCCCCCTTGGTCCCTTGATTCCTGCCTCTGAATAAAATGAAAACCTCCCGCTCCCACCGCCGCCGACACAACCGCTGTGCCCGGTTATTCCAGCCCGATCCGGGCGTAGCTTCCCTCGGAAGCCGCCTGGATCGCTTCGTGAATTCCGGGAAGGATTTCCAAAATCGGTTCGAGCCGGGTATGGGGCAATTCGATGATCGATATCTTCCTCCCCCGGAGATTTTGCTGATATCGCAGATTCTGGTCGCTGGTGATCAGAATGTCGAACTTCCCGTCGATCAGGCCGATCAGCTCCCCATTCTGGATCCCCGACCATCCCAGATACCCAATAGTCACGACATCGTGCCCATGAAGATGGTGACGGAGCGGCTGCGGCAGATTCTCGTCAAGAAGGATCTTCTTCACGGGTCAGGCGTAGGAATTCCACGGCGTCCTGCCGGTTTACGGTCGGAAAGTGCTCAAGAAAGGTTTCCAGAGAATCGCCTGCCGCGATGTAGTCGAGCAAAGTCTGGGCCTTCACCCTCGTCCCGCGGAACACGAGTGTGCCTCCGAGGACTCCAGCGTCCGAACGAACAGGACTATGATCCAAGGTCACCATGGCCGGAACCTATCCTGTGTCTTTCGCAAGGCAACGCTTTTTCCTCCAAATCTCTTTCCCCTTGGTTCCGACCTCTTGATTCCTGTCTCTCAAAACAATGAAAACCACCTGCCCGCATTGCTCCCAACCTTTCGAGATCGACGCGGAAACGCCCGAGTCCTTGCGTCTCTCACGATGGCCCGGCGGGAGCCTGGTCGAAGGGGTTGACCCATTTCAAGCCGGGGATGTGCATGAAGTCGCCGGTGTTGCGGGTGGAAAGCTCCAGCCCGTGTTCGGGCGTGGTGGCGGCGATGAGGGCGTCGCCAAGGGACAGTTTGCGCGCCTGGCGCAGGGTGATGGCACGGTCGGCGATGGCATCCGTGATGGAAAACACCGCCCCGGCGGCAAGAAAAGTTTCGAGATCGGCTTTGTCTTGCGGAGTCAGGCCGTGCCAGCCGAGGACTTCGATGCGGGTGGCTTGCGAGACAGCGAAGGGCCGGGAGGAAACCTCCACGCGCAACCAGCCGTTCTCCGGTTGTGTGGCATGGATGACGATGTTGCTGTCCAGAAGTCTCACGCCTCGCGCCCCGGAAGAACCCTTTCGGCACGCTGCTTCCGCTGCCAGCTTGCCGCGTCACCGACGCCCGCGATGCCACCGCGGCCGGCGATCCGGTTCAACGCGGCCAGCGCCTCCGCGCCGCTGGTGGCGGAGGGCTTCGCGGGAGGAGCCTCGGACTCGAACATGTCGAGCAAGCTCACGATGATGCGCTCCAGCGTCTCCGCCCGCTGCGGAGGCAACTGGCGAAGACGAAGCTCGATGCGTCCGGCGATGGCGCTCACAAGCAAAGTATGCCCGGCACCCGGCCCGCAGTCAAGAAGGTGGCCCGCTCCTTGCCTGCCGCCTCTTGATTCCTGCCTCTGAAAAAATGGAAACCTCCTGCCCCCATGCTCGCAAAGCATCGAAATCGACGGGAAAACGCTGGCCGCGCTTGCTCCGGCCCGGAGATGCGGTTCCCACGCCGCCACCTGCGGCAAGCGCGCTCGTCACCCGCGCGTCTTGGCACCATCCAATGGTGGAGAAATACCCGCAAGTTTCCACCTCCCGCACGTCCTCGAATCGAAACCACCCGCCACTCCATGAAATCCCCGCTTCTCATTCTCTTGGCCGCGTTCGCATTGGGCGTCCCGGCCTCCCCCCTGGCCGCCCAAGACGCGCCAGCCCCGCTCCCTTGGACCAGCGCGGACGGCAAGACGATCCAGGCCGAGTTCGTCCGGATCTCCGGTGAATCCCTTGTCATCCGCAAGGACGGCAGGGAATTCAACATCCCCCTGGCGAAGCTCTCCCTGGCCAGCCGGGAGCAGGCGAGGAAACTGGCAGCCAGCGCGCCGGCTCCCGGGCCGCCCCCGGCGGGAGCAAGCAAGCCCGGAGAGCCCGCGAAGGCCTTAGGCAAGCAGGTCGATCCAGAGCACCAGCGCAAACTGGCGGAATCCGTCCTCGCCAAGAAGGGAAGTGTGGAAATCTGGAAGGGAAAGGACGCCCATGTCGTCGTCACAAAAATCGAAGACCTTCCGCCCGGCCGCCTGTCCCTGAAACTGGTCAATGCGGTTGGCACCCCTCTGGATGAAAGTGACATCGCCCTTCTCAACGGCTGCCGGGATCTCACACATTTGGATATCCACCGTGCCACTCTGGATGACTTGCCTTTGGAGTCCATGCCCAAACTGGAAGTTCTGAAACTCTTCAGTTGCTCCATCCCATCTTCCGCCTTCGCCGGGCTTCGCGGCCACAAGGCGCTCGGGCACGCCGAAATCCATAACAACTCCATCCCCTTGGGCGCGAGTGTGATTGAAATCCTAGCCACTTGCGGCAGCCTCGATACCGTGATTCTGGCCGGGGTGGGTCCATGCGGCCACATTCGATTTCATCGGCGCGTTCACCGAACACGGCTGCGCTCCCACCTATCAGGGCGATGCCGATGCGATGGAAACCCTTCGGCGTGGGGAAAACCGCTCTTGGCCTGTCGGCATGCCGGGCCCCGAACCTCCTCCCGGCGTCACCTGCGGTCTCATCGACCGCAGCGGCAAAGTCCTCGCCCGGACCGAGTGGGACGATGTCCAGAACCACATCCACGGTTTCACACCGGTGAAACGAGACGGAAAATGGGGCTATCTCGATCCCGACGGGAAACCCGCGATCCCCTGCGAGTGGGACGATGCCTGGCGCTTCTCACCCGAAGGCTTCGCCGTCGTCACCCGCGCCGGCAAACGCGGAATCATCAACCGGAGCGGCAGGACCGTCGTCCAACCCGAGTGGGACGGAGCTATTAACTTCTGCAAGGAGGGAATTGGAGCGGTCCGTCGCGGCAACGCTTGGGCCTTGGTGAGTGATACAGGAAAAATGCTCACCCAACCCATTTGGCGTCTCGACTGGAAGGACCATCGTTTCGATCTTGGCATTACTCCCGCGAGATCGAGCATCGGACGGGGATGCACGCTCCTGGACAAGGAAGGCAAGCAAATCATCGGTGGCACGAACAATGACTACTTCCCACTGAAGAATGGCGTGGTCGTCACCCGGGCCGACGGCGGGAACGTCGTTTACGGCGCTGGTGGTAAAGAGATGAATCGGTTTCCGGGGGAAATTGGACATGGCGGCGAGGGCCCGCCGCGTGTCACCGACGGCAGGCAATTCGGATTCCTCGATGAAAACGGCGGCTGGGCAATCCCATTCAGGAACGGTCGCGCCAGAAACTTCGCTCAAGGGCTTGCGGCGGTCTCCACCGGCAACAAGTGGGGTTTCCTGAATGCATCAGGAGAAACAGTGGTTCCCGAGGCGTGGGATGAAGTCAGGGATTTCAGCGAGGGATTCGCCGCGGTAAGAAAGGGAGACCAATGGGGATTTGTCGATCGGCGAGGAGATGTGATCGCCATACCTCGCTACAGCATGGTGGGGGACTTCTCATGCGGAGTGGCGGCGGTCACCGAGGACGAGACGACGCCTTCCGCCGCGAATGCGGAACAGGATCCCGAACTGATAAGATTGGCCGCTTTACTCCGGCAACGGGACCCGGCCGCAAGTGCCAGGTTGCGAACCCTCACTCCCCAAAAGCGCGATGAATTGTCTGCGATCATGAGGAATTCCGGTCAAAGGACCCCGGGCCGCCGCTGGGAATTCATCGATTCACGCGGATCCATCGCCTTTGACCTCGATACGAACGTTTTTTCCCCGACGCCGCCCAGGTTCACCAACAATCGCCTTTGGATCTACGGTTGCGGCTGGATCGATCCTCAGGGGAAACCGATTCTTCAGAGTGGGGGGGATATTTCAGACGTCGGGACGGTCGTCGCAATCGATCGCCCGGGCAACTATCATGATCGCCATGGCGTGCCCGGCAAGGTGCGGGTGCTTCGAAATGCCATGGGCGGCACCGTCATGGCCGGGGTGAAGCAGGGTGAGGATTTCAAGAGCGGCCTCATTCCCCACGCCCTTCTTCCCAAATACGGCCTGATGGACACCAAGGGAAAGGTGCTCGCCGAGCCAAAATGGGATGAAATCCGAGTCCTCAGTCCCGAGTGGATATGGATCGGATTGGAAGGCAAATGCGGCATCGCCGATGCGAAAGGAAACGTTGTTCTGGAACCTGTCTGGGATGAGGTCCGGGCCATTTCGCCGGAGTGGCTTTGGTTTCGGAAAGGGGGAAAATGCGGATTGGCCGATTCGACGGGGAAAGCAATCGTCGAGCCGGACTTCTATCAGGCGGAGGTTTTGCGCGTCGGCACCGCAAGCATGGCGGAAGACGGCGGGCAGTTGCTCTTGGGGCCGGGGGGCCGCCCGATTCATTCACCTTGGATCCGTGTCCGTGACCGGAACGGTTACAGAATCCTGCGCTCCAATGGCCAACCCGCCATTCCGCCTGAACTCGAACGTGCCGATTTCATCGACTTCTACGGGCCGAAGCATGTCGTGCTGTGCGAATTGGGAGACGATGAAAAACCGGCATGGAGCCTTTATGATCCCTCAACGGACACCAAGACCGAGTTCCCGAATGCGGAACGGCTTTTCTGGAACTGGAACATGTCCTTGTCCGGCCTCCTCTGGATTCACGACAAAGCGGATTCGAAGTGGAAACTGATGGGAGCGGACGGCAAGGATCTGGGGCACACACAAGATGGCAAACCCGATGGATGGGAGCTGCATGAGGGCCTCGGCTTGTTGCAGGACGGCAAGGGATGGTTCTTTGTGAACGGCAAGGGCAAAAGGATCGGAGGAGAAGGTTGGACGAAGGCCCGACCCTTCCGGGAAGGTCGGGCCGCCTTCGAAAAGAATGGCAAGTGGGGCTTCATCGACACCGGCGGCAAGGTGGTGGCGGAACCCGCGTGGCCGGAAGTCCGCGACTTCGAGCTGGGGTTGGCGGCGGTGAAAGCGGAAAACGGCTGGTGGGGCTTTGTCGGTTTGGACGGCAAACCGGCGATCCCTCCGGTGTGGGACGAGGTCGGGAGGTTCGCGCGCGTCGGGTACGATCCCACGGGAACAACCGTCGGAGGAAACGAGCGGAAGGTCGCTTTGGTCAGAATTGGCAGCCGGTCCGCATGTATCGACAGCACCGGGGCGGTGATAGCCGACCCGAAACATTTCTGGTCTCCCGGTCAGGCTCTTTTCCAGGAAAACGGGCTGCTGCCTGGAGGCAAATATCCTTACCATGTGGCGGGCTGGACCTTGGAAGAGGAAGGGAAGGGCTCCGCGGTATGGGGAACCGGTTTCTGGGTGGAGTGGAAATTCACGGACGAAACCGGACGCTCGTTTTCGGAGAAGTGGCAGAACGGTACTGTTTACCGGTATGACGACGATGGCAGCGAGGTAATGAAAGACGGTGTCCCGCTCCGTTGGCGGGATGCGGAGAAATCCGGTCGGATACTCGCGGGCTCCAAGGGAACGGCGAATATCCGTTGGGGAGAACCTTGGTATGACGGCAGCCGGACGGATCCATTTTCCGGAGGACTCGTTTCCGCAAGAACCCCTGCCCAGAAATACGGACTCATCCGGCGCGACGGTTCGCTGGTGGTCGCCCCCACCCACGACCGCATCGCCTGGGTCGCCCCCGGCATCGCCGCCGCATGGTCGTCCGCCGATGGCGGCCTGATCGACCGCGGGGGAAACTGGATTTTCCGCGATAATGAGAAGACACGTATCGCCCGTTTCGGGACGAAAAACGCCAAATCCACGGCCAAGGAATTCCGCCACGGGTTGGTCGTGATCGAAGACCCGCCCAAGTGGGGCTACGCCAGATTGAACCGCTGAACCCTCCGATGAACTCCATACCGAAACCGACCATGAGCGCGAAATTTCTTCTGAATCCGATGATATGTTTTTTTGCCTTCTCCTTCCTGATTGTTCCCGCCTCCGCGCTGACACCCGCCGAACTGGCCGATCACTTCCACGCCCGCGGGGTGGCGGCGGAGGCGCGCGGAGAACCCGAAGTGGCGGGGAGATGTTATGAATTGGCCCTTCGCGCTTCACCGGGACACCGCGCGACACGGGAGAAGCTGGCCGCGCTCGGAAAGAAGAGGGCGGAGGAACTCCTCGCGCTGGGAACCGCCGCCGAAGCGAAAGGCGCCCTCCAGGCCGCCAACCTCAACTACGTGCTGGCGCTCCACGCGTCACCTGGCCACGCCGAAGCGGAAAAGAAGGTCTCGGCGCTGAAGAAAAAAATGGGAGCGGATTTCAAGGAAGGAGGGGAGCTGATCATCCGGGAAAAGCTGCGCCGGATCATCATCCCGCGGATCGATTTCGAGGACACGACGGTGGAGGAAGCTGTGGATTTCCTGCGGCTCAGCGCTCACGAACTCGACGAGGTCGAGCCGGACCCGGCGAAAAAGGGCGTGAATTTCGTCATCCGCAAACTCCGCGGCGACGACGGTGGCCCCGCTGATCCGGGCAGTCTCCGCATCGACCAACTTAGCCTCCGCAATGTGCCGCTGGCCGAGGCACTGAAATACATCTGCGATAAGACGCGCCTGCTCTACAAGGTGGATGAATATTCGGTGACCCTGGTTCCGTTCGATAAGGAGCCTCCGTTGCTCGTTCGAAAATTTCAGGTCACGCCCGATTTCGTCTCCCGGCTCGCGGGCCCTGCCGCCGATCCTTTCGCTGACCGGAGTTCCCGCTGGCTCAGATCGAAATTCGGGACGCTCGGTCTCTCATTCGCGGACGATTCCTCGGTGGTTTTGAACGAAAAGAACGAACTTCATCTCAAAGGCGAGGCCGATCTCCTGAAGAGGGCGGAAGAAGTGATTGCAAAACTCGGGGGAAGGCCGCTGGGGCAAGATGGAGCTCCGATTCCCGCCGCACGTCCTGCCGCGCCAATGGTGGATGCCATCCCCGCCTGGACCAGCAAGGACGGCAAGACCATCCGCGCGGATTTCGTCGGGCTGGATGGACAGGCGGTGGTGGTCCGCAGGGAGGGTAAAGAAGTGACGATCCCGTTCGCGAGGCTCTCCCCGGCGAGCGTCGCGCAGGCCAGGGCTTTCGGGGACGTGGCCAAGGATGTGCTGCTGCACTACGATTTCTCCGACGGCAGCGGCACCACGGTGGCCGACCGCTCCGGCAAGGGCCGGCACGGCACGCTCCACGGCTTCGCCGACACGAACGCCGGGGCGGGCGACACCTCGCCTTCGGGATGGGCCAAGGCCGGCATACTCCGCTTCGACGGCGCGGACGATTATGTTTCCACGCCACTGGCCGTCGCGGACTTTGAAGCCGGCGCTTACACGCTGGAAGCGGTGGTCTCGCATTCGGATCCGAAGCGCTCGTGGGGTCCGATCATTGCCGTGGATGCGAAGGATGGCCGGGCACCCGGCGCGGTCGATCTGGGCAAGGTGGGATCCGGAGGGAGTTGGACGTCCCCGCCCACCGCGTTGTGCAGCCGCCACAATGGCTCGCGTGAAAATGCCACCATTTCGACGCGCCCGACATCCATCTGCGACGGCCGGCTTCATCACGTCGCCGCAGTTTTCGATCGGGAACATTTCGAAATCCGGCTCTATTTCGATCATCTGCTGGTCGAACGTGAACGTATCGACGGATCGTCGGCTCAGGATCCGTTTGAAAAACCTCGTTTGGGAGATCTTCATTTCCTGATCGGAGCGAATGGTTGGGCTCCTTCCGAGAGATGGCTGGGTCCGATCTCGGAGGTGCGCATCACGAAACGCGCTCTTTCCCCAGCCCTGTTTCTGCCGAATCCGAATCCCCTGACGGCGAAACCGCCGTTGCCGAAACACCGCTGGTCCTTCTCCGGGGATCTCAAGGACTCCATCGGCGGAGCCGATGGCAAAATGATCGATCCGGGTCAGCCGACAGCTCGTTTTGCCGATGGGATGCTGAATCTTGCGGGGAACCGTGGCGAAGCATCCGCCGCTCCTGTCGAAGACGCCCACGTGGATCTTCCCAACGGCCTCGTCAAAGGAGCCGGAGGCCGGATCTCATTCGAGATCTGGTGCACTCCGTCAAAGTGGGCGGAGAACGCCAATATCCTGCGTTTCGAGCGAGGGGATGTCGAGGGCATGACGGCCACAGACAGGAGCGGATCCTACCGGGACATCGGATTGGCGCCGAGATCCGTGGGGAACAATCTGGCCGGGTTTGTGGAGGTGGTGTACAAAAGAAATCACGCGGATGCGGATTTCGACCTGCCGGAGGGAAAGGAGCATCACTTCGTGTTGATATTGGACCCCCGCAATCCGCTGGCGGGTCCGTCCGGCACGCTGTCGCTTTTTCTGGATGGCTACCTGGCCGCGACCGCCGCGCTGCCCGCCGGCTTTCTCGACGAGCTTGAGGACAACAACAACTGGTTGGGCAGGGGTAGCGCGGACAACCCCATGTTCTGCGGCCTCTACAACGAATTCCGCATCTACGACAAGGCGCTCACCGCCGACGAGGTGCTCGCCAGCTATCTCGCCGGGCCGGATGCGATCTATTCGAAGGCGAATCCCGCCGGTGGGGGCGGCGGAAAATGAGCGGTGGATCGAAACATCCCCGCAAGCAATCGCGGGCAGCGGGTCAGGCAGCGGAGGCCGGGCGCTTCCCAAACCTCCTTCCCCCTCGCCTCCGGCCTCTTGATTCCTATCTCTGAATACAATGATAACCACCTGCCCTCACTGCACCCAAGGCATCGAAATCGACGGGGAAACGCTCGCCTCATTATAAGGTGGCAGATAAATTATGATATCACATGAAAACCACCTGCCCGCACTGCTCCCAACCCATCGAAATCGACGCTGAATCACTCGTCGCATTTCGAATGCCCCGCCTGCGCCGTCACCGCCGCCGACAAGTGACGCGCTCATTCTCCAATTCCTCAATCATCTTGATCCACCCAATCCCCATGAACTCCTCCGCCCTCTTCCTCCTGCTCTTCTGTCTCATGTCAGGCGCCCTCACCGCCCAACAGGCAGCGGAACCAAAACAATCCGGTGATTTCACCTACACCAGCGACGGCTCCGCCGTCACCATCACCGGCTACACCGGGAAAGGCAATACGATGACAATCCCGGAAAAAATCGCGAGTTTTCCAGTGCAGACGATTGGTAGTCGAGCTTTCGCTTCTACCAAACTCACCAGCGTTACGATTTCATCTGGCATCACCGAGATTGCATCTCATGCGTTCATATGGTGCGAGTTGTCTTCCATCACGATCCCACCCACCGTTACCAGTATCGGAGGTCAGGCGTTCTACCAGTGCATCAATCTCGCCAGCATTACGGTTCCGGCTAGCGTCACAAGTATCGGAGAAGCCGCGTTCGCTGGATGTGCCGCTCTGACCAACGTGACAATTCCATCCAATACCACCAGTATCGGAAGCGGAGCCTTCAGCGGCTGCGAAAATCTGTCAATCATCACGGTGGATGCGGCCAATCCCGCTTACCGCAGTGTGGATGCAGTATTGCTCAATTCCAACCAGACCGAATTGATTCAATATCCCGCCAAGAGTAAGATGCCAATTTACGCGATCCCCAATGGGGTGACCAAGATCGGAGATCGTGCGTTCTCTGCCTGCATGGCCCTGACCAGCATCGTCATTCCATCCACTGTCACCAGTATCGGAGACTATGCGTTCGGCAGCTGCAAAAATCTAACCAACGCCACCTTCAAAGGCAATGCTCCTTCTATTGGTGAAAATGCCTTTAATAAGGAATCCCCCAACCTCGCCATCCGCTACTACAAAGGAGCCACCGGCTTCACGACTCCCGAGTGGAACGGCTACAAAACCATCGAGATCGACCCCGCCACCGAACTCCTCGACTGGACCAGCAACGACGGCAAAACGATCAAGGCCGATTTCCTCAAGCTCGATGGCGAGGCCGTCGTCGTGCGGCTGGAAAGCGGCAAGGAAACGAAGATCTCCTTCACCCGCCTGTCCCCGGAAAGCGTGGCCCGGGCCAAGGCTCTCGCCCAAGCCGCCGGTGGCGGGTGAATGCGTTCCGTTCCCTCCCCCTCGCCGCGATGCCCCTTGCCCCGGCCGTTCACCGGAGAATAGCCTCCTCCATGGAGCAACCCGAAAACCTCCTCGAACCTCCCGCC
>CAZKQK010000050.1:0-33519 GCA_964554865.1 uncultured Luteolibacter sp. | reverse complement strand
GGACCGCCCCCCGCCGGACCGCTCGGAGAGCGATCCCTGCCCACGCCCTGATTCCTCGGAATCAGCCTTATCTACGCACCATTCGGGGGAGAGGTTCCAAATCGCCGTATCCGGAATCGAACCTCAAACCTCGGGCTGAAGCCGAAACCACACGCGCGTTTCATGATGAATCGGCGTTTCGCCCACTTTCGCCGGCATGGCCTCCTGTTTCGGGGAAAAAAGCATGAAAATGCCGGCTTGTGGCCGGAAATGGGACTTCTTGGCCGGAAAAAGCCCCCAAAAATCCTTTCCTCTGCCTGAGTTTATGGCATGGTGTGGTTGTTCCGAGTCCGCAAGGTCCATCAGGAACACCGAGTTTCAGGGGTTAGCCCGGCAACTTCGGTCTGATCTCCGGGGGGAAGTCAGCCGAAGCGGGTGGAGTCCGAAACAAGGAAACAAGCGCGCGTTGTGAAATCCGGGGGGAATTCCAACGCGCGCTTTTTCTTTGCCCGGGCGGCGGGATCGCGTGGTGGCGGGTTGCATCGGCGGCGGAGACGGCGGATCCTCGGGCGGGCCGGGCATGAGAAAGATCATCCACATCGACATGGACTGCTTTTACGCCGCGATCGAGGAGCGGGAGAATCCGGCATTGCGGGGCAAGCCGCTGGCGGTGGCCGGCAGTTCGCGGCGCGGGGTGCTGACCACGGCCAATTACGAGGCGCGCAAGTACGGCTGCCGCTCGGCGATGCCGGTTTTCAAGGCGCTGGAGCTTTGCCCGCAACTGGTGCTGGTGCCGGTGCGCTTCGATCTCTACCGCTCGGAAAGCGCCAGGATCCGCGCGATTTTCGGGCGTTTCACGGAGATGATCGAGCCGCTCTCGCTCGACGAGGCCTATCTGGATGTGAGCCACCTGCGCTCGGCCGGGGCGGCGGTGGCCCGCGAGATCCGCGCCCAGATCCGGGAAGAGACCGGCTTGAGCGCCTCGGCCGGCATTTCATGCAACAAGCTGATCGCGAAGATCGCCTCGGACTGGAACAAGCCGGACGGCCAGTTCGAGGTGAAGCCGGAGGAAATCCCCGCGTTCGTGGCCGCGCTGCCGGTGGGGCGGCTCCATGGTGTGGGTGGCAAGATGCGCGCCCGTCTCGCCGAACTGGGGGTGGAAACGTGCGCGGATCTCCAGCGCTTCGAACGCATCGATCTCGCCCGGCGTTTCGGCAAGTGGGGCGCGGAGTTGTGGGAACTGTGCCGGGGCATCGACGAGCGGCCGGTGACTCCCGAGCGCACGCGCAAGTCTCTGAGCAGCGAGACGACATTTTCGGAAAACATCGGCCTGCTGACCGGTCTGGCGGGGCCGATGGGGGAGATGATCGAGGGCCTGGCCGAGGATCTGGCCACGAAGCACTCGGACCGGGTGATCCGCTCGCTGGTGGTGAAGCTGAAGTTCGCCGACTTCGAGCGCACCACCGCCGAGCGGGCTTGGCACGCGCTGGACCGCGGCGTTTACGAGGATCTTCTGCGCGAGGCGTGGAGCAGGGGAAACAACCGCTCGGTCCGGCTGCTGGGCGTGGGCGTGCGCTTCGAGGATCCGAGGGAGCGCGAGCAGTTGGAGTTCTTCGAATGACCGGCGCTCACTCCTCGGGCAGGGTGAGCAGTTCCTCGTCCTCCTCGCGGTATTGCTCTAACAGAAACCCGTCGTTGGCGTGCCAGCGCAGCCAGACCGGATCGCCCCACCCGGGCGGCAGATCGTCTAACAGAAACGTGCGGTGCTGTTGCTCGGCGCAGACGCGGTATTCGCCGCAGCGCACCCAGTAGCGGGTGTGGGAGCCGAAGTAGATGACATCCTCGATGGCGCCCGGGATGGCGTTGTCCCACTGGCCGCCGGCCGGTTTCCCGCGCGAGACGCTGAGTTTCTCGGGCCGCAGCGAGAGGTGGATGCGGTCGCCGGGGCGGACGGGTTTGTCGTTGTCGATCATCACCGCGCCGAGGCCCGGGATGTCGGCGCGGGAGAAGCGCTCGCTGATGGATTCGGTCACGCGGCCCTCGAGGAAATTGGTATCGCCGATGAACGCGGCGACAAACGAGGTGCGCGGCGTTTCATAGATTTCGGCGGGTTTTCCGATCTGTTCGATGCGGCCCTTGTTCATCACGGCGATGGTGTCCGAGATCGACATGGCCTCGCCCTGGTCGTGGGTGACGTAGAGGAAGGTGATGCCGACCTCGTCGTGGATGGCGTCGAGTTCGACGAGCAGGCGCTGGCGGAGCTTGAGGTCGAGCGCGGCGAGCGGTTCGTCCAGCAGCAGGACCCTGGGTTTGTTGGCCAGCGCGCGGGCGATGCCGACGCGTTGTTTCTGGCCGCCGGAGAGCTTGGCGGGCATCTTGTCGGCGTGTTCGGCGAGGTCCACCAGGTCGAGCATGCGCTCCACCTCGGCATGGATCTCGTGTTTCGGGAGTTTGCGGATCTTCAGGCCGAAGGCGATGTTTTCCCGGATGTTGAGATGGGGGAAGAGCGCGTAGTTCTGAAACACGGTGTTCACCGGGCGGTCTTCCGGCGGCAGGTCGGTGATGTCCCTGCCGTCCAGCAGCACGCGGCCCTCGTCCGGGCGTTCGAACCCGGCGGCCATGCGCAGCAGGGTGGTCTTGCCGCAGCCCGACGGGCCTAACAGGGAGAAGGTCATGCCGTGCGGGATTTCAAGCGTCACCCCGTTCACCGCGGTGAAGGAACCGAAGCGTTTGCTGACGTTTTCAAAGCGGAGGGTGCCTTGCATCCGTGTGCGGACTCTGGGGATTTCCACACGAAGATCAAGCGCTCGCTTACTCGGCGAGTGTAATCCGCAGCCGGAGGAACAGGCGCTGGTTCCCCACCTGCGTGCCGAGCGTCACCCGCTCGAAACCCTCGGATGCGGGAACAAACGGGGCGACGGAAACGGTCGTGCCGGGCAGTGATTCCGCGGACCAGCCGCCGGTCGAGGGATCGGTCGTGTGCTCGACCGCGTATGAAAGTCCGCGTGCGGCGGCGTCCGTGCGGCGGGCGAATGAAAATTCCAGAATGCCATCCGCAAGGGATGCGGACGGTCCGAGCGGATGTCCCTGCGGAGAAACGGCGGACGGATCACCGGGGGAGCCGCCGAGCGCGTATTCGAGCAGGTTGGAAAGCCCGTCGTGATCGGGGTCGGCCGCTTGCGCGGGATCGGCCGCGCCCTGGATCCACGAGGCATAACTTTCGATCACCGGGATGGAGATGACAGATGACCGAGCGTTCATGCCATCGAAGGAATGGTCCGCCGTCACCAGGATTTCGGAAACATCCGGGATGATGCTCCAAGCCGCGGTGACTTCGGCGGAGCCGGCTGCGGGCAGGCCTCCCTTGCGGCAACGCCACTTGCCGGATGCGATCGCGTCACTCGTCATGCCGCCGCCCTGCACCGACGCGGGGGCATGCTGGAAGTCCAGTGATAACTCCAGATTGTGTGCGGTTTCACCGCCTGTGTTGTACAGTTGAAACGATGCGCCGCCTGGCATCAATCGTCTGAGCGCGGAAGCGGAAACCTGAAGCCCCACACAGGTGGCGGCGGGACGCGAGCGTTTCAGATGCAAGCCCTTTTCCTCCATCAGCGCGTCCACCTGATCGAGATACCCGGGAATGAAGGCGATGTAGTTTCGCGAGATGTTCGCTGGCAGCCCGCCCCAGCCCTGCGGATCGCGGCCGGATGCGATGCCGATCAGCGCGGGAACGCCGCAGTCCATGATAAAGGTCGGCGCTCCGGAGTCGCCGCCCTGATAGTCGCAGTCATGGATACCGCCGCCGTCGTGGTTGTAATCGAAGTAGGCGAAGCGCGTGGTGTCGAATCCGGGATCGTTGACGAGGGTGGTGAAGCCGTGCAGCGGCATTCTTCCCGCCCGGACGAAGCCGCCGAAGACGATCATTTCCTGGTTCTGATAGGCGGATTCCGAGGCGAGGTTCAGCACTGCAAACGGCAGGATGCCGGTGGCCGGATCGACCTCGGATGAAAGCGTGCAAAGCATCAGGTCGGTGGTTTCCCCCAATGTGTTGACGATCGGGGTTTGGCTTTCGATGCCATACAGGTGCTGTTGCCCGTCGCCGCCCGCGAAGGCGATCTGCCAATCCCCGCCGGGCGGATAGTGGGTGGCGCAAACGAAGTGCCTTGGCGAAACGAGCGCCATCTGGCGCGTCCAGTCGGTGGGATGCGCGGGCCAGCCGATACCGCGGAACAAGGCCGCCGGGGCATGGGTGAAATCCGGATTGGGCGAGGGGATCTGCTGATAGACCGGCGCTCCCGGGAAATCGACCAGACGGTGGTGCTGCGCGGGAACGAATCCGCGGATATCCAATGCCGTGGCACCGTGCGGGAAGAGCGCGGCAAAAGCAAACGCGGAGCGGGCCAGTCGGGGGAAACGCATGAACGGCGGGGGATTGCGCAAGGCCGGAGGGAAGGAGGGATATGAGGTTCAGCGTGAGGAATCGATGGCGCGTTTACCGGCGGCGAGCGCCGGTCTGGCGGAGAGAATCGAGATATGATCCTCATCGAAGCCACGGACTTCGACCGCATCCGCCTTCGCTTCCCCGCGTGTCTGGCTGGCCACGCTCACGGTGCCATCGTTTTCCGGCGGGAGGATGCGGGACTTGGCGGCCCTGTGGCTGTAGAAAAGGTGATGGTCCACCCGGCCTTTGAGTCGCTTTTCGAAGAGATGATCGAGAAAATCCGAGCCATTGGCCATGTCCCGCCATGAGGGGACGACTTCGGGCGCGTATTTCACACCCATCGCCGCCGCCTCGTGGCCGTCCCAGGGGCTGGAATAGCTGACGAAGGTGCGGATGTAATCGTTTCCCCCATCGATGACATTCATCTGGATGAAGCGCCGGGCCACCAGACCGCCCATGCTGTGCGCGGCCACATGCAGCCGCTTGAAACCGTAGCGCTCGTGGAGTTGTTCGATGCCCCTGTTGAGTGAATTCGCCGCCGCATCGAGGCGCATGCCGGACGGATAGACATAAAACCACGGTTGGTAGCGGTCTTCGTCGAGATGTTCCATGGCATATCTCCAATCCTGGGGCGATCCGGCCGCGCCATGGATGAAGATCACGGGGATTTTCGCCGGATCATAGCGTTTCAGGAAATGGATGCCGAATCCTCCCTTCATCGCGAAGGTGGCGGGAGTCCACAGCCCGTCCTCGCCGCGGGTGGCGGCGAAGCGCGGGTCGTCGAGACCGGCTTTCTCTCCAAGCGCGAAACCAATGCCGTGATTGGTGATGAAGCGTGAAACGTCGCGTCCCTTCAGCGCGGTTTTTATTGCGACGAGCATGGCCGCGGGAGGGGATTCGGCCGGGGACAGGCCGCCCCGCACCTTGGCCGCCCGGTTGGTGGCGTTCAGCGTGACCGGCGCGGGTTTTCCCGCCGTATCCCGGTGCATCCAGAATGGCTCGCCCGGCTGGTAACGGCCGTCGCGGTTGAGATCGGCGTGGGCGCCGACATATTGGTTGAGCGGGCTTTTCACCATGAAGGCGAACGCCCCGCCGTCTGTTAGATCGAGCAGGTCGGCGGAATGAATCTTGTTTTTCGCCGCATCCCATTCGACGACGAAAGCCCTGACCGGAGCGCTTTGTTCATTCGTCCGGTTGATGATTCCGCTGATCCGGTATTCGTCATCGAGCAGTCTCAGATCCTTGCCCAGTTTCCTGAAGTTGGCACATGACGATAAAAGCGCCGGAACGAGAACTGCGAGCGCGGGTGTCAGCGGGGCTTTCATGGGGCGGGGCGGTCAGGGAAACGCCGAGTCGCGCACGAAGGACTTTTTGGCGCTCAGTTTCACCGGAAGGGTCACGGTTTTCGATTCTCCACGACCCCGCGAGGTGCTGACGACCTTGCCTTTCAGTTCGAGTTTTTCATCGAGCATCGTGTCGAGATTCACGATGGCTTCGCCGATGAGTTCCACCGAGGCGGAGACCTCGCTGCCGTCGGCGCGGTAGTCCGCGCCGGTGCTGAGGATCGAGACGTCGATCACCGCGTATTGTCCGGTCAGGCTGCGGCGTATCTGGCGCAGGCGCATGGTGCCGATGCTTTTGGCGCGGTGGAGGTCCTTCTCGATGATGTGTTTCACCCAGGTGGGATCGAATTCCCAGGAATCGCCGAGGTTCACCTCGCGCTTGGGATACCAGTCGCGTTTCAGATAAACGGTGAGTTCTTCGATTTCCTGGCGCACCCGGCTGAGCGGGACCGAGCCGTCGAGTTCGAATTTCCAGTCGCCTTTCGGCGCCTTGCTCATCGAGAACATCTTGCCGGTCAGCGGGCTCAGGTCGGTGGATTTCTCCTCCTTACCGTCGATTTTCAACGCGGTGACGGTTTTGATTTCGGGCACGCGGACCATGCCGCGCAGGGTGCCGTCCGCTCCGGGTTGGCGGAAGGTCCACACCAGTTCGCGGTCGCGGCTGATGGAAATGGTGCCGTTGGTGTTGCGGCCGGCGACGCTCTGCAGGACGGTGCCGCCCGGTGTTTCCGAGCGGGTGACCAGCTTGACGCTTTGTCCGGGCTTGCCCTTCACCGGGCCGAAAACAATGCCGGCTTCGGCGGGGGAAACGAGTGCCAGAGCGGTGACTAGTGGGATGAGGATGCGGAACGGGATCATCGTGTGCGAGGCTCTAGCGGCAGCCCGGCCGGGTCAATCCGAATCCTGCGTCCGCCCTCCTGTCAGCCCAGCAGGGCGAGCAGCGGTTGCGGCCAGAATCCGAAAACCACGGCGGCGGCGGTGAGGACTCCCACGCAGACCCGGCTGATGACCGGCAGGTTCACTTCCTGTTTCCGGCCGGGATTCACCCACCACATGGCGCGGACGACGTTCAGGTAGTAATAGAATCCCGCGGCCGCGCCGATGAAGGCGACACCGATGGCGGCCCAGAGGCCGGCGTTTACGGCGAGTTGGAAAACGAGGAACTTGCCGATGAATCCGGAGGTGAGCGGAACGCCGGCGAGCGCCGCAAGCAGCACGGTCAGCGCGGTGGCAAGCACGGGGTTGGTTTTCCCGAGACCGTTGAAGTCGGTGATCGATTCGCCGTCCCGCTGGATGCGCACCTGGGCGAGGACGAAGAACACGCCGAGCGTCATGATCAGATAGGTGGCGAGATATAGCGAAACCACCTGCGCGGGGCCGAGCCTGCCCACGGCGGCGGATTCGCCCGCGGCCAGTGCGAGGATGAGGAAGCCGGCGTGGGCGATGGAGGAATAGCCGAGAAGTCGCTTGAAGTTGGTTTGCGGAATCGCGGCAAGGTTTCCGAATAGCAAGGTTGCGATGGCGAGGATGACCAACAGTTTCAGCACCGGCCCGCGGGTGAGTTCGTTGGCGAGGAAAGGTTCGAGGAAACGGATCATGAGGATGAAGCCGGCGGCCTTGGAACCCACCGAGAGGAAAGCGGTCACCGGTGTGGGAGCGCCCTGATAGACGTCGGGAATCCACACCTGCATGGGCACCGCGCCGATCTTGAAACCCAGCCCGATCATCACGAGGGCGATGCCGAAAAGAAGGGGGAAGGGAGATTGGATATTGGAGATCGAGGATGGCAGATTGGCGAGGGACATCGTGCCGGTGGCGCCATAGACCCATGCGATGCCGTAAACGAGGAAGCCGGTGCTGAGCGCGCCGAGGATCAGGTATTTCACGCCGGCCTCAAGCGAGCCGACATTGCGGCGCATGTAGGCGACGAGGACGTAGAAGGTGATGGTGACCAGTTCGAGCGCGACGAAGGCGCCCGCGAGGTCCTTGGCGGAGGCGAGCCACATCATGCCGGCGCAGGCGAAGACCGGGAGCGCGTAGAACTCGCCGGTGCCATTCTCCGATCCGGGATGCTCGGTGAAACGGGCGAGGATTTTCCTGTAGTCGATGGACATCAGCACCACCAGGATCGTCGTGAGCAGCGCAAAGCCCTTGTAGAAGCGGGCGAGGCCATCGAACCGATAGAAATTCCACAGCGGCCATTTCGCCCAGTCTGCCTGCGGTTTCGCCTCCGGGCCGATCGCCAGGGGGAGGCAGATCAACAGCACCAGGCCCAGGCCAATGGCGGCGAAAACGCCCACCCATGCCTTGCTCTTCGATGAAACGAAGGCTTCGGCAAGGAGCAGGACCAGACCGAGGGCGACGGTTAGGGCTTCGAGGCAGTAGGCGGGCATGGTATGGAGCGATCGGTGGGATTCACTTTAAAAGGTCGAGCAGCAGGTTCGGATAGAGACCCACCGCGAAGAGGGCGAGGACGAGCAGCAGGGCCGGGATGCGGTCGGCGAGGCTGAGGTCGGTGGCGGACTCGGTGGTTTTCACGGCCGGGCCCTGGAAGATGGCGCGGTAGGCGCGCAGCATGTAAACGGCGGAGATCACCACTCCCCAGATCGAGAGGATGCAGGCGATCTGCACCGGGCCAAGACCGGCAGAGGGATCGTAGTTGCGGAAGGCGGACAGGAAAACCAGCACCTCGCCCGAGAAGTTGGCGAGTCCGGGAAGACCGATGGATGCCATGGCGGCGATGCCGAAGATGAAGGCGAGCGAAGGCGCGGATTTGGCAAGGCCGCCGAGATCCTGGAGGTCAAGCGAACCGGTGCCGCGCTCGATGCGGTCGGCCAGACCGAAGAGCAGCGCGATGGAAATGCCGTGTGCGAACATCAGCAGCACCGCGGCGGGTTGGGCGAGGTCGTTGCCCGGCACGGCAGCCAGCGCGGCGATGGCGAGGAAGATGTAGCCCATGTGCATTACGGACGAGTGGCCGAGCACGCCGTCCAGGCGTTTCTGCGAGATGGTGACAAACCCGACCCACAGGATGTTTCCTAACAGAAGCACCAGCAGGGGTGTGAGCCAGGCATGCATGCCTTCCGGGACCAGCGGGATGGCGAGGCGGAGCAGGCCGTAGAGGCCGAATTTCTTCAGCACGCCCGCATGCAGCATGGCCACCGGCGCCGGAGCGCTGGCGTATGCGGGAGCCGCCCACGAGTGGAACGGGAAAAGCGAAACCAGCGTGCCGAAGCCGACAATCAACAGCGCGGCGATGCTTTTCTGGGTGGCCGGATCGATAGTGCCGGCCGCGTCCACCATTTTGCCCATGTCATAGGTGCCGGTCAGATTGGCGAGCCACACGAGTCCGGCCAAGAGGACGACGGATCCAAGTCCGAGATAGATCGTGATTTTCCACGCGATTTCCTTGCGGTCGCCACGGCCGAGGATGCCGATCATCAGGAAGGTGGGGATCAGCGCGAGTTCGTGGAAGGCATAGAAGAAGAACAGATCGGTCGAGGCAAAGGCACCGAGCGCTCCGGCGGAAATCAGCAGCGAGGAACCATACCAGAGTTTTTCACGGCCGTCCGGGCACTTGCCGGAAAGAACCGCGGCGAGGGTGACGATCACGCCGAGCAGCACCATGATCACGCTCATGCCATCGGGGAAACCGAAGGCGAGGTTCATCTCCGGATTCCGCAGCACCGGCAGCGAGATCGACCAGAACGCCCTGTCCCATGAGGTGGCGGCGAACAAGCCGAGCGCGAGATTGGCGGCGGATGCGGCGATGGCGGTCAGGCGCGCCGGAGCACCGGCCAGGATGGCGGCGAAGGCGATGATCGGAAGGAAAACGAGGATCGCGAGCATGGGATCAGATAAATACGGTGAAATAAACGACCAGAACAACGCCCAGCCCGAACGCATAGGCGTAGCCCTGAAGCCGGCCGGACTGGAGCTTGCGGAAGAGGTTGCCGAAACTGACCGCGCCGCGGCTCAGGCCGCCGACGAGCAGGCCGTTGATGAGAAGTTCGTCGAAGAAGTGAACGATGGCGGCAAAGGCGTCCTGAAAGTAGCGGACGAGGAAATTGTCGTAAATGCGGTCGATGTAGAAACGCTCGCGGAACAAGGGGATTGAGAGCGGATCCTTGTCCTTTCCGGAGTAGAGGAGAAACGCGGCGGTCACTCCCAAGGCCACGGCACCCACCGAGACGAAGGTCACAAATCCGATATGGATGAGATGTTCGGGCTGCCGATAGGCGGGCGACAGGACTTTGGCGATGAAGGGCAGTCCCGCGATCAGGGCGAGCACGGCAAGGATCGCCAGTGGCACGAACATCAGCGGACCCACCTCGCGGGCATGATCCGCGCGATCGGATTTGGTTTTCCCGAGGAAGGCCACCACGAACAGGCGCGTCATGTAAAACGGAGTGAGGACGGCGACGAGCGCGGCGATCCAGAACAAGGCCGGCGCGCGATGGTGGGCGGCTTCCAGAATCTGTTCCTTGGAGAAGAACCCGGATGTGCCGGGGATGGCGACCAGTGCGAGGAAACCGGCGAGGAAGGCAAAACCGGTGATCGGCATTTTCTTCAGCAGGCCGCCCATTTTCCAGATGTCCTGCTCGTGATGGCAGGCATGAATCACCGCCCCGGAACCAAGGAACAGCAGCGCCTTGAACCAAGCATGGGTGAACAGGTGGAACATGCCGGCCTCACCCGAGACGAGACCCACCGCCATCACCATGTAGCCGAGCTGCGAGAGTGTGGAGTAGGCGAGCACGCGCTTGATGTCGTCCTGCTGCACGGCCATCAGCGCGGCGATCAGTGAGGTGATGCCGCCTGTCCAGGCGATCACCGTGCCGGCGGCGAGACCTTCGAAGGCATCGAAGCCGAGCGAGACTTGCAGCCGGAACAGCATGTAAACACCGGCCGCGACCATGGTGGCGGCGTGGATGAGCGCGGAAACGGGCGTGGGGCCTTCCATCGCGTCCGGCAGCCACACATGAAGCGGGAGTTGCGCGGACTTGCCGACCGCGCCACAGAAAATGCAGAGCACGGCGGCGGATAGTGTCGCGGTGGAAACGGCGGCGGGGATTTCCATCTCGCCGAAGGCAAGCGTGCCGGTGATGCCCCACAGCATGAGGATGCCGATCATGAATCCGAAGTCGCCCACGCGGTTGCAGAGAAAGGCCTTCTTCGCCGCATCCGCGGCGCTGTCCTTCTGATACCAATGGCCGATGAGCAGGTAGGAACTCACACCGACCAATTCCCAGAAGATGAAGGTCATGATGAAATTATCGGCCAGCACGATGCCGGTCATCGAGAACATGAACATCGAAAGCCCGGTGAAATAACGGTTCCTCGCCTCGTCATCCGCCATGTAGGCGAGCGAGAAGACGTGGACCAGCGCGCCGACGCCGGTGACCACGATCATCATGCCGGTGGAGAGCTGGTCGAGCCGGATGCCGATGTTGAGGTGGAAATCGCCGACGCTCGCCCACCGCAGAGGCTCCGGTGAACCGGTTTTGCCAAGCAGCAGGAAGGAAACCGCCAGTGTGGCCACCGCCGACGCGGTGGAAACCAGGGGCGCAAGCGGGTTCTTGCGCAGCAAGAGCTGGTTCACCGTAGCGGCGACCAGCGGGAGGAACAGGAGGATCCAGGGCATGAAATTTGAAATTTGGGATTTCAGATTTGAAATGGGGGGGAATCTCACCCCTTGAGGCTGGTCAGCTCGTCGGTGTGGATCGTTTGCCGCGAGCGGTAGAGGGCGACGATGATGGCCAGGCCGACGGCGACCTCGGCGGCGGCCACGGTGATGACGAAGAACACGAGCATCTGGCCGCTGTAATCGGGCAGGCCGCTGACGGTATCGGTATTGAAGCGCGAGAAGGCGATCAGGCTGAGGTTCGCCGCGCTGAGCATCAGCTCAAGGCACATGAAGACGACGATGATATTGCGCCGCAGCACCACTCCTGCCAGGCCGATGGCGAAGAGCAGGCCGGAGACGAGGAGGTAGTCGTTGAGAGTAGCCATGGAAAAGGGTGATCGGTGAGCGGTGGGCAGTGGAAGTGACCGGCCTGTTCAGTCGGGTCCGACCGATTTTTTTGACAGCGCCACCACCCCCACCGTGGCGACGAGCAGCAGCACGCCGAGGATCTGGAGCGGGAGGTTGTAGCCGGTAAAGAGGGTGTGGCCGATGAGATGGGTGTCCGGCAGGCGGCCGTCCTTGAGGGCTGTGGCGATTTTGGTTCCCTCGCCGAATTTCCCCGCGGCGAGGGCGAGGGTTTCCGCGTCGAGCGCCGGTGCTTGCTTGTCCGGGGTTTTCGAAAGCACGCCGACCAGCTGCACCACAAAGGCGATCACCAGCGAGAGCCCGGCCGCCAGGGGAGCGAGCGGGCTGGTCCGCTTTTGCTCATCCTGCAGATTCAGCAGCATGATGATGAAAAGGAACAGCACCATCACCGCGCCGGTATAGACGAGAATCTGGATGATCCCGACGAAAAACGCGCTCAGTCCGACGAACAGACCCGCGAGTCCGACAAAGCAGGTGACCACCGACATCGCGCTGGACACCGGATTTCGAAACGCGATGACCGCGCATCCTCCGATGAGCATGACGGTGGCAAATAACCAGAAAAGGTAGGATGGCATGGAGTGAGAGAACTTGTTTGGCTATTGCCGACGACCAATGGCTGTTGGCTGATTGACTACTTCAGCTCATTCCATTTGTTGACGAGACCCGTGCGGACGCCGCCGATTTCGTAGAGTTTCCTCTTGTCGTGGACCATGTCGGCGCGCCTGAGGCCGGTGATGAGGTAGTCCTTGCGGAGGAAGATGGCCTGCTCCGGGCAGACTTCCTCGCACATGCCGCAGTAGATGCAGCGGATCATGTCGATTTCGAATTCCCTGGGGCGTTTTTCGACTTTCGCCCATTTGTCATTTTCGGGGATTTCGGCGGGTATGATTTTGATCGCCTTGGGCGGGCAGATGAATTCGCAGAGCTGGCAGGAAACGCAGCGCTCGCGGCCCTGCTCGTCCGTTACCAGGGTGGGGGCGCCGCGGTAGTAATCCGGCATGTGGCCGTCCCAGCGCCGCTCGGGGAACTGCATGGTCACGCCGAGGCCGGAGGATTCGAGGTCTTGCGCTCCCATGGACTTGCCGCGCAGCGACTTGATCGCGTGGGTCATTGTGAGAAGGAAGCCCTTGATCAAGGCTCCGAAGTAGATCTTCTCACCGAAGCTCAGCTTCGGGCGTTGGACTTTGATGACGGCCATTGGCGGTGATCGTGGATGGTGGATTGTGGATGAAGAAGTCAGGCACGCAGCGGCTTGGGGCGGTCTTCGGAAACCTTGGCCACCCAGATGACGGCCGCCGCGAGGGCGACGAGGAGCGCGGCCCCGATCCCGAGAATGACGGGAGTGAGATCCGGTGCGGCGAGAATCAGCGCGGCGAGGAAGACGTTGATGAGGGCCGCCTCGAAGAAGATCACCCAGCCGAGTTTCATGAGTTGATCGTAGCGGAAACGCGGCACGGTCCAGCGGACGAGGATGAAGAACAGGATGAAACCGACGAGTTTCGCCATGAAGACTCCAAGGTGGATGAGTCCGCCGATTTGGAAACCGCCGATCCGGAAGGCGGAGATGGACTCATCGAGCCCGAAACCGACCGACCATCCGCCGAGGAAAAGGGTGACGATGATTGCGGAGCCGATCACCATGGCGGCGTATTCGCCCATGAAGAAGAGAGCGAATTTCATGGAGGAATACTCGGTGTGATAACCGCCGACGAGTTCGGTTTCGCACTCGGGGAGGTCGAAGGGCATGCGGTTGGTTTCCGCGAAGATGGAGACGGTGAAGATGATGAATGCGATGAACGCGGGGATCCAGAACAAGGCGGTCTGCATGTCCGGCAGTGAGAGCCGGCCGTTTTTCCAGAGTGGCAGGAGCAGCCAGCCGTTGTCGGCCTGGAACTGGACGATCTTGCCGAGATTCAGCTCGCCGAAGTAGAGAAGCACCGGAATGATCGAGAGGCCCAGCGAGATTTCATAGGAGATCATCTGTGCGGTCGAGCGCACGCCGCCGATGAAGGAGAATTTGGAGTTCGATGACCACCCGGCCAGTGTGATGCCATAGACCGAAAGCGAGGAGACGGCGAACACGAAGAGCGGACCGACATCGATATCCGCGATGACGAGTTTTTCCTCATGCCCGAAGATGGTGACGGGCGAACCGAAGGGCACCACGCAAACGGTGATGAGCGCCGGAATGACCGTAAGGGCGGGGGCCATCCAGTAGAATGCCTTGCGGACGTGGCTGGGAGTGAAGTCCTCCTTGAGAAAGAGCTTGAGGCCGTCCGCCATCGGCTGGACAAGGCCGAAGAAGTGGAAGTCCTTCCTGAAACCGAGCAGCGAGAGCGGGATGCCCACGCGGTTCGGTCCCACCCGGTCCTGGATGATCGCGGAGAAGCGGCGCTCGAAATAAACCGATACCGGCACGAGCGGCAGGACGACCATGAAGGTCAGCGCCACGATCTTGACGAGGATGATGAGGAGTTGGAGGAGGAGGTCGGGCATGCGATTTCCTGATAACTGATAACTCTAACCGCTGATTCTGCCGGCGGCCTTGGCGGCGCGTTCGTTGGCAAGCAACGGGATCCGGTGGCCGGTATCGAGGACGGTGACGCCCTGATGGCCGATCCTCGAAAGCGAGAGTCCTTGGAATTCGGCCACGGCGGCGGACATGGCCTTGAACACGTCCTCGATGAGGTGGACCTCGTTTTTCCCACCGCTGAGGGCGAGGACAAGATCACGCAGGATTTCCCAATCGTCGCGGGCCTGACCGGGTGGTTCGACGGCACGGTTGAGACGTTGCAGGCGGCCGGAAAGATTGACCATCGATCCGCGTTTTTCGGCGAAGGCGGCGGAGGGAAGCACCAGATGGGCGGCGGACGCGGTGTGGTTGGCGAGAATGTGCGACTGGAGGAGGAAATCGAGGTTTTCGAGATCCGCGAGGGCAAAGCCGGCATCGGCGACAAGGTCTTCGCCGAAGACGAGCAGGGCCCTGATCTGTCCGGAGCGCACCTTGTCGCGGATGGCTTCGAGTTTCCGGTAGGGATCCCCGGTGTTCAGCACGAGTTTCGCGCCGGTCGTATTGGGATTGCGGTCGGCGGCGATGAGAAGACGGTCCGCTTCGCCGAAGCGGGGGATCAGAGACAGGTCCGGGGTACCGATTCCCGCGGCGAGGGCCCTAACAAGGAAGAGTTCTTCGTTGGTCATCCGGCCTGAGGCGATGACGGCGACCTGTCCGGCCGGGAACGATTGGATTTTTTCGGCGGCGGTTTTGACGGCTTCGGGCCAGGAGGTGGGGGAGAAGGAGGCGGGTGAGACGCCCGCGCTCCTCCGGAGCGGTTCGGTGAAACGCGCCTCGCTGTCGATGTAGTGGAAATTCAGGCGGTGTGAATCCGGCATCCAGCACGAGTTCACTTCGTCGTTCCGGCGCGGGGTGATGCGGTGGATTTGGTTTCCACGGGTCCAGAGGGTAATGTTGGCGCCGGTGCCGCAGTTGACATCGATACTCGGGGTTTCCTTCAAAAACCAGACCCGCATCTGGAATCGGAAGTCATTGGAAGTCAGTGCCCCAACCGGGCAAATATCGGCGGTGTTGAGTGAGTAGTTCGAGTCCAGCAGGCGGCCCGGATGGACGGTCAGGGTGGTGTGGGTGCCGCGCTGGGTGAAACCGAGCACCGGATCCCCTGCCACCTCGTCCATGAAGCGGATGCAGCGGCTGCACATGATGCAGCGTTCGTCGTCGAGCCGGATCCGGGGACCGATATCGACGTTTTTGGGTTTCTTAACCTTCTGATCCACAAAGCGGGACGCTCCCCGGCCGTGTTCCACCGAGTGCTCCTGAAGGCGGCACTCGCCGGCCTGATCGCAGATTGGGCAGTCGAGCGGGTGATTGATCAACAGGAACTCCATCACTCCTTCCCGGCATTTTTCGACGAGTTCGCCGCCGGTGCGGATGCCCATGTTTTCCGAAACCGTATTGGCGCAGGCGATCACCGGGCGCGGCATCCATCCGATGGGTTCGTAGCCCTGCTCGTCACGTTGTGGTTCCTGCCCTGGTGCCGGACGTGGCGGCATGCCCATTTGGACCAAGCACATCCGGCAGTTTCCCGGGGAGCTTAGCTTCGGGTGGTAGCAATAGTGCGGCACGATGGCGCCGGCCTGCCTGCACGCTTCGATCATCCGGGTACCCTTGGGGAATTCGTGCCAAATGCCGTCAATCTGCACGTTCAGCATGCCTTTTGCCGCCGCAAGATCCTTAGGCAGTGTCGGTTCCGCAGTCGCAGAAGGGGAGTCGCTCATGGCTCAAATGGAGAACCGGTCGAGTCGCGTCAAGGCGTCCGGCCGGGTCGCGCGGGACTATGTCGGCACGATCCGTACCGGGCAAGCGTGCTTTTGGGGAAAATCGAAGGGGTGCGGCCAGCGGCCAGCCGGAGGGGCTGGCAAAACCCCGGTCCGAAAACCAATGGATTTGTGAGGATTGCTGAAAGTCAGGGAAAGTTTTTTAAAAAGTTCTTGTGGTATTAAACATTTTTAAAATATAAAGCCCCGGCGAGTAATCGACTCCATTCAGCCAGATGGCGGATTCTTCGCGTTCCCACCCCGAAACCTCCCGATCATGAGCGATCCAATGTCCCGTTGGGCTCGGAATGTTTTATGCATTCTGGCCGTCTGCACCACCGTGCACGCCTCCAGCCCCCCGCCTTCACAGGTGTTTTACGTGCCGTTTCCGGAGGACGACCAACTGGCGGGTTTCGCCGGTATCAACGGTGCGTCGGTTGATCCGCTGGCGGTATTCGTAACGTTTTCCGCCGCCACCGACAACACGGTGATTTACTACGACCACTGGGAAGATGGCTACGAAGAGGACATCACCAATCCGAAGCAGTCCACGACCTTGGTCTTCGGAGACGGCAACCCCGCCAATGGCTACCCTCCGGGAAATCCGGCGGACCTCATCCCCGCCGGAACGGTCTTCAGCCTGCGGAACTACGTGCAATCCACCACGCTCCAGTCCGTTCTGGACTACGACGCGCGGGACAAGGTCGCGTCCTACAAGCCGATCTCGCTGACGAAAACGAGTTTCCCGGCGTCCACCAACACGCTTCTGGCGGGCTGCGTCGAGGTCTTCGAGCAGGGCCTGTGGGGAACCGAATACCGGGTGCCCGTCGGCGTGGACATGCCGACAAGCACCGCCACCTCGACGCTGACGAATGACGCGAACATGTTCGACTACACCGCCTTGTCGATCATGGCCGGAGCGAAGGGAGCCAGTGTGCAGATCGATGCCGATAACAACGGTGTCTTCGAGCAGACGGTCTCGCTTGCGGAAGGGCAGACCGCCTACGTCACCGGGGTGAATACCGGCGGACGCGTCGTTTCAGACAATCCGGTCCAGGTGATCCTGTTCTCCGGGCGGCCCGGTTCGAACTACCAAAGCCGGGACACCTCGCTGCTTCCGACCTACCGCTGGAGCAACAGTTACTACGCCCCGGTTTCGACGACATCGACCTACGGGACCTGCGTGTTTCTCTACAATCCGGGTGCCAGCGCGATCACGGTTTCCTACGATTACCGCAGCAGCGCGAGCGCGTACACCACCGCGACGGTTTCGGTGCCCGCCGGAGGAAACGCCCGCGTCAATCTCAGCCCGGCGAGCGGCACGACGCACTACGGAGCATACCGTTTCCACACCACCGGAGCCACACCTCCGGTGTTTTACGCGTTCTGCGCGGTGGATGGCACAAGCGCCACCACCTCCCAGAACCAGGCCTATGACGGCGGCTTCACTCTCGTCGGCCAACCGTCGCTGACCACCCAGGTGCTGCTGAGCCTTGGCATTGGCCGCGATCCTTATTCCTCCATCAATCCCACTGAAAACGGCAACCCCCTCTGGGTGACCACCGCTGGCAACGGACACACGCCGGTGACGGTTTACGTCGACTACAATGGCGACAACGCGGGGCCGAACACCGACCCTAACGGAAACAAATACGACGTATCGTACAACGTGCGGGAACTCGAGCAGTTGAAACTGTTCGACCCGGACGGCGATCAGAGCGGCATGTTGGTGTACACTCTCGATCCCTCCGTCAAACTCGCGGCCGCATGGGCGCAGGACCCGACATTGGCGGCCACCGGCCAGCCGGGGCTGGATGTGGGGACACTGGTCCCCCCCCTGCGCGAGGGCGAGGGCGGCAAGAAATCAAATCTGCTCGTCGATGCCGGAGGTGACGGCCACCTCAGTTGCGGTGACACGCTGGAATATGACATCCGCGGGGCCAACAGTGCGCGCACCGCGATTCCGGGGCCATTCCGCGTACAGGACAACCTCCCGGACAATGTGACCTACGTCCCCGGCTCCACCCGCTACCGGTTCACGGTGGGTGGCGCGTGGCAGGCGTGGACGAGCATCCCCGACGACGGGTCCGGCACGCCTTTTCCTCTGGATGGCGCCGGGTATTACGTGCCCGGAAACATGGGCGTCGGCCAGCAGTTCCAGGTGGTCTTCAATGCCACCGTCAAGCCGCGGAACCAACTTTCGGGTCATAAGATCGCCAACACGGGAACCGTGGAAATCTCGCCTTACGGACTCGTGCTTCCGATCAATTGGACGGATACCATCTATGGCAGCATTGGCGACCGCGTCTGGAACGATCTCAGCGGCGACGGAATTCAGGATCCCGGCGAGAGCGGCATCCCCAACATCCGGGTGTTCGCCGACCTCAACAACAACGGCGTCCGCGATGCCAATGAACCCCAGTCCACCACTGATTCGAACGGCAACTATCTCCTCGGCGGACTCATTCCCGGAACCTACGTGGTGCGCGTGAACACCGCCGACATCGCCGCGGCGAACGTCGGCCATGGCCCCACCTGGGACATCGACGGCATCTCCACCTCCAACGTCGCCACCGTCACGCTGGCGGGAGCGGAGGACCGTGTGGACGTGGACTTCGGATACCGGGTGGGCGCCAGCGTGGGCGACCGCGTGTGGATGGACCGGAACGGCGATGGAATCCAGGGCGCGGGCGAGCCCGGTATCAACGGCGTGCGCGTTTACCTGGATCTGAACGGCAACGGTTCCTGGAACGCCAACGAGCCCAATGCCATCACCTCCGGAAACGGAAACTATTACATCGGAAACCTGAACCCCGGCACCTACACCGTGCGGGTGGATGCCTCCACGCTGCCGACCGGCGCGGCCCAGACCTATGACCTCAACGGCGCGCTCGACCATGCCGCCTCGGTCACCCTCATTGCCGCCGAGCACCGCGCGGACCTCGATTTCGGATACCGTGGCAACCTTGCCATCGGCGACCTCGTCTGGGACGATGCCGATGGCAACGGCGTGCAGCCTCGATACAACGTCATCTCGGGCCGCATCGACATCAACAACAGCGGCACGGTCAGCAGCTCTGACGACGGTTGGATCGGATCGATGCGGATCATCGATGGCTACGTTGACACGAATGGCAGTGGGACGATCTCCGCCGCGGATACCGGCACCTTCCAGGGCTACACCGTCATCGCGGGCGCGCTGGACATCAATGGAAATGGTTCCATCAGCTCGGCGGACGCCGCCACAGGCGCCATCATCGCCGAATTCGGACTCGCCAACGTCCGGGTTTACATCGATGTCAACGGCAACGGCGTCTTCGACAGCGCTACCGAGCCTTCCGCCCTCACCAACGCCAGCGGAATCTACTCCATCGGCAATCTCTTCAACGGCGCCCACACCGTGCGTGTGGACACCGCCACATTGCCGTCGAGTTATGTCCAGACCTACGATCTCACCAGCCCGGTCAATGACCACACCGCCACCGTGGTTCTCAGCGGATCGAACCGCCTCGATGCGGACTTCGGTTATCGCAACGATGCCAGCATCGGCGACTATGTCTGGAATGACCGGAACAACAACGGTGTGAAGGACGCCGGAGAACCCGGTATCGAGGGGGTGCTGGTCTTCATCGATACCAACGGCAACGGTATCTTCAATCCCGGTTCCGAGCGCCACGCCATCACCGATGTGAACGGCTACTATCTCATCGGGAACCTGCCGGCCGGGACATACTCCGTGAGGGTTGAAATCAGCACCCTGCCGCAAGGGGCCACCCAGACATACGATCTCAACGGCATCGCCACTCCGAACGTCACCTCGCGCGCGCTGGCGACATCCGAGGACGCGCGTGATGTCGATTTCGGCTACCGTTCGCTGACATCCGTGGGTGACCGGGTCTGGAACGACGCCAACGCCGACGGCATCCAGGACGCGGGTGAAACCGGCATATCGGGAGTCAGGGTCTATCTTGACATCAATGGCAACGGCATCTTCGACAGCGCCACGGAACCCTCCGCCACCACCAACCCCTCCGGCATTTACACCATCACCAACGTCATGCCCGGCACCTTCACCGCCCGCGTGGACACCTCCACGCTTCCCGCCGGCTTCATCCAGACCTATGACCTCACCGGCGGCCTCGACCACGCGGCGACCTTCTCGCTTAGTCCGAACCAGACCCGCACGGACATCGATTTCGGCTACACCCAGCAAGTCGTCATCGGCGATTGCGTCTGGAACGACGCCAATGCCAACGGCCAGCAAGATGGCGGAGAAACCGGCATCCCGGGAGTGACCGTCACCGTTTTCAACGCCGCGGACGACACCATCGCCGGCACCACCGCCACCGATTCGAACGGGGCTTATTCCTTCACCCTGATGCCCGGCACCTACTATCTCGTGTTTGACACTCCGCCGGGTTACATGCGGACCGTCCCGGATCTGGGTGCTGATGCGACGGACAGTGACATCTCACTCATCGCCGGGCGCACGCCGAACGTCACATTGGCCGGCGGGCAGTCGAACCTCACGCTTGATGCCGGATTCCACCTTCCCTCGGCCATCGGTGACTTCGTTTGGAACGATGCGAATGCCAACGGAATCCAGGATGGCGGCGAGACAGGCATCGACGGTGTGACCGTTACCCTCCACCGCCCCGGATATGGTCCGGATGGCATTCCCGGAAACGGCGACGATGCCGACGCCGTGGCCGGCACCATCACATCGGGCGGTGGCGCCTACGGATTCACCGGTCTTCGTCCGGGAACCTATCAGGTCCACTTCGGCGCCCATCCGGGATACGTCCGCACCCTTGCCGATGTGGGAAGCGACGCCTCCGACAGCGATGCGAACCGCGCCACCGGTCTCACCGCCACCTTCGCGGTGGCCGCCGGGGCCGCGAACAACACCATCGACGCGGGCTACTATCAACCCGGAACCGTTTACGGGCACTTGTACATCGATGTGAATGGCAACGGCGTCCAGGATTCCGGAGAACCGGATCTCGCGGATGTGGATGTGACCGTCACCGATGTGAACGGCAACATCCTGATCGCGACCACCGATGCCAACGGCGACTGGTCGGCCGGCGTGCCGCCGGGTCCTGCCACCGCCGATGTGGATGAAACCGATCCCGACTACCCTGCCGGATACACCCAGACCGAGGGTGAAGATCCCACCACCGTCATCGCGGTGTCCGGAGCCAGTGTTGATGCCGGGAATGACGGCTACTATCAGCCCGGTTCCATCAGTGGCACCGTGCTTGCGGACAGCAATGGGGATTCCCTTGGCGACACTCCGCTCGAAAACGTCGTCCTGCACCTGCTAGACAGTCTTGGAAACCCGGTTCTCGACGGATTGGGAGATCCGGTCACCACTCTCACGCTTGCCGATGGCGGCTACAGTTTCCCCGGCCTGCCTCCGGGCGACTACCGCGTCGTCCAGGACCAACCCGCGAACTACGCCAGTGTTTCCGATACCGACGGCTTGAACAACAATATCATCGGTGACGAGACCCCTGTCACCGTCACCGCCGGACAAAACAACGGCGGCAACGACTTTGTCGAAGTCCAGCTCGGAGCCATCAACGGCCACGTCCGCACCGATGACGACAACAACGGCAGCGGCGACACCGGACTGCCCGGGGTGGTGCTCAACCTGCTCGACTCCTCCGGCAACCCGGTGCTCGACGGCCTTGGCCATCCCGTCCAGGCAGCCACCAACGCCTCCGGATTCTATCAGTTCGCCAACCTGCTTCCGGGCAGCTACCGCGTTTCGCAGAACCAGCCCGCCGGATACGGCAGCGTGTCGGACGCCGATGGCGCCAACAACAACGCGATCGGCGACGAGACGCCCATCGTCATCACCCCCGGCCTGGTGGTGGCGGACCGCGACTTTGTTGAAATCCGGTTCGGCGCCATCAGCGGCCGTGTCTTCAAGGATACCAACAACGACGGCAACGGCGATACCGTCTTCCCCGGAGTCACCGTAGCCCTGCTCGATGGAGCGGGAAACCCCGTCGATGGGGATCCGGACACTCCGGGAGTGCAACCGTGGACGCTTGTCACCGGAGTTGACGGATCCTACCGCTTCCCGGACCTGTTCCCCGGCAACTATCAGGTTTCCGAAACCCAGCCCTCGGGCTACGGCAGCGTGTCCGATGCGGACGGCGGAAACCCGGACCTTATCGGCAACATCACGCCCATCACGGTGAATCCCGGCCAGGAAGTCATCGAGCGCGACTTCGTCGAGATCGAACTAGGCGCCATCAGCGGATATGTTTTCGCCGGCTCCACGCCGCTCGGAGGCGTCACGCTCACGCTGCTGGACGAAAACGGCGATCCGGTGGACGGCGATCCGTTCACTCCCGGCGTGCAACCGATCACCACCGTCACCAATGGCGGCGGTTACTATGAGTTCACCGGCGTCCGCCCGGGGATCTATCAGGTCGGCCAGACCCAGCCATACGGCTACGATTCCTTCGGCGACATCGACGGCGGCGACTTTGACATCATCGGCGACGTCACCCCGATCGATCTCGCTCCCGGCCAGCACAGCGAGAACAACAACTTCATCGAGACCCTGAACACCTGTCCGGACGACTGGGCGCACTGGAAGTTCCTCCATCCGTCCGAAACCCCGGGGGGCAATCCCGATCAGGACGCCTACGACAACTTCGCGGAGTTCGCCTTCGCCATGCCTTATGACAACGGTGCCGGCAGCCCCTGGCTTGGCAACACGGCGTGGATCATCCGGCCGTCCACCCTCGCGCCGGGCACGCTCGAGGGCGTTTACATCCGCCACAAGGGCGCGCCGCTCAATGTGACTTATACCCTGCAATACGCCGCCGCACCCGGAAACCCCACGGTCTGGCAGGAGATCGTGCTAACTCCGCTGATGTTCACCGCCTCGGACAACGGCGACTGCACGGAAACCGTCACCATCCACGACCTTGAAAACCTCACCGGCCTCACCGGCGGCAAGGGCGTGGTCCGCATCAAGGCCGATCTCGATGATGATGGCGGCAACGACGGGATCGACCACACCAGCTTCACCGAGCCCGAAGGCTGGACCGAGACTCCGCTGGAAATCTGCTGCCGCACATATAACAATCCATACCAGCGCGAGTCGATCTTCACCGGCGCCATTTCCTCCGTGAGCGGCCAGGACATTGTCTTCACCGGCCAGTCGCTTGACGGGCTGATCACTCCGGGCGTCGCCCACTACATCGAGGTGGCTTCGGGCGATAACGAGGGCCATCGCTTCGATGTCACCGCATCGGCGGGCGACAGTCTCACGCTTGCGTCGGACCCGGACATCCATCTGGCCACCGCTCCGTTCAACACCCTCACCGGCGCGCCGCCGTCCTCCCTTGCCGGAGACATCGTGATCCTGCGCCGCCACTGGACCCTTGCGGAAATGTTCCCGCCCGCCGCGTTCGGTGCGACCGGAGCGCCAAACACCGCCGACGAGGTGCAGCTCTTCGTCGATGGCTCCTGGATCGTCTTCTGGAATTACAACGACGCCGGCAACCACCGCTGGGTGCGCACCGGCCACGGATTCGCCGACCAAGGCGGCGCCGTCATTGCGCCGGGGTGGGGGACTTTCTTCAACAACCGCACCGCAGCCGCCAGCCTGCTCGCATACGGTGAGGTCCGCGCCAACGACTTCCGCCGTCCCTTCGACACCGGAAACAACCTCGTCGGTGGCGGTTACCCGCTCGATCAGTCCCCGGCCGGTCCCAACGGACGCGCCATGACCCTCGCCGCCGGCCTCTTCGGCAGCCGCGATTTCAAGACGGCGGACACCATTTTCCTCTGGAACAAGGACGCTGACGCCGCCGCCGCCGGCTACGGCACCTACTTCCTGCTCAACGGCGCGCCGGTTTTCCCGGGGCTGCTGAACTGGGCGAAGGTGGGCGACAACACCGCCGCCTCGCGCGACAACGAGGTCATCCTGCTCGAAAACCGGGCGGTCTTCATTCGCTCGAAGGACGGCCTGGACTCCTACGTCTCGCCAGCTCCCTGGACACCGTAACCGGCGATTGGTTAATTTTTATTGATTATCAAAAAAATCTTTATTTTCTCTCGGCCACTGCCTAGAACCTCCGGCGGATCGAGTGAGCCTCACCGCTTCCTGATGAAAATTCTCCCCACCATATTGTTCGCGACAGGCCTCCTGCTGATGGGGGGGCGTGCCGGCGCCCAGACACTCGACTGGGGCAGTCCGGTGGGAACCGGCATCGCGGACAGCCAGGGAAACCCGATCGACAGCATGTTCGTCATCGAGATCGGGGCCTTCGTGGACGGGTTCACTCCGGACGAGTCGAACATCGACGATTGGTTCGCGAACTGGCGGGTCTTTGACCAGACCACCTACAATTCCACGCTTGGTTACTTCACGGCCTTCACGTCGATGAACGATGACGGCACCAGTGCCAGCCCGCACTCGACCTCCGGCTTCAGTTTCCAGGGGCTCGATGCCTTTCTCTGGATCCGCAAGGGCGATGACCCGATCGAGGGCAACGAATGGCTGCTGACCCGAGCCGGGTCCCCGGATCCATCGAAGAACTGGGTGTTTCCGAACGCGGTGCCCGGTTGCTGCGACAACGAGCCGAACCTCCAGTGGTCGGTGAGCGATCTCGACAGCGGCGACCTGTCGAAGTGGGGTAGCCAAGGCGGCGTGACGGGACCGGGAGTCTATGCCGTCACCGGGTCCCACACCCTGCAAACCTTCACTTTCGTTCCTGAACCCGCGTCGCTGGCCTTCGCGGCGCTTTCGGCCGGCCTTCTGTTGCGCCGCCGCCGGGCCTGAAACCCAATGCTCCGCCGCCGATGACGCGCTTGCCCGTCACTCTCGCCATCATGCTCGCGGGAGTGCCCCTGCGGGCCGAGCGGATCACTTGGTTCAGTCCTTCTCCCGCAGTGAATGAAACCGGCTCCGGCCTGCCGATGGACGGGGCCTTCCGTTTCGAACTCGGCGTCTTCGAGGATTCCTTCACGCCGCTTCCGTGCAACAAGGACCAGTGGGCCCGGCACTGGCGGCCCGCCGCGCGCACGGCTTACGATCCGGTTGTCGCGACTTTCCTGAGTCCATTCGACGTTGAGCACAATTCACCGCCGTTCACCGTTGGCAAACCGGCCTACATCTGGGGATTCCGCGGCACTCCGCTGGCCGGCGAGTGGATTTTGTTTCGCGCCGCATCCTGGAACTGGCCGGTGGTCGATTACCTTGGCATGAACCCCGAGCCGCCGTTCTGGGACGCCGCCACCGCCACACCGGTCATCGGTGCGATCAACGCTTCGGGCAGCCCGTTTCTGATGAAATCCGCCGCCGTCACCATGGCCTCGCCGCCCAAGACCACCTGGGAGCAATGGCGCGCCGATCACCTGGCGGGGGAGACCTTGGACAAACCCGGCGATGATCCGGATCACGATGGAGTTCCGAATTTGTTAGAGTTCGTATTCGGCACCCCGCCGCTGGCGGCGGGCGCTCCGGCGGACACCCCGGTGACACTTGTTTCCGATCATGCCACCATCACCATTCCCAGGCGCATCGATCATGTGGCCACGCTGGTTGTCGAGGTTTCGGGCGATCTCGTGACATGGAACTCAGGGCCCGCCCACGCGGAAACGGTCGGCGATACGGTCACATCGCTCGTCGTCCGCGACCTCACGCCACTCGGTCCGGCCAATCCCAGGCGCTTCATCCGGCTGCGCGCCGCGTTGCCGTGAGCGCCCGTTCCGCCACCCGCGCGACAGCCGGTGCCGCCGTCCTCGGGATGGCCCTCAGCGGTGCGCTCTTGTGGCAAAGCCTCCGCGGCGGCGCCGTGGCCGGTTGCGGCGGCGGCTCCTGCGGCGATGTCATCTCCTCACGCTGGGGTTATTTGTTAGGCGTTCCGGTTTCCGCCTTCGGCGTGGCCCTTTACGCGCTCGTCCTTGCCAGCTTCATGCCGCGCGGCGCGGGATTCCGCAGGCCCTTGCTTGCGGCGCTACCCGGGGCCGCCCTTTGGTTTGTTTTCGTGCAGGCGGTGTTCCTCAAGTCCTTCTGTCCGCTTTGCAACGGACTCCACGCCATCGGTCTTCTGACATGCGGCCTCGGCCTCGCGGCGCTTCGGCCGTTGGAAATCCGCCGCGCGATTTCATGGGCGGGCGCCGCGTTTCTAACAGTCGGGCTGCTTCAGGTCTACGGCCCCGTCAGGCAAACGCATCTGATGGAGGGAGGGATTGGCGCCGAAACCGTCGCGGGCGGCTCCCTTTCCCCTGATGACGGAAACCCCGTCTTTGATCCCGCCGAACATCCGCGCCTCGGACCGGCGGATGCCGGGCGGGTGCTCGTTGAATACTTCGACTACCAATGCGCCGCCTGCCGCACCATGGCGGGGCACATCGATGCCCTGCTTGCCGCTCACGAGGGCAAGGTGGCAGTCCTGCTCATGCCCGTGCCGCTTGACGGGGCGTGCAACCCGGAATTGGGAGAGGCGCCGGATCACCCCGGCTCATGTGAGATCGCCGGGATCGCCCTGGCCCTTTGGCGCAAGCGGCCGGATGCCTTTGCGGACTTTCACAAGGCGCTCATGGCCTCGCCATCTTCCGAAACCGCCCGCCGCCTTGCCCTCGGATTGATGTCGGGCACGGAACTCGAAACCGCCATCGCCGATCCGTGGATTTCCAGCTCCATCCGTGACAACATCAGCGCTTGGAAACGCATGTCCCGAAGCTCCGGCAGGCTGCCCAAGCTGCTCATCCGAGACAGCCGCATTCTCCACGGCCTGCCATCGGACACCGCGGATTTCCTCCGGGTGATGAATGCGGAACTGGGTTTGTGAATCGCGCCCGCGGGCTATCACTGGTTGGCGTTGAGCCGCACGAAAAGCCTGCCCGTCGCCCGCGGAATCCTGACCGTCACCCGGTCCACGCCCGTTTCGAAGCCGTCGTCCTCCACCGTGATCTGAACGCCGTTGACGCCATGCGTGGCCGTGGTCCAACTCGCCAGATCCCCGTATTGGACGAACGGGCCGATCGCCGCCGCCACATCGGCGCGGCGGAATACGAAAATCGCGCGGGTTTCATCCAGTGACAGTTGCGGCAGGATGGTCCGGTCCGCCGCGCCGCTGCCGGAGGGCTTGCCGCCGAGCACGAACTCGAGGCTGTTGGGAATGCCGTCCTTGTCGGGATCGGCGGTGGCCAGACGGTCCGCGCCTTGCAGTCCGGTGAAATCCAGCCAGAACCTGAAACCGGGATCTCCCGGCGGAGGCGTGATCGCATTGCCCGGCTGTGCGGCGGCCGGCATCAGCCCGGGGTATTCGAGGAAGTCCTTGCCGATGACCTGGCGGCTGAAGCCCGGCACCTGCCATGCGGCTGACACGTAGTCGCCGCCGACGCCTTCCTTGTGCAGCGCCTCGATGTAACAACGCTGGCCGGCGACGAGCGGGATGACCGCCGAGGTTTGGTTCGCGTTATGGGTCCAGTTCTGATGACCGGTGGCGCTGGTGGTGTGGGCGATGCGGGTTTTGCTGCCGGGATCGCCGTCTGTCGCGAGATACAGGTCGCCGCCGTCGTCCGATGCGATCCAGAACGTGTAGTCGCCGGTCCGCGGCGCGATCACATAGCCGCTGATTTTCTGGCCGTAGTTTTCACCCCAGTTCACCGGCGAGTCGAAGTTATCAAGTGTGAGCGTTTGGTTGGGCGAGTTCGGATAGTTCGCCTTGTTGGTCAGGTCGCCGACGTTGTTGCCGCCGATGCCGGTCCAGATCTCGCGCTTGAGCGCCACGTTCACCGGCGGCGTGCCGTGGTATTGCAGGAAACGCCCGTCGAGGATCCGACGCGGAAACGACGGCCCCTGCCATGCCACCGAGAGATGGTCGAGCGAGGCGCCCTCCTTGTGCAGCGCCTCGATGTAATAGGTGGTGCCCGCGATCAGCGGCAGGCTGCCGGATTCCTGCGTCGCGTATTTCGTCCATTGCCGGAAATCGGTGAACGCCGCGGTGTGGGCGATCCGCACCTTGTTCGCGGGATTGGCGGTGGTGGAAAGCCACAGCTCGGCGGAATCATCGGCGCTGATCCAGAACTTGTAGTTGCCGGACTCCGGCGCGACCAGCCGCGCCACCAGCCGCTGGCCGTAGCTGTCGCCGTGACCTGCCGGGGTCTCGAAAGTGGCGAGCTGTCCGCGAGCCGCGGGATTGCCGGCGACGAACGCGGCGTTTCCTGTTAGATCGGGAACCTGCTCGCCGCCGATGCCGGACCACACCTCGCGGCGGATCGACGGAGTGCCGGGGATGACCAGCGGGTGCTCCAGGAATTGGTTCGGGATTACGCGCCGCGCGAAGCCGGGGCCCTGCCAGGCCACCGCGAGGTGATCGCCGCCAGTGCCTTCCTTGTGCAAGACCTCGATGAAATAGCGGCGGCCCGCCTCCAGCGCGACGGGCACCGACTTCTGTCCGGCCTGCGCGTCCCAATTCTGTGCGGACACCACGTTGTTGACGGTGGCGATCCTGAGCCGGTTGGCCGGATTGTCGTCGGTGGAAAGCCACAGCTCGCTGGAGTTGTCCGATGCGATCCAGAACGTGTAGCGCCCGTGGTCCGGCGCGATGAGGTAGCCGGTCAGGCGTTGGCCGAAGTTGTCCCCGACGTTCGTGCCCGTGACCATGCCGACGCCCGCGGCCAAAGTCGTGGCGAGCGATGGGGCGGCCGGAAAAGCCGCGTTGTCTGTTAGCTGGCTCACGTTGTCGCCCGAGATGCCGTTCCACACCTCGCGCTTCGGCAACGAGCGGTCGGCCGGTGTGGCCGGTTGTTCGAGATATTCGTTTCCGATCACGCGCCGGGTGAAACCCGGGCCTTCCCAGGCGACCGCCACATGATCACCGCCGACGCCGTCGCGGTGGAGGACTTCGAGGTAATAACGCTTGCCTGCCACCAGCGTGCGTGCGGCCGATTTCTGAGAGGCTCCGATATCCCACGCCTCCGGGGCCACATGGCCGGTTACCGAGGCGATTTGCGCGGCGTTCGCCGGATTCTCGTCGGTGGAAAGCCGCAGTTGCCCGTCGTCGTCGCAGGCCAGCCAGAAGGTATAGCTGCCGGTTACCGATGGCACGAGGTAGCCGGAAATCCGGTCGCTGTAGTTGTTCGAGAAATTTTCCGGTGTCTTGAAGTCGAAGAGATCGCCTGCCGCCCCCGGTGCGCTGGCCGGCGGCGTGGTCGTCGCGTTTCCAAGCCATATCTCGCGTTTCAGTCCGGGCCGGTAGCTGTCCGGGTACTCGAGGTTGTTGCCGTCGATCCGCACCCTCGTGAAGCCCGGTCCTTGCCATGCCACCGCGAGATGGTCGCCTCCGGCCCCCTCCTTGTGCAGCGCCTCGATGTAGTAGCGCTGCCCCGCGACCAGCGGGATGACCGCGGATTGCTGGTTCGCCTGCTGTGTCCACGCCTGGTTGCCCACCGCGCCATTCACGGTGGCGATGCGCTTCCTGTTGGACGGGCTCGGGTCGGTGGAAAGCCACAGTTCGCCGCCGTCATCGGAGGCGATCCAGAAGGTATAGTCGCCGCTGGATGGCGGAATCAGGTAGCCGCTCAGCCGCTGGCCGTAGTTGTCGCCCCAACCGGACGGTGCTTCGAAGTGCTGCACGTAGCCGCTTTCGTTCGGCGAGCGCGGGAAATAAAGCGAGCCGGTCAGTCCGGCGATGCCTTGTCCGCCGGCGAGTCCGGTCCAGACCTCGCGTTTGAGGCCGGGTTTCACCACGTTCACGGTGATCGTCGCGGTGCCGGAAAGCGGAGTCGGCCCGTTGTCCGTGGCGGTGACTGTTAGAACCCGCGTGCCAGCCGGCAGTTGCGGGCCGCTCGCGCGGATGGTGCCCGTCAGCGGATCGATGGTGAACGCGCCGTCCGCATTTCCGCCGGTGATCGAATAGGTGATCGTGGTTCCCGGGTCCGCCCAATCCTTTGCCTCAAGCGTGGACACCAGATTGTCGCGGTCAAAAACGGTGACGGTCTTGTTGGCGAGTGTCGGCGCGGCGTGGTTGTAGAACTGCTGGGTCACGTGCGGCGCGCCAAGAATCACCCGCTCGAAGTCCGGCCCCTGCCACGCCACCGCCAGGTTGTCGGAGACCGCGCCTTCCTTGTGCAGCGCCTCGATGTAGTAGAACCGCCCCCCCTCCAGGGTGATCTCCGCCGATTGTTGCGTTGTGAATTTCCCCCACTCGCGCGGATTGGTCGCTCCGGTGTGCCAGGCGATCCGCGCCTTGTTCGCCGGGTTGCTGTCGGTGGAAAGCCACAGCTCGGACGCGTCGTCGGATGCGATCCAGAACCGGAAGCTGCCGGAGTCCGGAGCGCGCAGGTAGCCGCTGAGCCGCTGGCCGTAGTTATCCGCAATTTGCGAAGGCGTTTCGAAGAACGCCTGGTAGGTGACGGAGTTCGGGTTGTTGGGGAAATTGGCGTGGGATGTCAGGTCGGTGATCTGGTTGCCGTTGATTCCGCTCCAGTATTCGCGCTTCACCGCCCGCGGCTCGACTTCCACCGCGATCTGGGCGGTGCGCTGCAGGCCTCCGCTGTCGGTTACCCGCACGTTGAGCAGGTATTTCGGGAGGGCGGCGAACGACAGCGCGCCATTCACCGTGAGCACGCCGGTCGTCGCGTTCAGCGCGAAGGCCGAGCCGGTGTTGCCGCCGGTGATGGTGTAGGCGGACAGCACCGAGCCCGGCTCGTAGTCGCCGGCCAGCAAGGTGCCTACCGCCGTGCCCGTGGTCGCGTCTTCGCGCACGCGGAAGGTCATGTTCGCCAGCCACGGAGCGCGGTTCGCCATGGTGCCGGGATAATCCAGATACTCCATGCCGATCAGCCGGCGGGAAAGCGTCGGCGTCTGCCACGCCACCGCCGCGTGGTCGCCGCCGGCGTTTTCCCGATGGAGATACTCGACGTAGTAGCGTTGTCCCGCCACCAAAGGGATGTCGGGGGACTGCTGCGTGCCCTGGGCGGTCCAGTTCACGTTGGTGTTCGAGTTGTTATAAGCGATCCGGACCTTGTTCGCGGGATCGCTGGTGGTGGAAAGCCACAACTCGCTGATGTCGTCCGCCGCGGTCCAGAAAACGTGGTCGCCGGTTTCGGCCGGGACCAGATAGCCGCTGAATTTCTGCCCGTAGTTGTCCGCGGGATGCGCGCCCTGGAACGTGCCCGCATGGCGCGTCACGTTCGGGTTGTTCGGGTAGTTCGAATTGCCGGTCAGTCCGCCAAGCGTGTTGCCGCTGAGACCGGTCCAGATTTCCTGCTTCAGTCCCTTCAGCGGGGCGACGCGGATGTTTGCCGCGGCGGTCTGAGACGAACCGCCGGAGGTGTAAGCCACGGTCAGATTGAACACCGGGGTGGTTGCCAGGGCGCCCGCGCTGGCCACGCTCAGCATCCCGGTGCCGCTGTGGATCGCGAACGCGTTATTGGTGTTTCCCGCCGTGATCGAGTAGGCCGAGCCGCCTGGTGCCACCGTGCCGAGCGCCGCGCCGTTGAGCGCGTTCACCGGTATCCGGAAACGCCAGCCGGGTGAGGAGACCGTGCCGGTGATCGTGTAGTCGCCGAGCGAGCCGTAGTCGTCGTAGCCGTTGCTCGCCCAGGTGCCGTTGCCCACACCATCGACCGTCACGGTGTAGGTGCCGGCGCTGACGCTGGTGGAAAGCGTCGCGTGCAGTTGGTTCGCCGGGCCCGCGGTGGCCACCAGCGTGCCGGCGGAGTTGTAGAGCTTCGCCTCGATGTCGAGATTCGGGCTGTTGACCGCGCCGTTGAATTGCAGGTTCAGCGAGCCGCCGCCGGTCGTGAAGGTGAACGCATCAATGTCGTCCGGGCTGGCGATCACGCCGCTGTTGGAAACGCTGCCGCCCGTGCCGATCACCAGCGGCGTCGCGTTCGCCGCGTCCGGCGCGTGGTCGTCCACCCGACGCGCGATCGCCGCGCCGATCTGGATAAGGTCGTCCTGTTTCTGGTTGGCGTTCGCGTAGTCGCCCTTGCTCCACTGGCAGATGTTCTGGTTGTAGGGAGCCCCCATGATCGGGCCCCAGGACATCGTCCCGCTGCCGTGGCCGCCGTAGTAACCTTGGGTCGTGGTGTCGTCGTGATGCAGACCGAAGGTGTGGCCCACCTCGTGCGAGATGACGAGCGCGCCGGCATTGCCACGGTAGAAGTTCCAGCACACCGGCTCGCCGGATTGGCGGAAAGTGTTGCTGAAGGCCACTCCTCCGGCTCCGGCGAAATTGTTGGTCGTGGTGATGCAGCGGATCCGCAGGCCCTGCGGTGCGCGCAGGTAGGCCTGGAGGTCGGTCGTCACATTCACCTCGTAGGGCGCGAAGTCCTCCGCCACCCGTCGCCACATGGAGAGCACCTCGCTGGCCGGCATGTTGTAGGCCGGAGCGATGATCCGCCGCCCGCCTTCCCACGAATGGCCCTCGATCACCTCGCCGTCGAAATCGAGGTAGATCGTCGCCTCCGCCCGTGGCAGGCTGCTGAGAATCGGAATCGCCTCGTAGATGATCCCCACCGAGCGCCCGCCGTTGTATATCGCCGCCTTTTCCGGATCCGGGCCCTCCACTTTCGCCATGGGCTTCCAATGCGGTTCCGGTTCGCAGATGACCTCGCCGATCGGCCGCCGAGCCACCCGAAGGCCGCCGTCCGGACCGCTCGAATACACGTAGGCGACGCCGTCCTTGCGCTGCAGGATGAACCCGCGATAACCCCAAGGTTCGCCCGCGATTTCAAACGTGCCGCTGCCGTCCTCAACATCGCCGCCCGCCGCGCAGGCGCCGTTGTCGTAACGGTTCACATAATTGAGCCGCCCGGCGATCTCCCCACCGCCGGGCAGGGGAAGGCGGATCACCGTGCCCTTCTCAAGTCCCGCAATGTCCCCGAAGGGGCCCGCGGAGGCCTTGGCGACGGGCTCGGCATCGGTGATCGGCAACGAAGGCGGGGATTTCCGATCCGGTGCGCCTGCCGTCCCCGATGGTGCGGTTCCGCCGTGTGCGGTCGCATGGGCGGCCGACTCCTTGCCCTTCTGATGCCAGGCAAGGCCAAGAATGCCGAGGCCGGAGGCGAGGGAAACGAGCAGGACTTTTGAGGATTGATTCATTGGATTTGTTGGGGGACGCGGAATCGGACACCGCCCGGATTGAGTCAATCAGTCACCGTGCCACATCGGACTGGGCCACCATCCGGAGATTAATGCAACGCCGCAGTCTTCCCAAGGCTTGGGCCGATGTCATGTTAAAAATGACAATAAAAAAAGAGACAGAAATAATTTTTTCCTACTTGCGGTGATGGCAATGGCGGGGTAGGGGTGGGGCATGGCGCGTGTGCGATGGATTGTTCCCTGGGCGGATTCGGAGACGAAGCCGGCGATTTACCACTGC
>CAZKQK010000049.1:0-33795 GCA_964554865.1 uncultured Luteolibacter sp. | reverse complement strand
TCCTTGTTCTGGAGCGCGCGGTGGAGGCGGGCCTTCTCGACGTTGATGAGTTTTCCGCGCAGCGGCAGGATGGCCTGGGTGCGGCGGTCGCGGCCCTGCTTGGCGGAACCGCCCGCGGAGTCACCTTCGACAATATATAACTCGGACTTCGCGGGATCGCGCTCCGAGCAGTCGGCGAGCTTGCCGGGAAGCCCGCCGCCGGAGAGGGCGGATTTTCTAACCGTCTCGCGCGCCTTGCGGGCGGCCTCGCGGGCGCGGGCGGCGTTGACGGATTTTTCGATGACCTTGCGGGCGAGCGCGGGGTTTTCATCGAAGTATTGCATCAGGCCCTCATAGACGATGGAGGAGACGACGCCCTCGATCTCGGTGTTGACGAGCTTGTCCTTGGTCTGCGAGCTGAAGCGCGGGTTCGGCATCTTGACCGAGATGACACAAACGAGGCCCTCGCGCACGTCGTCGCCGGAGAGGGCGGGGTCCTTGTCCTTGAGGATCTTGTTGGCCTTGGCGTATTGGTTGATGCCGCGGGTGAGGGCGGTGCGGAAGCCGGTGAGGTGGGTGCCGCCGTCACCGTTGGGAATCGAGTTGGCGAAACAGAGAATCTGGTCGTTGTAAGAGTCGTTGTATTGGAACACCACGTCGGCGAAGACGTCGTCGGTGGTCTGTTTGCCGTCGTAGTCGAGCTCGATCTGGCGTTTTCCCGAAAGGATGACCGGGTCGTCGTGGATGACGGTCTTGTTTTCTCCCAACTGAACGACGAACTCCTCGATGCCCTTGGCGTAGAAAAAGGAGGTTTTTTTCGCGGATTCCGGGCGCTCGTCCTCAAGATCGATGGTGAGGCCGGGATTGAGGAAAGCGAGTTCGCGGAGACGGGTGGCGAGGCGGTCGAACTTGAACTCGATGGTATCGACAAAGATCGTCGCGTCCGGGAAGAAGGTGATGGTGGTGCCGGTTTTGTTAGGATCGACCTCGCCGATCACATGGAGTTGCTCGGTGGTCTTGCCGCGCTCGAAGGCGATGCGGTGGACTTTTCCCTCGCGCATGATATCGGCGCGGAACCAGTCGGAGAGCGCGTTGACGCACTTGGCGCCGACACCGTGGAGGCCGCCGGAGTATTTGTATGCGCCCTGGCCGAACTTGCCGCCGGCGTGCAGGTTTGTTAGAACCAGTTCGACTGCGGGAATGCCGAATTTCGGGTGCATGTCCACCGGAATGCCACGGCCGTTGTCGGCGATGGAAACCGAGCCATCGACGTGGATGGAAACCTTGATGCGGCCGCAATGGCCGGCGAGGTGCTCATCGATCGAGTTGTCCAGAACCTCGAACACGCAGTGGTGCAGGCCGCGCTCGTCGGGGTCTCCGATATACATTCCGGGACGCTTGCGGACGGCCTCCAGACCTTCGAGTTTGTCGATCTGCGCGGCACCGTATTGCTGCTCGGAAGCGACCTTGGTTTCGGCTTGCTGGGGCTCGTTGGGAGACTCGGACATAGGGCTGGGGAAAGGTTCGAAATCCACAGGATCAAAACAAGGAAACTCTTGCGGAAAAGGCTGTTTTTCCCGTGCCCGGAGGGAGATGACATGAACCCGGGCGGAAGCTTCGCCCGGGATCTCACAGGGCCAGACGCCACCCGAGAAACCACGATGCGGCGATGCAGGCGCAAATGGTCAGGATGAACCAGGCGATTGCCTTGATGGACTTCATCGATTCGCGATTCGCGAGGTGGCTCTGATCGATGAACGAATCCGCCGGGATCCGGCCGCGACGTTTGCCGGTCCGCCCCGTTTGCCGGCCGGTCTTCCGCGTCGGCCCCCGGGATGCCGGGGCGGTGAGATGGGTGCCGCAGAGCGGGCATGGTCCCGAAATTCCCGCCATGGCGCACGGGGCGGTCAGTTTGGTGCGGCAGGAGGGGCAGAAGAACTGGAGCGGGCCAGTCGCGGAAACTCCTGATGGCGGTTGATCGCGCACGGTCCGGGGATTCGACCGGAGATTCCGGCCCGTTTCAAGCCTTCGCTCCACCCGGTTCAAGACAGGCGCATTGCCAGCCGAGCAGCAAGTCGGACGGGGTGGCGTCGCCGGCGGCGATCAATTCCAGAACGGCCCGCGAAGCGATGAGGGAGCCCTCGATATCGAGTTTCGCGGCGACTTGGTCGCGCTGCCGGATGAGGGCATCGACGCGACGTTCGAAGTCGCGGTCGCGTTTGCGGCGCTTGCCGGAGGGTTTTTCCGGCCAATCCGATTCCGGGATGCTCTCGATGGCGGCGACGGCCGAACGGAAGCGCTTGACCCGGTCGGGGCGGAAATGGCGGGGCAGGGTGATATTCCGCCCGCCGGCAAGCTCCATGGCCCACTCGAGGAGCTGGCGGTTGGTGACCACCATGAAGGACGGCCGGTCCCAGGACCGGGCTTCGGCATCGCGCCAATTCCACAGCGCGCGCAGGCAGGCGAGGCCGAAGCGGTCGAGTTTGCCGGAGCCTTGGACGCGCCAAATCTCATCCTTGCCTTCGTCCCGCTCCAGGACCTTGCGACGCGCGGCGACGCAGCTTTCCTCGAACCAGTCGTAGCGCCCCGCATCGCGGAGCCCTTCGACAATGCGGTCCCCCATTTCGAGGAGGTAGTTCACATCGTTGAGGGCGTACTCGATCATCTTTGCCGAGAGCGGACGTTTCCCCCAATCGGCTTTTTGGGAGGATTTCGAAAGCTCGACCCCGAAGTAGCCCTGCACCAGATCACTCAGCCCGAAGCGGCGGGCTCCCAGCAGGCGGGCTCCGATCTGGGTATCGTAAACGACGGCGGGCAGATCACCGAACTGCCGCTTGAACATCGTCATGTCGTAGTCCGCACCATGCATCCAGACCGTCGCACCGCGGAGGTAATCCCAAAGCGGCGACAGATCGTCCATCGTGAGGGGGTCGATAAGAACGGCCTCTCCCCTGGTGGCGAACTGAATGAGGCAGAGTGATTCCCGGTAGCGATGCAGGCTGTCCGCCTCGGTATCGACCGCGCACACCGGCGGGTCGGATTCCTTTCTGGCCGTTTCCAGAAGACGGATCAGACTCTCGGTGTTGTCAATCATGTGGCGTTAGCGCCCCTCAAACTCATGCTTTCGACGATAGCCCGCCGTGCCTGAAGGAATTTCCCCAAGGCACACGGGCCGCTGTTCATTAACGGTAACGGAGGGTGATTTTCACGCGGAAAATCTGGTTCTCGGTGCCCGGCGGACGCACCAGCGAGTTGATGGCGACCAAACGAAGTCGGGGGTAATTCCGGTAATCCCTGTTATGCACAACGGCCCAGTCGGCATCTCCCGAAAAATTGCTCCACGTCCGGCCGTTGTTAATACTCCTCTGAAGCTGATAGCGGACCGCCGGGACAAGGCCCTCACGCTTGAAGATCTGAAATCCGAAAAACTCCGGCTCCGCTCCGGGCACCGGAGGGTTGTAGGCGGGCAGTGGGTTGCCCGGGAAGCTGGTCGTGTCATTGGCCCGGGTTTCCAAAACCCATTCGGTGAGGTTGTTGAAACCGTCATTATCAAAATCGTCAAGGATCCGGTTTTTCTGTTTTTTGCCACGAAAGGCGACTTTTTTGAACTCCGAGTATTGATCGACAAACCACACGGGAAGCTGATAGCGCCGGGACGAGTTGTCATAGGTGACGCCGTTGGTGGTGACGTTGCGGGCAAGCTCAAGCTCCGCCACTCCCTTCGAGCCGGTGCGGACGAGCGGCGGCAGGGTGTAGTTGTTCACCAGGGCGTTCTCGAGCAGCACGCGGGGATCGGCTCCGGAAACGACGCCCGGGAAAATGGAGACGGGGTTGCCACCGTTCTGATAAATGGCGCGACTCGCCGCGTTGTTGGGGTTCTCCATGTTGCGGATGGAGAAATAGAGCCGGTCGGAACCCGGATAGATCTTGGTCCGCGACAGTCCTTCCCACTTGAAGGTCGGGATTTTGTTCTTGTCGACAAGGACAAAGCCGCGCCTGTTGAGCTTTCCGGGCAGCTTGACGAAACGGAAACCCTGCTTGACGTTGCCGATTTTCTCGTAGCCGTCCGGGATGTCATAGTGGACAAGCGGCACACCCAGCGGCTTGTTGGGATCGCTGAGGAGGGGCAGGGCGAAAATGTATTGGCCGGGGATGATTTCCTTCTTGAGGCGGTTCCCGCCTCCGGTGCCCGTGTAGTTCCGGGTGTAGTCGTAGCGGGTGATCAGATATTCCCTTATGGCCACGGAACCGGGCGCGATGTTGTAGAAAATCGAGTAGCTGCTGTCCGTGAAACCGGTCACCGGCCGTTCCATGGTCGTGTTCGGCGCAGCCTTCAGGATGCAGCGCTCGGGAAATTTCGGCGCGATCGCCACGGCCGGCTGGATGCCGAAGATTTCCAAATAGGAGATGGGGAAATCCACGTCCGGATCGATGTTTCCGAATCCGACAAAACCGGTGGCGCCATCAGGGCAGGGGATGCTCGGGGAAAAATAGGAAGCGCCGCTGCATCCGTAAACGGCGTTGCCGTCCCAGATGTCGATGTTGAACTGGCCGTTGAGGAAATCGACGCGTTTCCCGCCGTATTGACGGAAGGTCTTGTTCACCCGCAGGGCAATGTCGACCTGGGCATCCGCCTCTGGCGCGGAGGCGGCCAAAACCGCGGCGATGGCGGGCAAAGAGAGGGTTTTGAGGCGAGTCATGGCGGGAAGATGGGAGCGGGTTCAGGGGCTGACAAGCGGAATTTGAAGAATCCGGGCGGGTGGAATATACTTTGCGGTTACCTCGTTTCATACGACCCGTAGCGCGGCGGCTTGGTCGTCTCGCAATTGAACCACGCTCCATGGCAATCCGTTGCGGTTTAAATCGTCCATGAACGGATCCGGGTCGTGTTGCTCCATGTTCCAGACGCCGGGTTTGCGCCAGTTTCCCTGGAGCATTTGCTTGGCGCCGATCATGGCCGGCACCCCGGTGGTGTAGGAAATCGCCTGCGAGCCCACCTCGGCGAAACAGGCTTCGTGGTTGCAGATGTTGTAAATGTGGATCGCCTCCGGTTTCCCGTCCTTGAGGCCGGTGATGACGTTGCCGATGCAGGTTTTCCCCTTGGTGGACTTCCCGAGGTCGCCGGGGTCCGGGAGCACGGCCTTGAGGAACTGGAGCGGAATGATTTCCACACCGTTGCAAACGACCGGATCGATGCGTGTCATGCCGACGTTTCCAAGCACCTCCAGATGCTTCAGGTAGTTGGGGGAGAACGACATCCAGAACTGCGCCCGGCGGATCGTGGGGATGTGTTTGACAAGCGATTCGAGTTCCTCGTGGTACATCCGGTAGATCTCGAAGGTGCCCAAGCCCCCGGGGCATTCGAATGCCTGGTGGAGCGACATCGGCGGGGTTTCCACGAACTCGCCGTCCTCGAAATGACGGCAGGGGGCGGTGACCTCGCGGATGTTGATCTCCGGGTTGAAATTGGTGGCGAAGGCCTTGCCGTGGTTGCCGCCGTTCACGTCGATGATATCGAGCGTGTGAATCTCGTCGAAGCGGTGCTTCAGCGCCCAGGCCGTGAACACGTTCGTCACCCCGGGGTCAAAACCCGAACCCAGCAGCGCGGACAGGCCCGCCTTTTCGAATTTCCCCTGATAGGCCCATTGCCAGGAATACTCGAACTTCGCCACCTCCCGCGGCTCGTAGTTGGCGGTGTCAAGATAGTCACAACCCGCTGACAGACAAGCGTCCATGAGATTGAGATCCTGATAGGGCAAAGCCACGTTGATCAACAGCCGGGCTCCGGTTTTCCGGATCAGGGCGGCGGTTTCCTCCGGATTGTCGGCATCCACCGCAGCCGTCGCGATGGTCCGCCCGGTGCGCTGTTTAACCTCGGCGGCGATGGCTTCGCATTTCGAAACCGTACGGGAAGCCAGTGTGATCTCACCGAAAACCTCGGGGACCATGGCGCATTTGTGGGCAACGACATTGCCGACTCCGCCGGCTCCGATGATGAGGACCTTGTTCATGATGCTGCGGCCGCAATCGGTGGGGGAAACCCGGCGGCCTTGCAAGACGGAAGGTGGCCCCCTCCGTGACAATCGTCCGAATGCCGCCCTCCGCCCGAAAATTCCCGACAACTTTTGCATCGCACGGTGTTATCCTGTCTGCGAGGCTGTCGCCCGACACACATCACGATTCGCACATGAAAATCCACTCACACACCCCGATCCGGCGCGGCGCCGGCTTCACCCTTCTCGAAATGGTCATCGTGCTCGGCATCATCGCCATGATCCTCGGCGGCGCGATCTTCGCCATGAAGGGCATCGGTGATGCCGCCAAACTCAAGCAGGTCGAGGCCGATTTCAAGAGCCTCGATAGCGCCCTCCAGATGTACAAACTCAACGCGGGCACCTACCCCACGACCCAGCAGGGCCTCAAGGCGCTTCAGGAAAAGCCCTCCACCACCCCGGTTCCCCGGCGCTGGGTCCAGGTGATGAGCAAAGTCCCGAACGATCCGTGGGGAGCGCCATACAACTACCGTTTCCCTGGCAAAAAACGCGCGAACGAGCCCGAAATGATCAGCAAGGGCCCGGACGGCATCGATAGCACCGGCGATGACCTTAGCAGCCAAGACGACGACTAGACGATCCGTAGGCTTCACGCTGATCGAAATCGTCATGGTGCTCGCCATCGCGGCGATCGTCCTGGGCGGTGCCATCGGCGTGATGGTATACTCGTCGGACGAGCGCGTCCTGCGCGAGACCTCCGGGGAAATCGAGATGATGGCCAAGCGCGCGCGCATGGTCGCCATTCTCCAGCAGACACCTTACGCCCTCGAATTCCGCGAGGGCGTCGTGCGGCTCATGCCACTCGCCGAGGCCGGGCGCGACGAGGAGAAAACCGTCGGCGGTCACGACATCGGAGGCCGGGAAGCCGAAACCAAACCCGGCGAACGCAGCGAATTCACCCTCGATGGCTCCATGAAACTTTTCGTCCGCCGCTGGAACTCCGACTCCTGGCTGCCCGCCGCCAAAAAGGCCATCCACGTCTGGCGTTTCGACCCCAACGGCCTGAGCGAACCCCTCGCCATCCGCCTCGAATACGACGAAAGCTGGTCCGAGGACATCTTCCACCCGCTCACCGCCACCATCCGCGACAGCCAGCTCGAAGCCCGATGAAATCCACCGTCCAGCGCCGCAACAGCGGCTTCCTGCTTCTTGAGATGATGCTCGCCCTCGCCGTCTTCGGCATCGCCGCCACCGGCTTCACCGTGGCCCTTCACCGCATGGCCAAGGTCGCCGCCCTCTCCCAAAGCGAGCTGCGCGTCACCCGCTTCATGGACAGCGCGCTCGACGAAGCGCTCTCCCTGCCCGTTCTCGAGGAAGGCGAAACCGAAACCGTCATCGGCGAGGCCGGCAACGAGGTAGCTTTCGTCACCCTCGTCGAACTCCTCGAAGACCTCGAAAACGAGGACGGCCAGCTCCTTCAGGAAATGTACCGCATCCGAGTCGTCGCCACCTGGATCGAAAACGGCGAACGCCAGGAACGAATGGTCGAAACCTGGCGCTACGGCCGCATGTACCAGCCATGAAAGCCCGCACCCACCATCACCGGAAGACGGGGTTCACCCTCCTCGAACTCGTCATGGCCATTGGCCTCATGGCCATCATCAGCGGCATGGTTTTCGGCATCGCCCGCACCTCCCTCGCCCTCGGCAACACCATCGTCGCCACCCAGAACGAGGAAATGGAACACCAGGCATTCCTTGATCTGTTAGGCCATTTCTTCCCCGCGCTGCCCGGCAACGCCCGCTTCGAACTCGCCGTCCAGGACTCCGGCTCCCACTACATCACGGACATGACCTTCCAAAACGTCCCCATGGCCTTCACATGGGGCGGCGAGGAACGCATCGCCAAGGCCATCCGCCTTTCCACCGTGAAACGCCGCACCGGCTTCCTCGACATCGTCCTGAGCTACTACGAAAACGAGATCCTCGAAGGCTCCGAGTCCCAATTCGGCCAGTCCTCCTCGCTTTCCACCCAACCCTTCGCCGAAATCATCCTGCTGACCGACGTCGCCTACTTCGAATGGCGCGTGCTCGACGGCCGCTCCATGGAATGGCAGTTCGACTGGGACATTCAGGGCCGCCTCCCGCTCCAGGTGGAACTCACCATGGCCATCGGAGCAAAAGGCGAGGAAATCCGCCAGATCTTCTGGATCCCGCCCAAGCAAAACCCCGAAGTCATGATGCGCCAACTCCTCCAGGGTGGCGGCAGCGGCGGAGCCGGCATTCCGGACAGCGGAGGAAACGACCCCGTCGTCATCCCCGGCGGCGGCCAGGGCGGCGGCCAGGGCGGCGGTGTTCGCAGAGGCGGGGGAGGTCGCGGCCAGGGCGGCGGCGGTCGTTGAAATTGTGAACGCCATGCGGACCAAACCAACCAAACCAACCATTCCCGGCGGAACAAACCGCGGAGCAGCGCTGCTCGGCGTCATCTGGCTCATCGCCGTGCTCGCCCTCGCCTGCGTCGCCGCACTCCGCGTCATCAAGTTCGATACGGAGATCGCCTCCGCCAAGATCCACGGCTCCCGCGCCCGCCAGGTCGCGGAAATGGGCATCGCCATCGGTTCGAATCCCGTCGTCAAGCGCTCCGATCCCATCCTCCGCCAGCTCAACGAGGAATCCGGCGAGGGCTTCGAAGTCCGCGTCATCTCCGAGGGCGGACGCTTCAACATCAACACCATCCTGCTTCAGGAAGACAAGGCCCTCATGCGCGAGATCCTCTCCAAATGGGGCATCGAACTCGAAGACGCCCAGGCCATCGCCGACGCCCTCGGCGATTGGGTGGACGCCGACAACAACGTCGCCCTCAATGGCGCGGAAGAAGAGGAATACCTCAAGGCCGGCCGCATCAACCAACCCTTCAACCGCCCATTCTACGACCTCTCCGAAATGCGCCTCGTCCGCGGCATGGACCTGGTCGAGGCCGTCAAACCCGACTGGCGCGAGTGGTTCACCATCTGGAGCGGCGGCGCCCTCGACGTCAATGAGGCACCCGCCGAACTCATCGCCGCCGCCGCCGAGTGCCGCGTCGAACAGGCCGAAATCATCCCGGAAACCGTCCGCGGCACCGATGGCATCCGCGACACCGAGGACGATGCGCCCTTCCAAAATGCCGCCGCCGCGCTTGATCTTTTGGGCATTGACGTCAAAGGTCGCCCGGACATCGCCGCCCGCTTCACCGCCAACGATGCCACCACCCGCATCGAAAGCATCGGCCACGCCTCCGGAGCCAAACGGAAAATCACCATCATCGTCCGCAACCGCACCGGCAAACCGGCCCTTCTCGAACGCACCGAAGAAATCATCCCGTGAGCAAAACCACCGACAATGTCCTTCTCGTCCCCGGCGAATCCGGCTGGGAAATCTGGTCCGCCCAGGGAGACGCGGCATTCTCCCTCGTCACCGCCACGGAGCACCGCCACGCGGGCGACCTCACCGCCATTCCCGCTGGCGAGGTCACCATGCTCTTCCCCGTCCGCGCCGTCACCGCCGTGCCGATGCGCGTCGCCAGCGATGACGACTCCCTGTTCCCCGATCTGGTCACCCTCCACGCCGAACGCCTCGGCCTGCGGCCCGACCCCATGGCCGGCCAGCTCACCGATGTCTTCGTCGTCGCCCGCGAAAACGAGAACACCGCCATCGTTTCCATCTTCCTCCGTTCTCCCGGCGATGGGGAACTCCCCGTCAAAGGCCCCAAAAGCTTCGACATCTCCGCACGCTCCTTCCCCGCCTCCGGTGATGTCGTCACCATCTGGCGCGAGTTCGGCCGCTGGGTCTTCGCCATCTTCCACCAGGGAAAACTCGCCTACTGCCAGGCCACGGCCATCGATTCCACCCAGCCGGACGACTCCCTCGCCCGCGAGATCAAGCTCGCCCTCATCCAGCTCGGCATCCAGGGTCTCGCCATCGAGCCCGCCCGCGCCCTTCTCTGGTCAGCGGACCCGGCATTGAACACCACCGCCCTGCGCGAAATCCTCCGCATCCCGGTGGAAACCTCGTCCCGCCCGGCTCCGGTCCCGCCCTCCCCTCTCAGCAAGCTCCTGCCCGCGGACGTCCGCGCCGCCCGCCGCGAGGCCCAGCGCCGCCGCAATCTCACCCTCGGCATCGCCGCCGCCCTCGCCTTATACCTCGGCCTCATCGGCTGGCTCGGCTTCGGCCTCTGGAAAGGCATGTCCGAAACCAAAAAACTCCTCGCCGCCGCCGAGGCCGTCGCCCCGGACGCCGCCGAATTCCAACTCCACATCGCCAAGTGGGACGAACTCTCCAGCGCCATCGACCTCACCCACTCGCCCGTCGATATCCTCAACCGCATCGCCACCTCCATCCCCCCCAACAGCGGCCTGCGGCTCAAGGAGGCGGACATCTCCGCAAACAGCATCAAGCTCCGCGGCGAGGCCCAGCAGTTCCAGGCCACCACCACCTTCAGCCTGCGCCTCACAAAAAACAACGAACTCGCCCACTTCACCTGGGAAGTCCCCGAGGCCAACCAGTCCACCCGCGGCTGGGATTTCGTCTATACCGGTGAAATCCCCATCTCCGAATCCCGGCCCTGACCGACAAATCCGCAGCCTCCCGGCATTCTAACCACGGAAACCCGACATCACGCATCCCATCATGTCTCCCCGCGAGAAAAAACTCCTCGTCTTCTTCGCCTCCGCGGGTTTCCTCGTGATCAACTTCCTCGCGTTCAACTTCTATCAGGGCAAAAAAGCCGCCGTCGAACGCGGACTCGCCGATGCCAGGCAAAAACTCGACAACGCCGAAATGATCCGCGAAAGCCGCGATCAGGTCGCCGACGAAATGGACTGGCTCGCTGAACGCGAACCCGAACCCGCCGCCAACCAGGACGTCCAGACCAAGCTCCAGCAACTCTGCGAGCGCGAAGCCAAATCCGCCGGCCTCACCATCAAAAACCAAAAGCCGATGCCCTCGGACACCACCGGCGCCCACTTCCACCGCGCCAAAATGCAAATCAGCGTCACCGGCACCGAGGAAGCCCTCTACCGCTGGCTGGACCGCATCAACATCCCGGACCAATTCCGCATCGCCACCCAAATCAAACTCGCTCCGGAAAAACAGGACGACACCAAAATCGACTGCATCGCCGTCATCGAACAATGGTTCGTCCCCCTCCCACCCGAAGCCTGACCTCCGACCTCCCCACCATGAGCGCCATCCTCCGCATCGCCATCACCACCCTCGCCGCCCAAGGCCTGGTCTGCGCGGACTTGCCCAAAAAGGCGCCCCTCAGCAAATACTCCGATCTCTGGACAAAATCCCCCTTCACCTCCAAGCCCCCGCCGCCGCCGCCGCCGGACGAGATTCCCGCCTTCGAAGACTACGCCCTCGCCGGCGTCTCACCCATCGAGGGCGGATATCGCGTCACCCTGCTCGACAAGAAAAACCCGGAAAAACGGATCTTCATCTTCTCAGACGATCCCGGTTCCAAAGACGGCTTCAAAATCCTCGGCGTCACCCGGGATCCCGACAAACCGCGCGGCACCGTCGTCCGCCTCAGCTCCGGCTCCCAAACCGGCACCGTCACCTATGACGACAAGCTGATGACCCTCGCCGCGCCACCGCCGCCACAAAATCCCCAGCAGGCCCAGCCACAGATGCCCGGCCAGCCCCAACCCCAGCTCCAGCCCGGCCAAATGCCGCAGCGCCAACCCCGCCCGCGCGTCGTCCCGCCGCCCGTCCCCGGCCAGCCCCAACCCCAGGCCCAGCCCCGGGTCCAGATCAACCAACCCCAAGGCCAACCCCAGCAAAACACCCAGCGCTTTGATCGCCAGGACCGCCGCGGCGGCCGCGGCCGCTAAGGCAACTTTTCCCCACCGCCACTCCGAATTTCCTTTTCCATGTCCGTCTCACGCTCGCTCCTCATCCTGCTCACCGCCTGGTCCTCGGCCTTCGCCCAACAGCCCGCTCCCGATCAACCCGGAACCGCACCCCCGCCTCCCGCCGTGCCGGTCCCTCCCACTCCTCCCGGCGTTCCCGTGCCCGGAACCCGGCCGGTCCCCGCCGCAGGCGCTCCCGCCGCCCCGGCGGCAAACGCGGCCCCGGCCAATGCCGCCGTCGTTCCCCTCGGCGAAACCAAGATCACCGAGCCCATCGAGGAGGAGAAAATCAACGGTTTCTCGCTCGCCGGACTCTATGAAAAATACACCGGCCGCCGCGTCATCACCACCACCGCCGCCAACGCCGCCGAGTTCAGCTTCTTCCAAAACGCCAGCCCGGCCAAGCCACTCACCTACGCCGAGGCCGCCGAACTCCTCCGCAAGGCCGCCGTCCTCGAAAACTTCGTCTTCGTCCAGCACCCGCAGGATCCCAACCTCGACATCCTCACCCTCGCCACTGGCGGCCCCCGGCCCGGCAATGTAAGCATCGACGTTTACAACGAAAACACTCCGCTTCCCAATACCGACCATGTCGTCACCTACGTGATGACCCTCGATCACATCAAGCCGGACCAGGCCCTCAACATCTTCACCCAGATCATCGGCCAGTTCGGGGCCTACGGCTCCATCGCCGCCGTGCCAAACGCCTCCGCCATCGTCATCACCGAGAAAGCCTCGCTCATCGGCAGCCTCGTCGACCTCAAGAAAACCATCGACGTTCCCGGCTCCATCCAGTCCTCCAAGTTCATCAAGGTCCAGTACGCCGACGTCAACGAAATCGCGGACACCCTCACCAACCTTCTCACCGCCCAGCAAAGCGCCCAGCAAACCAGCGGCGTCCAGCGCACCAACAACGCCCCCATACCCCAGGGCGGAGCCCCGGCCGCCGCCGGCGGCGGATCGTCCGGCGGTGGCGAGGACACCCCCGTCCAGATCCTTCCCGATCCACGCACCAACCGCATCTTCGCCATGGGCCGCCCCGTGGACATCCTCTTCGTCGAAGGCCTTGTCCGCGAGTTCGACATCCCCACCGATGAAAAAACCTTCATGCGCCGCAAGCTGCGCTTCCTCACCGTTTCCGAGTTCCTTCCCATCGCCGGAGACGCCATCACCCGCGCCTTCACCGGCACCGGAGACGGCGGCGGAGCGTCCACATCCGGTGGCGGCGGCGGAAACCGCGCATCCGGCCAGGGCTCATCCCGCCAATCCACATCCTCCACCGGCCGCAGCTCCCGCAGCTCCAGCGGATTCGGCAGTTCCGCCACCGGCGGCAGCTCCGGCTTCGGCGGCGGCGCCGGCGGCGGCGGTGGCGGAATCGGTGGCGCGGGCAACGCCCTGGACTCGCCGAACGTGAACTCCGCGCCCGAATCCATGCTCGTCGGCCGCACCCTCCTCGTCGCCGACAACATCACCAACTCCATCGTCGCCCAAGGCCCGCCCTCAGCCCTCGAAATCATCGAACGCCTGCTCGACCAAATCGACGTCAAACCGGACCAGGTCATGATTTCCACCGTCATCGGCCAGCTCAGTCTCGAAAACAACAACGACTACGGCGTCGGCTACCTCTTCAACAACTCCGACGTCCGCGCCGGCGGCGGCGGCGGCATCATCCCCATCCGCCCCATCGGCGATACCGCCACCACCCGTTTCCCTCAAATCGACCCCGCCGGCTTGGCCGGTGCCGGACTTCGCGCCTACGGCACCATCGAGGACCTCAGCATCTTCGTCAGAGCCCTCCAGACCCGCGGCGACTTCAAGGTGCTCTCCCGCCCCTCCATCTTCACCTCCAACAACCAGAAGGGCTCCATCTCCTCCGGCGAGCGCATCGCCATCCCCACCAACAGCAACTCCTTCTCCAACGGCGGCGCGTCCACCAACATCGAATACCAGGACGTCGTCCTCAAACTCGAAGTCATCCCGCTGGTCAACTCGGACAACGAGATCACCATGGAAATCGCGCTGCTCAACGACGAGGTCAACGGCACCCAGACCATCGCCGGCGCCGGCTCCAATGGCGAGGACCTCTCCGTTCCCCGCATCTCCACCCGCGAGATCCTCACCACCGCCACCGTCCCCAACAACGACACCATCGTCCTCGGCGGCCTCATCGTCAGCCGCAACGGCAAGGAAAAATCCGGCATCCCCATCCTCTCGGACATCCCTTACCTCGGCAGCCTCTTCGGCAACACCGTCGATACCAACGAGCGCGCCGAACTCCTCGTCTTCATGCAGCCCTCCATCGTGAAGAACGCCACCTCCCTCAACACCGTCCAGCAGGACTTCGACAACCGCTACAAGGTATCCCCGGACGCCCGCAACTTCGCCGACGGTGACTCCGGCGTCCTCCCCGGCGTCAACGATATCCAGCGCGTCGATAACCGCGGCAAAAACGCCGCCTCCGCTTCCGGATCCGTCTCCTCCTCCGGACAAAGCATCCTCAAGCCCACCATCCGGCCCATCCACCGCCGCTGATCCCCCCAACCCCCGGATCACCGAAAAACTTCGGAAAACCTTCCGAAAATTTTTCCGGAAATTTTTGAACGAGGCCCCCGGCCGCATGTCGAACCCCATGAAGACCGTACGCAAGTTCGCGTTTTCATGTAAGGGTGAACAGCAGTTGTCAGCCTCAGTTACATGGCGGGTAGAACCGCCGGTGTGTTGAAGTTGTTCAGCTTGGCCGTCGGGGTGGGTGCCCCGGCGGCCTCCTTTTTGCCCGTTTGCCCGCTCCTCCGGCCCGCCCGGCACTCCTCCCCCACCCGCCCCAGGCATCCCCCCGGCTCCCCGCAGAGCCCCTCCCTCAAAGGTCCATCCACCGCAAGTCGGATTTAATAATAAGCCTGACTTTTTATCTGAGACTTCGCCATCTCCCCGCGCCGCCGCGCAAGCCGCAAGCCGGATTTTATTATTTGTCTGTCATTCTGTATTCACCAGCCGGGGATTGCCTTTCGTGTCGGATTCGCCGACAAATCGGGCGAATGATACCGCTTGCACGATGATGAAACCCCTCCTTGCCACCGCCGCCGCGCTTGTCCTGCTGTGCCAAACGTCCCTTGCCGCGCTCAAGGTGGGCGATCCCGCGCCGAAGCTTGGTGTCGGCGAGTGGGTGCAGGGCGGCGAACTGAAGTCCTTCGAGCCGGACAAGGTTTACATCGTCGAGTTCTGGGCCAGCTGGTGCGGGCCTTGTGTCGCGGTCATCCCCCACATCAATGACTTGTTCCGGAAAAACAAGGACAAGGGGCTTGTCGTGATCGGCCAGAATCTCGGCGAGGACACGGCCACCGTGAAGGATTTCGTGAGGAAGATGGGATCGAAGATGACCTATCGCGTCGCCGCCGACGATGCCAAGGGCACCATGGCCAAGACATGGCTGGAGGCGGCCGGGCAGAAGGGCATCCCCTGCGCCTTCGTGGTGAACAAGAAGGGGCGCATCGCCCACATCGGCCATCCGATGGCCATCGAGGACTCCCTGCTGGCAAAACTGCTGGCCGAGCCCTCCGAAAAACCCGACGGAGCCGCTGCCGCGCCTGCGGGTCCGGCGACTCCGGGAGCCGAAGCCATCGCTCTGGAAAGCAAGGCCCGCTCCCAACTGAGCGAGGGTAAACCCGACGAGGCGGAAGCAACGATCGCCACCCTCCACGAGGCACTGCCCGCGAACTTCGCCCACATCGGAGCCTTGCTGGAACTCGAACTCCTCATCGCCCGCAAACAGGACGACGACGCCATCCAACTTTCAAAAATCCTGCGCGAAGACTTCTCCGGCAAACCCGGAGTCCTAACAAGCGTCGCCGCCACCCTCGTTTCCACCGCCAGCCCCTCCGCGTCACTGCAATCGGCCGCCACCGCCATCGCCACACCGGTGTCTGACGGCGACGGTCCGGACCGCTCCGCCGCCTTGGCCGTGCTCGCGCGCATCGCCTTCCAGCAGGGGGACAGGCCCCGCGCCATCGAGTTGCAGAAACAGTCCGCCGCCACCGCGACAACAGCCGACGCCACCGCCGCAAAAGCCCTCCTCAATGCCTATGAAAAAGGCGGGCTGCCCTGAGCGGGGATTCCCAACCCACCTTTCAGGGTCGACGGGAAAAACCTCAGCCGGGAAAGGAAATTGGAGATTTGAAACCGGGAGAGCGGGATAACACATTCTCCGGCTTCTCATCAGACGCAGAAACCGACGATCACCGCGCTGGTCAGGTTCGAGAAAGTGCCGGCCAGCACCGCCTTGAGGCCGAGGCGGGCGATTTCCGGGCGGCGGCTGGGGGCCATGCCGCCGAGTCCGCCTAACAGAATCGCGATCGATGACAGGTTCGCAAACCCGCACAGCGCCACCGAACAAATCGCACGGGTTTTCTCGCTCAATCCCGCCTGGATTTTCTGCAGTTCGGAGTAGGCGAAAAACTCGTTGATCACCAGTTTCTGCCCGATGAGGCTGCCGCCCTGGGACGCCTCCGCCCACGGGATTCCGGTCAGCCACGCCACCGGCGCGAAGACATGCCCGAGAATCCATTGCAGGCTGAGATCCTTCATGGCGAACCACCCGCCGATGCCGCCAAGCATCAGGTTGAGCAGCGCGATCAGCCCGATGAAGGCCAGCAGCATCGCACCGACATTGAGCGCCAGCTTGAGACCGGTGGAAGCTCCGAGCGCCGCGGCATCCAGCACGTTGACCGGCTTTTCATCGTCCTCGGCAAAGCTCAGCATGCCCTCCACGGGCTTGCCGGTCTCCGGTTTCATCAGCTTGGCGAATAACAAACCTCCGGGAGCCGCCATGAACGAGGCGGCCAGCAGATATTTCATCTCCACACCCATCGCCGCGTATCCCGCCAGCACGGATCCGGCCACGCTGGCAAGCCCTCCCACCATCACCGCGAACAACTCGGAAGATGTCATCTTCGGAATATACGGTCTGACCACCAGCGGGGCCTCGGTCTGGCCGACGAAGATATTCGCCGCCGCGGACATCGACTCCGCGCTGCTCGTCCCAAGCACGCGGCGCAGCCCGCCGCCGAGCAGGCGGATCACCCATTGCATCACATGCAGGTGATAGAGCACGGCGATCAGCGAGGAGAAGAAAACGATCATCGGCAGCACCTTCAGCGCGAACACAAAGCCGATGCTGCCACCCTCGGCCGTGAGCGGCCCGAACAGGAAATCCACTCCCGCCTTGCCGGCGTCGATGGCATCGCTCACCCGCGAGCTGAGCCAGTCCAGCGCGTCGCGTCCGGCCGGCACGCCGAAAACCAGCAGCCCGATCCCCACCTGGATCGCGAAGGCGAGGCCCACCGTGCGCCAACGGATCGCCTTGCGGGCGTCCGACATCGCCACCGCCACCCCGATGAACACCGCCACTCCGAGAATTCCGAACATGCCGCTCTCTAGCGGAAACGCTCCCTGCCGGGAAGCACCATTCGCACCGCGCCCGCAGACGCGGGGCCCAAGTGCGAAAAGGCGCGGACCCGTTTCCGGATCCGCGCCTGATATGTATCCCCCCCTCGTGGATCGGATGGCGTGGTTTTGGCGGCTCGGTTTCCCCCCGGAACCCTTGCCACCCGCACATCCGCACGAGGTTGCGCGTAGGATCGACGTTAATTAAGATTTGTAAATAATAAATTTTCCAAAATTAACCGTTCGACCTCGGAGTTGCCGGAAACCGCCGTGGGATGGTGGTGCGGGTCCGGTGTTGGCGTCGGCCCACGGGACTTTCAAGTTCCTTGCAAGCGGATCGGCCATGAACGTAACTAGCTGGCGAAGCGGCAGCCGCCCTCGTTTCCACCCGCATCGTCCATGTCCACCTGGCGTCCGATCCCCCCCCCACCCTTCTGGAAGCGCTGGCTTCCCGAATGGCTGCACGGTCCGGTGAAGGCGTGCTTCCAGCTTGCCGTGCTGGGCGGGGTGATTTTCGCGGGCCTCGCGTTCTTCTATTTCCTGCTGGCGATGCGTTTCGACCTCGATGAGATCGCCCGCCTGCCGCAAGGCACCACGTTTTACGACCGCAAGGGGGTGGAAATCGCGGCACCGGGGGCATCCGGCAGGAAACTGGTCACCCGCGCCGAGATTCCGGACTTTCTGGTGAAATCCCTCCAGGCGCGCGAGGACGCCCGGTTTTTCGATCACTCCGGCGTGGATGTCCGCGGTTTGCTGCGGGCGTCCATGAGAAATGTCAGGGACTGGAATTTCACCCAGGGCGCGTCCACCCTGACGATGCAACTCGCCCGCAACACCTTCGACATCCGCCAGAAATCCCTGCACCGGAAGTTCCTTGAAATCGCCCTCACCCTGCGCATCGAGACCCGCTACCGCAAGGACGAGATCCTCACCCATTACCTGAACCGCATCTACTTCGGCGCGGGAGCCTACGGCATCGAACAAGCCGCCCGCACCTACTTCGGCAAGGGCACCGGCGAACTGAGCGATGGCGAATGCGCGCTGATCGTCGGCATCATCCGCGGCCCCCATGTTTTCTCGCCCATCCGGAATCCCGGGAAGGCCCTCAACCAGCGCGGCCAGACGCTCGACCGCATGGTCAACATGGGCTTCATCACCCGCGAACAGCGCGAAACAATCGCCGCCGAGCCCCTCCGGCTGGCCGATGAGAACCAGCGCGAAACCCAGACCTCCTACGTTCTCCGGGCCGCCGAGCGCGAACTCGAACGCATCCTTGACGACGCCGAGATCCCCGCCGGCGGCCTGAAGGTGCATACCACGCTCGACGCCGCCTGGCAGCAGCGCCTGGAAAACGAACTCAACCACGCCGTCGAGGCGCTGGAAAACGAGAAATCCTGGCCGCATCCGAAACCCAAGGACCACATACCGGGCGAAAAACCCGCCTACGTCCTGTTCTCCGCCATCACCACCGAGACCAAATCCGGCGGCATCCTCGCGCTGATCGGCGGCCGCCGTTTCAGCCACTCGCGGGTCGATTACAGCTCGCTGGCCAGGCGCGACCTCGGTTCCGCCTTCCAGCCCTTCGTCGCCGCCGCCGCCGCCGAGCGCGGCAAGCTCGTCCTCCCCGGCAAGCCCGTGCAAACCGGCCGCCAGATCGGTCCCGCCGAGGTCGAACGCATTGCCAAACGCTGCGGCATCGCCGGTCCCTTCGTGCAAACCGAAGACCTCTTCCGCGGCGCGGTGGCCGCCACCCCGCTCGAAATGTCCGTCGGCCTCGCCACCCTCGGCAATCAGGGCAAGCGCCCGAAACCCTTCCTCATCCGGGAAATCCGCGACGCCTCCGGCACCCTGATCCATCAGGCCAAACCCAGCCTCACCCAGGCCGTCAGCGCCAATGCCGCGCTCGACGCCACCAGCGTGCTCGACCGCCGCAAGGGCACCCGTTGCTTCACCGGGGCCACCGGCTCCGAGCGCGACGCCTGGACCCTCCGCCTCGGCCCCTCCGGAGCCACCGCCATCTGGATCGGCTTCGACAAACCCACACGCATCGCCGGCGAGGCGCGGCTCAAGGCCTTGTTGGATGAATTCGTGAACCGGCTCGGGAACGAGTGAGCCGGCCCGGGCGGCAAGGACCATTATCCGGTCCGGCCACTCGAAACCGCCGAATCACGTCCGGGCTTGAAGTCCGGATTTCGGCAGCTCCCTGTCACGCCACTCCCCGGGCCGCCGTGCTGCGGACGTTTGCTTCCCGGATTGAGGGCAAAGCGCGAGCCGCGATTTCCGGAGTCATGCACGATCCTGATCAGCAGGCCCAGGGTCAGCACGCAAACGAGAACCGCCAAGGCGCCGAAAAAACTTCTTGAACCCAGCGCACGAGGATTCCCGCACCTCCCGCATCAACCCGGAACGCCGCAAAAAGCACCAATATCGAAATCAGCCAAGCCGTCGGCCAAATCAGGTATGAAACAACGCGCAAACGGCGGATCCCGGCCTCCAGCCGTTCGATCCTTCGGGTGATTTCCTCGAATTGAGTGTTCACGTTTCCGGCCCTTGGTTCATCCCATGGGCCATCCGCGGCGGAGTGGAAAGCCAAAAACATACCAACGGCCGCTTGTGGAAATCCATATCCCGAAGGGATGACAGACCGCCCCGCTTTCCCCACACAAAACCACCCGCCCGCGGCGCTGCCAACAGGGGCCGGGGGGGGCTCCCGCGTTTGGTTTTCCCGATGCCGATCATTGATACATTTCTGAACCTGATGGTGGAACGCCGGGCCGAGAGGCTGGTGCTTGTTTCGGACCGTGTGCCGTTCCTGCTTCGCGCCGGGGAGACGGTCGAGCTTTCGATGCCCGCCCTGCGTGAGGAGATGCTGCGGCGGATTTCCTCCGAGCTGTCCGGTGGCGAGGAGATGCGGGATGGCGAATTCCGGGACTCCGGGGGCGCTGAGTTTGGCTACAAAATCATGCCGGACGCGGCGGAATGGCGGATCGAGATCCATGCGCTGGACGCCGCGCCGCACACCCAGGCCCATCGGCCGGACGATGATCCGCTGGCGAAAGCGGTGGCCGGCTTCACCGGTGCGAAACCCGTGCCGCCGGACGCGTGCCCGCCGCCACATGCCGGGCCCGATCACGAGTTGCTTGCCGTGATCGATCTCGCTCTGTCGCAAAACGCATCCGACATTTTCCTCTCCTCCGGCAAGCCGCCCCGCATGCGCCGTAGTGGCAGCATCGTCCCGCTGGATGCCCGGCCTCCCAGTTCCAGCCAGATCCTCGCGCTGCTGCCGGACGACACCGCGCGGGAGCGGCTCGAACGCGGCGGCAGCGTGGATTTCGCCGCCCGCTGGGAGTTTTCCGGAGGTCCGCGGAGATTGCGCCTGAACCTCTTCCGCCACCTCGACGGCGTGGCCGCCGCGTTGCGCCCGATCCGCCAGCGCACGCCACGGCTGGCCGAGCTTTCCCTGCCGGACGATCTCCATCAGCTCGCATCCTATCCGCACGGACTGGTGCTGGTCACCGGAGCCGCCGGCTCGGGGAAATCGACCACGCTCGCCGCATGGGTCGATCACCTCAACCGCACCCGGCCGAAACATATCATCACCATCGAGGATCCGATCGAGTTCGAGCACCGGGAAATCCAATGTCTCATCCACCAGCGCGAGGTGGGCGGCGGCGTGGAAAGTTTCGCCTCCGGCCTGCGCGCCGCGCTGCGCGAGAGTCCGGATGTGATCATGTTGGGCGAACTGCGCGATCTGGACACCATCTCGGCCGCGCTCACCGCCGCCGAGACCGGCCATCTGGTCCTTGCCACCATGCACTCGGGCACCGCGTCGTCCGCCGTGAACCGCATCGTGGATGTTTTCCCCGGCCACCAGCAGAGCCATGTCCGTTCACAGCTCGCGCTCTCGCTGCGCGCCGTGGTTTCCCAACGCCTGATCCCGGGCCGCGGCGGGACGCTTGTTCCGGCGGTGGAAAAACTCGTCGTCACTCCCGCGGTGGCCAACGGCATCCGCGAGGGCCACGAGCACTTCATGCGCAACGCCATGCTCACCGGCGGCGAGGACGGCATGATCACCCTCGAACGCTCGCTCGCCAATCTGGTGAGGGACCGCACGATCGACCGCGATACCGCCTTCAGACACGCGGCCGATACAAAGGCGCTGGAGAATCTGTTGGGCTGAGACAGGAAAAGAGACACCAAACACGGAAACCACGGAAGCGTTTCGAGACTTTCGCCGGTTCCGTTGTTCTTCCTCACCCGCCGCTCCACTCCTTCACCCACCCGGCGGGCAGCCTCATGGGTTTGCCGGCGGGCATGGCCACCAGTGCGAGCGTTTGCAAGGCGGTGACCAGCAGCTCGCCGTCCGCCTCGCGGATCATTTCGAAGGCGCAGCGGAAGCGTGCCTTGCCCACCTCGGCCAGGTGGCCGCGGATCCTGATCCAGTCGCCCAGTTTCGCCGCCCGGCGGTAATCCGCCTCGGTGCGTGTCACCACCGGAAACACCCCGCTTTCCGCCATCGTCCGCAAGTCCATGCCCATGGTCGCCGCCAGTCGCGTGCGGCAGGTCTCGATCATCCGCAGGTAGGCGAGATTGTGGACCACGCCGCCGCAATCGGTGTCGAAAAACATGACCTCCTCGCGGGTTTCAAAGCCAGGGACCGGGCGGGACATGCGGCGGAGACTGGCGGAACCGGAGCGATTCTGCAATGTTGCCTTGAGAAAGGACGTAACTTCGGTTTAACAATGCGGACAATGAAGGCAGAAATGAGAGCGCTGGGACCACTGGCATCCGTGATCGCGGTTTGCGCCATGTCTTTCGCCATGGCGCAATTCGCCCCGCCTGCGGACGGGCCGGTGGCTTTCCGCCGGGACAAGCTTCCGCTTGATGCCGGCGTGATCGCCGCGCTGTCCCGCAATGTCGAGAGTCTCGCCCGGGGACTACATGCGGAAACTCCGGCCGACCGGCGTGGCGCGGCCCAGATGCTCGCCCTCGCGCTGGCGCTCGATCCCGCGAATGCCAGTGCCCGCAAGCTCGTCGCGGCCTTTCAGAAAGGCCGGCACCCGCCCGAGCAGGACGCCGTCCGCCTTGAAAAGAGCCGCGCGCGCATCTGGCAGTGCATCGCATGGCTGGAGACACCGGAAGCGGGGAGCGAGGGCCAGTCGCTCGCGGCCTGCCTCAAGGACGTGATGGTCGTTTCCGATCCCAAGCACCCGAAGGCCGCGGCCATCCGCCAATCCGGCGAAAGGGGCGCATGGGCCGGCTGGGTGCCCGCTCTCGCCGCCTATTCCGCGGGCGATTCGGTCGCCTCAAGCGACACTCCGTCCGAAACCGGCGACGAACCCGAAGTCGCCCCGAAACCTCCCGCAAACGTTCCCCTGGAAAAGGCCGTTGTCGGCACCGTGCTTTGGCAGCTTGCCGGCACCGGGGAAAACGCCAAATGGTCCTTGGCGCCGGGCAATCTCGAAATGACCGCCTCCATCCGCGAGGCGGACCCCGAATCCGGCGGGCGCGGCCCCTTCCGCCTGAAAATCGGATCCGGCGAGGCGCTGCCACCCCTCGCCCAGACCGCCACTCTCATCACCGGCCTGCTTCAGAAAGAACACGGAAAACCGCCACCTCACCTGCGGATCGACATCAACCACCGCGACCTCAATGCGGCGGTCGGGGCGAAACGCCGGGTCTCCATCAGCGCCGCAAGCGCCGTCCTCGCCAGCGCTGCCATCACCGGCGTGGAACCGGGCGCCATCGTCATCGGCACCGTCGACGAATCCGGCGCCTTCAAGCTGCCCAGTTCGTTCTGGGAGCAAATCCAGGCCCTCGGTCCGGGCACCGGCCGCCGACTGATTCTTCCCGCGGAGGCCGCCACCACCCTGCCATCCATACTCGCCTTGGAAAACCCGGCGTTTTTCATGCAGTTCGAGGTTCTGCTGGCGCACGACTTCAGGGAACTGCTCCTCGTTTCCGCGAAAACGCCCGCCGAGAAAATCGCCGCGCCACTCGCGATGTTCCGGGAAATCCGCGAGCGCATGGGGCAGCAGGAAGTCCGCCAATACATCGGAAACTCCTTCATCAGGCAGCGCCTCACCGCGGTAATTCAGGAATGCCCGAACCATTTCTCCTCCAAGATGCTCCTCGTCCAGGCCTCGGGCGGCAGGCCCACCACGGTGGCCACCACGGTTCTCGCCGCGGAACTCCGGAGCGCGCTCGAACCCATGCGCTGGCTCGAACGAAACCAGGAGTATGATCTCGCTCCCGAAGCCGTTGCACAAATCGGAGCCGCCTATGATCTCTGCCGCTCGAAGTTGGACGGATTCCAGAGATATGTCGAAAAATCCGACCAGCCGCTCTTCGACAAGGCCATGGAGGTCACCATCGCGGTCCGGGGCGTGGACCGCGCCACCAGGACCCGTGGAGGATACGAGGCGGTCACCGCCGCCACCCGCGCCGCCCGCAAAAACCTCACCAAGGCCCATCAGGCGTTTACCGCAGCCCTGGAGAAGGCAACGGCCGAAGGGCCGCGCTGAACCCGGCTCGAAGCTCCGCCCGCTTTTGTAATCGCTCCCGGCGGCACACCTTGATAGAAGCCGCCCATGAGCCTTCTCGAAACCCTCGGCGCGGCGCTCGGCCTGTCCACCCTGGCCGGCATCAATCTCTACCTCACCGTGCTGGTCGCCGGACTCGCGGTGCGTTTCCACTGGATCGAGCTGTCCAGCCAGTATGGCGACCTCGCCGTGCTCGGAAACCCGTGGGTTCTTGGCATCTCCGGCACACTTTTCGCCATCCAGTTCTTCGCGGACAAGATTCCCTGGGTGGATTCCGCATGGGATTCCGTCCACACCGTCATCCGGCCCGTCGGCGCGATCCTGCTCGCGCTTGCCGTGCTTGGAAAAATGGACCCCGCGGCCCAAGTCGGCGCGGCCTTGCTCGCGGGCACCGCCTCGCTCTCCACCCACTCGGTGAAGGCCGGTCTGCGCGCCTTCCTCAATCTGCTGCCCGAGCCGGTTTCCAACTCCGTGGCCAGCGTCACCGAGGACGGGCTGGTCCTCGGCGGGCTCGGTCTCATCGGCATCGCTCCCGCACTGGCACTGTTTGTGTTCATCCTCGTCGTCATCCTCTGCACCGCCATCGGCATCTGGTTGTGGAAACGGATTTTCCGCATGAGGAAACGCTTCACCCAACAGCCAGCCTGACCACCCATGGCCCTTCCGCCATCCTTCCGCTCCGGCATCATCCTTGTCGCCGGCCTCGCCATCGGGGCCATCGGCGGGACACTCTTCCATCAAAGCCTACCCGGTGCGGAGGGCTCGCCGGAAGAACGCGCCGCCAAACTCGAAGTCGAACTCAAGGGCGCCCGCAACCGCATCGCCGCGCTCGAAGAGGCCAATCCCTCGGCACGCCGCCCGTCCGGCCGCACCGTGCGCGACGGCCTGCGCGACCTTGGCGAGGACATCCGGGCCGGCCGGCCGGTCACCCCCGATGACGTGGTCCGCTCGTTCCAACCGTTCATCCGCAACATCGCCCCCTTGCTGGAGCGCATGCGCATCCGCGAGGAAAAACGCATCGTCGAGAGCACCACCGGCCAGCTCGCCCGCCAATACGACCTCACACCCGCCCAGCAGGAATCGCTCCGCAAGTGGTTCGAGGCCCGCTCCGAGGATAACGCCCGCGCATGGACCGCGCTCGTCAGCCAGGAAGGCGTGCATTCGAAGGACCTCATGCGCGCGGCCAGCGAGGTGCGCCTCGATGACGGTCTGGACCCGTTCATGGCCAACATGCTCACCGGAGAGAAACTCACATCGTTCCAAACCGCCCGCATGGCCGAGCGCGCCAACCGCGTGCAAAGCGATGCCGACGCCCGCACCCAGCGTATCGACAACATCGTCGGACTCTCCGACGCACAGCGCGACCAGGTCTTCGGCATCATGGCCCGCCAGTCCCGCGATTATGATCCGGCCATGAAGCTCGAAGGCGTCACCGGTGAAATCACCAACACCACCGGCGATCCGCAACAGGCGGTCATGGCGGTTCTAACAGCCGAGCAGCGGGAAATCCACAAGGCCGAAATGGACCGCAGACGCCGGGAAGCCGCCGAGGATCTCCAGGCCATCGGCCTCACGCTTCCGCCCGACTGGGATCCGGCCACCGACGAGAATTTCCGATGACCAACCCAACCCCGGCCATCGACATCCGCTCGCTGCGTGTGGACTACGGCGACTTCATCGCCGTCAACGACCTGTGCCTCACCGTGCCGCCCGGCGAGGTCTTCGGACTCGTGGGGCCGAATGGCGCGGGAAAAACCAGCACCTTCCGCGTGATCACCACCCTCATGGAGCCCACCTACGGCGAAGTCATCCTCGATGGAGTGGACGTTTTCGAGGACATCGAGGCCGCTCGCCGCATCATTGGCTACATGCCGGACCTCGCTCCCGTTCCTTCCGATCTCAAGGTCCGCGAGTTCCTCGAATTCCACGCCGCCGCCTATGGCATCGGCAGCCGCGCGGCACGCCGCGAGCGCGTGGCCGAGTGCCTTGGGGAAGTTGATCTAACAGCACAAGCCGGTTCCTGGTGCGGCGGACTCTCTCGCGGCCAGACCCAGCGCGTCGTGCTTGCCAAGACCCTGCTGCACCGCCCGCGCGTGCTGGTGCTGGACGAACCGGCCAGCGGTCTCGATCCGCTGGCCCGGCGCGATCTCCGCAATGCCCTGCGCCGCCTCGCCGCCACCGGAGCCACCGTTTTTGTCAGCTCGCACATCCTGAGCGAACTCGCCGAAATGTGTACCTCCCTCTGCGTGATGAACCGCGGCACCCTGCTCGCCTCCGGCACCGCCGAGGACGTGCGCCGCCACCTCGGCAGCACCGAGCGCACCATCACCGCAGTGATGACCGCAAACGCGGACGCCGCCGCCGGGTGGATCGCCGCCCGCCCCGGCGTACACGATGTCCGCTGCGATGGCGATGCCGTGGTCTTCGGTTTCCGTGGCGACGCCGAGGCCCAGGCGGAAATCGCCGCCGGTCTCGCCGCAGCCGGTTTCCGCTTCCGCGCCTTCGAGGAAAAGCGCTCGTCCTTCGAGGACATCCTCGTCGGGGTGGCGGAGTCCAACCGATCATCCTGATGGAAAACCCCGCCGCCAAACCGGTTAGACACCCCGCGTGGAGGATCTGGGACAACCCGATCTTCCGCCGCTACTGCCGTTCGCGCCTGCGTCCGGTCGGGCTCGGTGTGGCGCTGCTGATCACCGTGCTGGTCTGCGGTTTCACCGTGGCCATGGTCAACTCGGTGGGTGTCCGCACCGGCATGGACGGCCAGGACATGCTCCGCCCCGCCATCATCATCCTGTTCGTGATCCAGGCCCTCATCCTGTTTGTATTGGGCACCGCGCAGGTCGCCGGCGGCATGACCGCGGAGCGGGACGAGGGTGTCATCGATTACCAGAGGCTCATTCCCATGACGCCGCTGGCGAAGGTGTCCGGATATCTCTTCGGGCTGCCGGTGCGGGAATATGTCATCTTTCTCGCAACCCTTCCATTCACCGCATGGTGCCTCATGCGAAGCGGGGTGGAGGCCTGCCACTGGCTGCCCCTGTATGCCACACTGCTATCCTCCGCGCTGCTTTATCACTTCACCGGACTGGTCACCGGCACCGTCGTGAAGAACCGCCGCTGGGCCTTCCTCGTTTCCATCGGCGTGGTCTTCTCGCTCTACACGGCCATCCCGCAGATGGCGAAGTTCGGGCTGGTTTTCTTCAAGTATCTCACCATCACCCCGGTCTTCCAGGAGGTGATCTCCGGGCTCCTTCCGCGTGACGCGGGCTCGGTGGTCAGAACCGGCCAGGAACTCATCCCCACCGCGCGCTTCTTCAATCTCGACCTGCCCGAGGCGGTCTTCACCTTCTTCTCCCAGGGCGGGCTGATCATCACCTTCATCTTCATGCTGCGCCGCAAGTGGAACCGCGCGGAATCCCACCTGATGGGGAAAACATGGGCCGCCGGCTTCTTCGTATGGGTCCAGACACTTCTGTTAGGAAACGCGCTGCCGCTCATCGAGCCCGGCTCCCTGTTTCCCTCGCTCGGTTTCCGCAGGATGATCCGGATGCCCATCGGCTGGACGCCCGAGCCGATGGAGGCGGTGCTGCTTTGCGGTGTTTACGGCTTCGTCACGCTGGGCCTCATCTTCCTGCTGGCCGGCATGATCACCCCCACGCGCGACCAGCAATTGCGCGGCTGGCGGCGCGCCCGCAAACAGGGAAGGCACTCGCTGCCATGGGGCTCGGACGCCTCATCCTCGTTCGGTTTCACCCTCTTCATGGCCCTGGCCGGAGCGGGTGGCTGGTTCCTTTTCACGCGCGCCTTGGTCGAGTCCCGCTGGTTTCCCGGTCACGTGGTGCCGCTGTCCACACTCGCCTGGTTCGCCGCCGTGCTGCTCGCCTGCGGGCTTGTCTTCCAGACGCTGCTGGAAACGAAGGGGCCGCGCGTGACCGGATTGGCCGCGATATTTGTCGGCGTCGTCCCGATCATGGCCGGAGCCGTCATCGGCACCATCAGCGACCGCCTGATTCCCGTGTCCGTCTGGCTCACCGCCATCTCGCCGCTCGGCACTCCGTTCCAAGCGGCGGGCAGCCTGCTCCCGATGGCCGAACTGCCGGTGGAATACGCGCGCGCCCTGCCCCGCGCGTTCCGGTTCTGGCTGCTCGTCATGACGCTTCTCGCCGCTCATTTGACCATCCGCCTTTTCACTGTAAGACGGGCGATGAAACAGGCCGTGCTAGCGGAGCAGAATGACTGAATGTCGGAAAATCCAGTGGCTATTTGGCCGCCATATCATCCGAGGTGGATGGAAGCATGCTTCCTGGTCCCGCTTTTCACGCCTGCCTGCGGACTCGTTTCTTGCGCAGAATGAGCAGAAAAACGAAAAGAATCAGCGCTAGCGAGAAAGAGGCGACAGCCAGACTTTTGGCCCTGCCTGAAAAAAGGGCGGACGCCATATCGACAGAGACCGGAACATCATTCAGGCCATTTTCGGACCTGCGAGGCGGACGGGAATGCATCTCCTCGGGAAATTGTGGATCGGCAGGAACTCTCTTACCCGTCAGACGCTCATACTTGGATATCAACGAGGCAAACGGGCGCTTCAGTTTGACTCCCGGAAGCGTTTCCGGAAGCGGGGCGTCGTCCGGTTTGTTCACCAGATAGCTGTCCGCCAGTTTCCCATGAGCGATATTATTCAGCATTTCCAGGGTATCTGTTTCCGTCTCTGGAACCATCCCCATGGCCTTCTCCAGCAGATTTTTCACTCTGGGGTGCTGCCAGTTTACGGCAAGAAAATGGTCCTTTTTTGCCCAACCAAACAATTGGGACTTCCAAACACCGAAGTCTATCCTTCCCTCCTCCCTCAGTTCGGTGAACTTCTCCAGAAATTCAAGGTATTCCTCGGCGGGAAGCCACTCGCATGCCACCCCGAACACAATCACGGTGGCGTTCTTCTGTGAAGTCGCCGAATCAAACACTCCGGGGGTCACGGGTAACTCCTCAATTCTCTCGGCGATTTCCCTCCAGTTTTCCCGAATGAAGCCGAACAAGCGCTCTTCCGAGGTTCCATGGACAAACAAACCGCCGCTCTCCCCCGGATTGCTCTGCGTAAGCGCCACCTGTATATCGGGCGGAAGGTTCAGCTCGGCCTGGCTGCTTGCCGTCACCAGTATCAGAATGATAAATGCGCAAAGCCCCTTCATCGTTCCCGAATGTTGTTTGGTTTGTATTCAGTTGAGGCATCCATTAGGTGGATGGACTTGTTGACAGTTAGCCTTCCGGCATTAATCCAAGAGCCGTCGTAGTCCAAAATGCCTACATGACCGCTAACCGCGGAGTCTCCGCCAGCCCCTGGGCTCGCAACAGCCATTCCCGGAGAGGATTTCCCGGGAACACTCTTGCAAATAATCGGCTTGGATGGAGAGTGCGTCAAAAGCATTTTTGAAATCCTCATACGAATTTGACTGATCAAACGCGTCGGTCGCGCCCCCTGGACTTGTCGAACCATGACGACTGTATGTTTCGGGAGTCAGCGTAGGATGATTCGGCTTAATATTGATGTGCCAGCCAGCGGTCACAGTAGTTTGCTCCAAATACGCTTCAGGGGTTGGACCCGGCGCGTCGTCCAGGATTGGATAGAGGCTTGATCCTCCGGAGTTCGTCGCTTGGGGGGTGGCCGCGTCCGGAACACCATCACCGTTGGAATCTGCGGCAACACGGTAAAAGGCACGATCTCCGGACGCGGGTGGAAGTCCCGAGTGCTGCGCGGCGTTTGCCACACTGTGGGTGATGTTGGTGGTTATGTCGGGCGGCGCGGCGGTAAACGCGCCTATCATTTCGGTATCGATGGGGCCGAGTGAGGGGAGGGCACCCACGAAGCTCACAGGCGCCCCCAACCGGGGACTCAGACCGAAAAAGAATCCATCGTGAGGATAGAGGTGGGAACTGTTGAAGTCGTCCCAGACGGGATCAAGCGTCACGCCGGGTAAAATCATTCTTTTTGGCGTGGCATCATCGAGCGAAGTCCAAGAGAGCGGTGTTTCTCCTTCGGAACTCTTTTCGATGACCAACATCACTGAACGTACCGGCGCGTAAGCGGCCGGGGGAGGCATCGGCACTATGGGTGATTGCCCATCAACCGGCTCTTCGCCGACGAAAAGTGGATATACCAACTCGCCGCCTGTGCCGTAATCGGAGTTAATCGTGTTCCAATCATCCGCTTGCGGGCTTGCGCTTTCCTGTAGGTAATAGCGCACTCCCGGCACCTTATGAATACGGATTACCTGCCACCAATCATCGGAAGTATCCTTGACGGCCCCCATTTCCCAAGCGGTCGGCCAAGAAGAGGGGAGAGCGGCGCGGAGCAATGGTGTCGCCTGTAGTGAAAACAATAGCAGCAAACCACAGAAGATCCTGAGGAATGACAAATCGGTGCAAGTATTACGTTTCATGCGCCGTGGATTTTCTCATTTTATCCTTCCGGGTGGACGGGGAGTTGAGGGAGTCGCACGAAGTCGACCGCAACGGCCTTTAGCCGTGCCTTCCCCGAAGGAAGGCGGCCTGAACATGCGCCGCCGCCGGTCTTTCGGTCGGTTTGGCGGCAATGTCAGCGGTCACTGCCAACCGCTTCGTGCGAGGACTCTCGCATCCTCATCCATCAGTGTGGACTTGCCGATCAAGGCTCAATCCGTTGAGTGATGGCAAGATAAAAGTCAACCAATTTGCAGTGAATCCCATGGCACCCGATCAGACCGGTTTATTCATGGCAAAACCGATCAACATCATCAAAGAACTTCCCGCCGGAGGTTGGACCGGTTTCCAGCATCACTGGCTGGAGCGCTCGTTGAGCCGCCGGTTGATGTGGTCCTGCACCGGGCCGGGAAGCGGGTTGCGCTGGATCCATGCCAGGGCCGAGTTTTCATCCCTCTGCAGCCAGGTGTCGATCATCCGGCGGTACATGCGCTCGCGCTCGCCCTGGTTGCCGATCCGGGCAATCTGGTTGACCGCCACCGACGGATCGTTGCCGAAGGAATGCCACACGAAATTCTGCACCACCCGGTCATTCACATCGTTCGGGAAACGGTCCATCATCGAAACGGCGGCCTGCGGATCGCGGGAAGCCACGCTGGTAATGAGTCCGCGCAGCGCGTTGCTGCGGTTCTCGCCGGCGGGCAGCGCCGCCATCGAGCGGAGCGCGGCCTGCTCGTCCTGACGCGCCCAAACGCTGTAAACATCGTCCATGCTTCGCTGGGAAGCCTCGCCCTGGTTGGCCAGCAGCCAAGCCGCGGTGCCGGCCGGGTCATCCGCCGCAAGACGGTCCGCCACCCGGATCATCGCCCCGTTGCGCAGGGCCTCATCGGACAGGCTGTCGATCCAGTCCCGCGCCGAGTTTCCTCCCCGGGCGAGCAGATGCGGCAGAAAAGCGTCAAGCGCCTGCCCCCGTTCCTCGCTGCGCGGCATGCCGGTCAGGAGTTGGGTGGCGCGCATCGGATCGCTCGCGCCCAGGCTACGGATGATCCCGGCGAAGTGGGGGTTGGCCCCCTCGCCCCCATGGTTTGCCTCGGCCCACCGGATCGCCGCATCGGCGTCGGAGGAGGCCCAGGTGGAAAGGATGGTGCCGGTCGCGTAACCGCCTCGGGTGTTTGCCTGGGCATACTCCAGCGCGGCGAGCGGGTCCGCCTTCGCCCACGCGGTTAGCAGCATCGCGTACTCGCTGAAGCGCCCTTCGGTGATGCCTAGGCTGCGGAAATGGGCCACCGCGTCCCCGAAATCGTCCGGTCCGAGTTGATCGATGAAGGCGAGCAGGGCGCGGTTGCGGTCCAGGGCGTTGTCGCTGCGGACTATCGCCTCCAGCCTCGCCTTGCTGTCACCCCCTTCGGCCCCTCCGGACCTGCGGGACGCACGCTCCTGGCGCTCCTCCCTGCCGGAACGGGCCGGGCCATCGGCCGAATTCAGGGAATCCCGGCCCGTCATTCGGCTGGAGCCCGCCATGGCGGGACCGTCCTTCCCGGTTGGATCGGATTTGTCGGAAGGTGAGGAAATTCTCCCTGCCATGAACCCTCCGATGCCAAATACCAGTAGGGCTGCGATGGTGGTGAACGAGGTGGTTTTCATGGTTTGGTTTTCCGTAGCGCCGCGGAATGCAGTGTAGAACGCCACTCACCCGGAAATTTGTCGCCACAAATCGCCACCGGCCGCCGGGAGCCCGACCCCCGGGATCTCCGGGAGAACTTGCCACTCTCACCGCCGTCCTCTCCCTCCCCTGCCCCGGTCCAACGCCAAGCCGAAATCCGATAAAAGTCTGACTTTTTATCTGGATCGAGTTCCTCGCCGCGGAAACGGATGCGCTCGCGCGGCGGAAAAGCCTTCCCGGTGAGGGCCGTGCCGGAGTCATCGGTCACCGCGCCGGACTTCAGCAGCCGCCGCACTTCCTTGCGCGATCCGTAACCCAGATTGGCGAGCAGTTTGACGAGTTTCATGGGTGAGTGGGAATCAATCGTGGCAAATCAGCGTTTTCCCGCGAAGGGGAGCTTGTAGGTTTGGTCCTCCGCCACTCTGCGCCATGCGAGGCGCGGGGTATCGAGCGCCGCTTTCAACGGGGTAATGCCGGGGTGTCATGGGTGAAGGAGGTGAAACTTCGGTATCGTTCATGAACCAATCAATTCCCTGACATGCAGAAGAGCCTGCTCCATCCGATTGCTCCGCGAACCCGTCAAAAGATGCCATCCGGCAGTTTGCCGAGCGAGTTCCGCTTCGAACCAGCGATGCATTTCATGCCGGATATGCTCACCATCGCGGAGGCCGTCCTGAACGAAAGGGATTTCGTCGCCTGTGAGAAGGTAAAGATCGGCACGGCAGGAGGCGGAAATTGCGGCAAGCTCCGGTAAATCAAAGCCCATGTAGCGGCGGTGCCAAAGACGGGTGGCGAAGGCGTTGGTATCACAAATCAGGATGTGATTCGCGCGGCGGGCCGCATGATCTTCACGGCGGGTTTGCTCGCGGGCGATCATCAGGAACTCCTCGCTACGCCATTCGGTTTCACCGCGTGCCCGCTTTTCCTCGCCGTATTCCCGCCCGTATTCAGGAACCCATGCCGTCCCCAATGCCTCGGCAAGATCACGAGCCAACGTGGTGGTCCCTGTCGATTCCGCGCCCACGATGACGACTCGTTTCGCATACCACGCACGCACCGGCGGATCGATGTGATCCCACATGGAAAACGGATCAATACGCACGGCGGTTCCACTGCAAGGAACCCGCACGCGGGCGGGATCCACGGATTCATGCACACAGCCGAGGTGGGCCGCGTAGGCATCACCGTATCCTTCGGAGGTGAACACCGCATCCGGCGCCCGCCCGAGCCAGCGAATCGTGTTCTCCGCCCAGATACGCGAGTCGTTTTCATCATAGCGGTCGTCAATGAGCATAACTTCGGCCACTGGTGTGATTTCACGCAGCCATTCAGTGCGGAGTTCACCGGGTATCGGATCGGTGGGCTTGCCGCAGACGATCACGATCACCCGTCTGCAGCGAGAGACCGCGGTCTCGATCAGGTGGCGGTGGCCTCTGTGGGGTGGCAGGAATTTCCCGATCACCACGCCGAGACCGTATTGGGATTCGGCGCTCATGATGGGAGTTTCTTTCTCCATCGGTGCAAGCCGACCAAGCACAGGATCAGGAATCCGGCGTAAAGGATGGCGGTAAGAGGGAGTCCTCGTGAAAGATACAGCGGCGCGTAGATGATGTCGGCGGCGATCCAGAAGAACCAGTTTTCGATGCGTTTGCGGCAAAGCAGGTATTGGGCGCAAAGGCAGAGAACCGTGGTGGCGGCATCCCAGAATGGGGCGGCTCCGTTCACGGCGATCAAAAGTTCACGCAACCCCCAGGTGCCCGCCGAGAGAAAAGCAAACAGGATGACCCGAATGGTGCGTAGATAAGGCTGATTCCGGGGAATCAGGGCGTGGGCAGG
>CAZKQK010000048.1:0-33944 GCA_964554865.1 uncultured Luteolibacter sp. | reverse complement strand
CTTGCAAACTCAAGGCTCAGGGCGCGCCATGCCCAGTCTGTGGGACGGCTGTGATCTCGTATCTTTTTTCGCTTTCCAAGCAGACCTCCTTAATCACCGAGTCAACCTCGTCATCAATGACCGCCCGTCGATACTTCGCCGGAAAAACGATATGGTAGAGCAATATCGTGACATTGTGGCTTTTGTGGATGTAGTCGCTCATTGCCGACTGCTACGCCGCAAGCGGCGGGGAATCAAACCCTCCTGAGATTGACCGGAGGAGTCTTCCGTCACGCTTGCGCGGAGGCGGAGGAAGGCGGCGGCGAGGGATCCGGATGGAAGGCCGGCGCGGAGCGTGAGGATGCCGTCCTGTTCGGCAAGCGTTTCCAGAGTGATTCCGTCCTCATGCCATTCGGTTAGATTTTCGGACCATTCGGGAATCAGTTCGACCCCGGCGGCAAAGGTATCGAGATGATAATCGAGATACAGAACCCCGTCACCCGGGGCCATGGACGGATGCCGGGTGTGGGAATTGGGGTCGGATCCGGATGCGAACTCGATGAGGTCGGGAAGCCCGTCGCCATCGGAATCGCCGTCAGGAGCACCGCCAATGTCATGCATGTTGCGGAAGCCCCCGAAGGTGGTGGCACGGGTGATGGAGAGTTGGATGTTTCCTTCCGCCACCCGGTGGCCGTCGCTGACTTGATAACAAACTCCTTCCCCGCCGACGAAGCCGGGGCCGGGAAGCAGACGGACTCCGGCCTCGTCATGCGACAACGCGGCGTGCGCGGGCGTGGCGACATGGAGCAGGCGGAGCGGGTCGGGCAGATGATCGGAATCGCCGGCGGCGGCGAGCGGATCAACGGTCACTGCGGTTGCCTCCGGAGTTGCGGCCGTGATGTCCGGCGCGACCGGCGGCTGGTTGCGGTGGGAATGAAAGGCGGCCTCTGTGATGGAGTTCCACATGGACAGGTTGTTGCCTCGACAAGTGACGCGCAGGTGGCGGGCGAAGACCGGCGCGGCGAAATCAAGGCGCTCGAATCCATTGGTATTGCCGGAGGATTGGGTGGGGCCGAGCACGGGCTGCCAGTTGTTCCCATCGCGGGAAACCGCCACTTCGAAGGTGGAAACCCGCGCGTCGCCGTTGAACCATGCGAGGGAAATCCCGGAGAGGAAACGCGGCGAGCCGAAGCCGTATTGGATCCACTGCCCGTCACCGAGCGCCGACCAGCGGGTGGCGAGGCTGCCATCGAGCGAGTTCTGCGGGAGATTGCCGTCATGGGCGGAGGCGGTAACCGAAACCGGCGCCGCATCGGACGGGGATGCCGACACATCGATGGTGACCGTGGCCTGCGCCACCAGTCCGCCGCCTTGGATCTGATAGATGAAAGCATCGGTGCCGGCGAATCCCTCGTCGGGCTGATAGCGGATCGCGCCGCCTTGGATCGAAGTCCGGCCGTTCGCGGGCTGGCCGACGGAAACCGGTTCGAGAACCCCGCCGGAAAGCGAGCGATCATTGGCGGCGACATCCAGCAGGATGATTTCGCCGGGCAGGATCGATGCGAAGTCATCATCGGCGGCGAGATCACCGAAGCTGGCGGTGATCGAGCGCCCGCGGGCACCGGCCGGATTCACGGAAAGTTCGAGATCCGGCTCGGTGGCGAGCACGGTGATCGCGGGATCGACCGCAAGCGGCACGGCCGCGCCACCGGCGATGGTGACGAGCAGCGGCGTGGTCCGTTTCCAGGTGGGGTCCGAAACCGCGACCTCCAGAAGGTTTTCATCCCGGCGTATCATCACCGCGGCCGGACCGTTGCAGATAATATCTCCGGCACCGCCACCGGCGGCGGACCAGAAGTGGGCGGCGGTGACGCCGGTGGATGCGTCGCGCACGGCCTGGATGGTGGCATGGTTGGCGAGGATTTCCACGCCCGGAGTGGTGGCGTAGGCCGCAGTGGAAGCGGCATCGGCATCGGGAAGCAGGACATAGGCGTAAGCCGCGCCGGACGGTTGCGGGCCGTGATTGATCCACGCGGCGAGGTAGTTCCGGGTGACCTGTGTGGAGGCATGGGATTGATTGATATCATTCCACGAGCCGGTGCGTGCCTCGCGTTTCACTTGCAGCGTGACTGGCGCGGGAAACCAGATTCCACCGCTTCCCTGGAGTGCTATCCACGACGGGTTGGCCAGGGTTTCCTGCCAGCCGGTGGTGGCGGGAGCCGTGATGCCATTGATGACAAGCGCCTCGTTTCCGGAGTCCGAAAGCCTGCGGTTTTCCACGGTGGTGTGGACCGGCGAGGTCGCCGCCCCGCTGATATCCGCGCCGAGGCAGACGACTTCGTCATCGAGAAAGAACCATGACTTGCGGGCGGTGAGGTCGCCGGTCCAGGTATTGAGGCGCATGCCGGCCGATCCGAACTCGGCGAGGCCCGTGCCGCCGACCCAGTCCTGACCGGTGTATTTCCGCTCGCCGGAACCGTTTGCCCGCGGCGCGGTGGGATTGGTCGCCCCGGGAAGATGATAGGGATCGACCGTCGCCCAGTAATCGCGCTCGAACTGCCGGAGATCGTGGTTGTGATAGGTGAGCACGCCGTCGCCGGTGAACCAGCCGCGCAGGTTTTCCTGGTTGAGCGACTCGTAGGTGTAAACCCGCGAGGATGACATGGCGAGACCGAAGGCATAACCTTGACGGCGGTGGACGACGCGGTCCATTTCCTGAAACCGGAGGTGAAGAGGCGGCGGTGGCGCGAAGGCGAGCGAGTCGTCGAGCATCAGCTCGCGGGCGGCGGCGTATTCGGTGAGCGGGCTGCCGGAAACGAAGCCGCGCGAGGTGTCCGATGCCGCCTGTTCCTTCAGCCACGCCCGGATCGGCGTGCCGCGTTCGGGAGGCGCGGCGTCGGCGATGGTGAGGATCGAGCGCATGATGTAATGTCCCGCCGAGTGGTCGGTGGACCCTTGGCGGGAGATGGCGCGCCCGCGGACGTGGTCGGGCATCGCGCCGCGGAAGTAGAGCGGGGCAAATCCGTTTTCGATCCAGTCGAAGATGACATGATGCTGCGGATCGGTGAGTTGCCACGGGCTGCCCTGGAGATTGGCGTAGAGGCGGGCGACACCCTTGATCAACTCCGCGCCGTAGGAACCGGTGTAGGCGATGGCGGTGTGCTGGATGAACGATCCGTCGGTGCGGAAGCCGTCGCCGGTGGTGACATAGGGGAAGACCGGGGTGAGCTGGTCGCGCGCGGAGGCAAGGATGGAAGGATTGCGAGCGAGGAGCCCGTGGACGGCGGCGGCGAGGCATTTGTCGGAACGGTTGGCCCCCGTCATCCAGCCGCCGCTGCCGGGGACGAAAAACGCGAGGGTGCCGAGGTTTTCCGCGAGACGGTCGGATCCAAGATCGTCGTGCATGAGAACGAGGACATCGCCGAGGCGCTGCGGCGAGCCGATTTCCCAATGCCACCAGTTATCATATCTCTGCTTGCCGGCGAAGTAGCGCCGGGCGCGCATCCAATCGAGTGCGGCGAGGATGTCGTCGCGCAGGGGACCGTTCTGATAGAGCGCGCAACCGGGCGTGGCGTGGGCAAGGGCCATGGTGCGAAGGCGGACGTAGTTCTCGTTGAAATCGCTGGAGATGGTCGTCGATGTGATGTCGGCCCACAGATGGGAGCGGTTCGGATCGCGGTTGAGCGAGGCGCTCCAGCCGGCGGCCGCGTTATTGACGGAGTTGATTCCCGATGCCACGGCGGGATCCGCGGGATCGAGGGTGGGACCGCCGGTTAGCGAGTCGCGCCATTTGAGACGCAGCGCGTCGAAGTCGGCCCGGGCGGTGGTGGTGGAACCGCCGGTGACGCGAACGTCATCAAGCCGGAGCTTGCGGTTGTTGTCGGTGGCGGAGTCCCACAGGACGATGCGGAAAGTGACCGTTTGGCCGGGGCCGAGAACGAGCGGAGTGAAGGTGGAGGAACCCAAGGTCCAGGAGCCCGCCCACGAACCGTCGGCGAGTTGGGAGTTGGTGACGGTGGAGACTTGGTCGGAAACCGGAGCGGTGTAGTTGTCCACGCTCCAGTAGAGACGGGAGCGGGATGAGTTATGGGTTCCGGAGGCACCGGTGTTGAAGGAGCGCGCCTTGGTCCACCACGTCACCGAGCTGATGGTGAGGGTGGCGGACGGGGCGGCGGTGACGCTGAAGGCCAGCCGGGAACCGGAAGCCGGGCTGCTGGAACCGGCCAGCACCGAAGCGGAGTATTCCCGGCATGCGGCTCCGTTGCGGTAGTCCGTGGAGTAGGCGGCGGAGGTCGGCATTCCCGATTCGGTGACGGCGGAGGGAACGGCCGAGACACCCGCCGCACCATGCGAAAGCGTGTTCTCAAACTCCCATGCGGCGAGGGTGGATGGCTGCGCATGGACGCGTGGGCCAAGTGCAATGAGAATAACAGCCAAGAGGGTGAGCCTCGACATCAGGGCATGTGACGGGCTAATCATGATGAAACGGATAAATGCGGAACGGCAATATGGCGCATGGCACCACGCGGGTAAAGCGAGCGACCAGTGACACGCGGTTGCACAAGCGGGTGTTCATTGCTTTGGACGGACCTCGATTCTGGAAAAGCCTTTCAACCCAAGAGGTGAGTTCTCACGCCACGCGGCTTCGATGCGGTTGGGGCCGGTGGTTTCCGTGCCATGCAAGGTCATCGGCCGGGCATGGCCGAAATTGGGAACCGGCGCGGACAGGACCCGGTATTCCACATCCGCCGCGTCGGTGGCGGCGGGGACGATGACGCAGAAGTAATCCGCCGCGACACCGGCGATGGTTAGATGGCGGATCTCGTGGCGGGGGCCGTCCGAACCGGGTGCCCGGGGATCGCTGCCGTTGAGGAACTCGATGAGATTGGAGCGGCCGTCGCCATCGGTGTCCAGGGTGAGGCTGGCTGGGGGTAAGTTGTGTGTGGTGGCCCAGGTGGCGAAGGGAGTGCCGGAGTTGCCGATGGGGGAACCGTTGAGGCGGAGATTGACGGGTTGTGTTTTCGCGCCGCTGCCGGTGAAGCCGATCACGCCGGTGGCTCCGTCGGGCAGCGAATAGCCGCTCCAGGCGGGATTGGCAACGGTGTGGGTATCCCCGGATTTCCCGCCATAAACACCATCCCACATGCTGGTGACGGTGAATGGAGCATCGAAGGCGAGGGTCCAGGTGTTGAGGGTGGAACCGGTGTTGTTGGTGAAGTGAAGCTCCCCGCCGAAACCGCCGCCCCAGTCCTCGGTAACGGTTAGAGTGAGTGTCCCGAGCGGAGATGCGGCGTGGGAGGTCCAGCCGGCTTCGGGGTCGAGCGGTGGATCGCCCGGGGCCACGGGCACACCGGCGATCCATTCGGCGAAGGCGGTGGAGAGATCGGGATGGCTGGCGTGTTCGTGGCCGATTTCCCAGCAACCGACGCCGCGGATGACGGTGTTGCCGGCGAGTTGGGTGTGGACCGGGGAAAGCAAGGCGTCCATCTTGAGTTTCATCCCATCGGGCGGTGTGAACCATTCGCCGTTGATCTGGACTTCGAGCGAGTCCGGGTGGATGGCGAAGGACGAAGGGTTGGCGTGCCAGAGGTTCCTCACCGCGGACCATGAGGTGTTGTTGGATCCATAGAAGGGCAGGCCGCAGATGATTTTGTTCGCGGGGAAGCCCTTGGAGAGCACGTAGTCGATTCCGCCTTTCACCGATGCCTCCGGCAGGGTGTCGCCGGCTTGTGTCCACTGGATGCTTCCGGGTTTGCGGAGCGGACCGTTGGCGGGGTTTTTCCAGTCGTATCCGAAGTAGAAGAAGAAATCGCAGTGGGGATGGAGGGCGGTGAAATCGAAGCTGCCGAGATACCATCCGGGACCGCCTCCGAAGAAAACGATATATCTCGAATCGGCGGCTTTCACCGTGTCATGCAGGGTTTGCATGAGCAGGGTGAAGTTGGCGCGGGCAGTGGCATCGGCCGGGAATTCGTAGTCGATGTCCACGCCATCGAGACGATGTGTTTCCAGAAACGCGACGACGTTGTCGGCGAAGGTCTGGCGCAATACCGGGCTGGCGGCGATGGTGGCGAACCGGTTGGCGAGGGATTCCGGATAGGCTCCGCCGATGGAGACGACGACGGATTTTCCGAGAGCGTGGCCCTCATCGACGACTGCGGGAAGGTAGCTGGAGAACGCGCCAAGTCCGGTGCCGATGGTCCCGTCTGCGAGAGGCTCGGCGAAGGCGGTGATGATGACATCGAAGGCTTCGAGATTGGCGGCCCGCATGGCGGCGGGAAAATCGGTGATCACCTGGTCCTGGCCATTCACATTCCGCAGCGCGTTGATGTAGCCGAAGACCAGTGGCCGGGCGGGCAGGGTGTTGAGGCCACGCTGCGGACCGCCCGCGGGTGACGGACCTTCCTGCCCATCCTGCGGGACGGCATCGCCGGCGAGCACGGAGTTCACCACATTGATCAAGGGCGCGCCGGTGGCGGGGCTGAAGGGCAGCTTGTCGGAGGGGTTGACGATGGCACCGGCGCGGAGGTCGCCATAGGCGTGCCAGACGATCACTCCGCCGAGGTCCTGCTGGCGGACATGGGCGGCCTTGCAGCCGATGCTGCGGGAGTCGTCATAACTGAGAAACGAGTTTCCTTTTGTCAGATAGGGAACCTTTGAAACATCATCCCAATGCCGCGTCCACCCGGCGCCCATGAGCTGGGTGATGCGCTGATAGGTAGGGGTGGCGTCGAAGGGCTCCCATGAGGCGAAATCCGCGGCGGTGATGATTGGGCCGTCCGGCTGGATGGTCTTGGGCACCTTGACGGTGGGCGCGCCGAGCGCGGCGGGACCATTGCAGATGACGCCACGACCGTAGAAGGCGAGGCCCAAGGCGATTTTCGAGCGGGGCACGCCCTGGTCGATCAGGTATTGGACGCTGGTGGAGCAGGCGAAGGTGGTGGTTTCGTGGCCGGGATGAGGGTGGAGTTGGGCGTTGTGTCCGGCATGGTCGGACCAGCCACCCTCGAAATCGTAGGTCATCAGGTTGATCGAATCGAGGATGCCCGAAACGGCAGGCCAATCGAAGCCCGCGAGCTTGACAGGCGCGGCGCTCATGGCGGAGGTGATTTCCTTGTCCGGACCGATGGCGGCGCGCAGCTCGGTGACGAGCGTGAGGAAATGGGAGAAGTCCGCCTGGGTGCCGGTGAAATTCATGCCATCGAAGGGGCCGGGGTATTCCCAGTCGAGATCGATGCCGTCGAATCCGAGTGCGATGAGTTTCCGGCAATCCGCGATGAAGCGGGCGCGTTTGACGGGATCCGCGGCGGTTTCGGGAAAGTGTTTGCACATCGACCATCCGCCGATGGATGCCATGACCTTGACTCCCTTGGAGTGGGCCAGCTCGAGGATTCCGGGTGCGGTGCCCGGCGGGTGGCAGGGGACCGGCAGTTGCCCTGTCAAGCCGGTGGCGGTGTGTTTCCAACCGCCATTGAAGGCAATGAAGCCCGCGGCTTGGGCGGTGGCGTTGATTTCCCACAGCGGTGTGAGGTGGCCCCACAAAAGATGATAGTCCCACGAGGAATAGATATCACCATTCAGCAGGGGAGCGGGCGATTGCGTGGACCCGGCCTGATGGATGTTGGGGTTCCGGTAGTCGCCGGAATGCAGCGAGCCGTCATTGGCGACGCCGAAGAAGGAGTAGTTGAGGTGGGTGTATTGCGAATAGTCGAGATTCAGGTGGTTTAGGAATCCCTGTTTCGGCAGGCCGGCATCGGTGGATTTCCATGCGTCCCACTGGGTGACGTATCCGATCACGCGCTTCGTGTGGTCGGCGGTGGTGCGGGTGGGTTGCGAATCCGCCCCCCACTGGGCGGATAGGGAAAGGGGGAAAAGAACGATCAGGAAAAAAAGGATGGAGATAAGTCTCATCATATTGAACGGGATCAAGGTTCGGGCGCCGGGGAATCCGAGCCTGCCCGGCACCCGCCGCAGTCGCATCTGAAAAATTCATGACGGGCCGCCCGCAAACGGATGAAGCGGGCGGGGCTGCCATCGGTTGGCAGGCTCAGTTTGAGGGTGCTTATGCCATGTTCCTCCGAGAGGACTTCGGACGCGATGTCTTCCTCGCTCCAACGGATGAGGTCGTCCGACCATTCGGCAAAAAGGGTGATGTCCGTGGCGGATTGGTTGAGCGTATGGGTGAGCGTGAGCAGTCCGCCTTCCAGCACGACGGGAGGCAGTTGCGTGTGTTGTTTGGGATCCGTTCCCAGGGCGTATTCGAGGAGGTTGATGAGACCGTCGCCATCGTAATCCCCGTGAGGTCCGGAGTTGGGGATGCCCAACCCGTGGAGGGCGACCCAGCCGGCATAGGGATCGGAGGCGGCTCCGGTGATGACGAGGAGTTTTCCGGCGCCTGCGATCAGATGGGTTTCATGTTGTGCGCCGGAGCCGGGTGCGCCCCAGGTGCCGGCGGGCTGGCGGAAACCGTCGATGAAGAGGCCGTCGATGGTGTCGGTGGCGTTGTGGTTGAGGGTGAGCAGTGTGTCGGCGGCGAGATGGAGGCCGGAGCCGTCATGCAGAAAGGGATGGTTGAGGGCCAGGCCGCCGGCATTGATGTGGGTGTCACCGGTATAGGAGCAATTTTCGGTGAGCGTGGTTGTACCGGCGCCTGCGTGGGTGAACGAGCCGGTGCCGCCAATCGGGTTGGTGAGGGTTAGGGCGTTATTTCGGTCGATGACGAGGCTGGCGTGGTTGGTGATGGAACCGGTGCCGGGCGTCCCGGTGATTCCGCCGGAGCCGATGACGAGGGCGCCATTGTTGATGGTGGTGCCGGACGAGTAGGTATTGGTGCCGGTGAGGGTCCAGGTTCCCGCTCCGTCCTTCACCAGATTGAATCCGCCGGTGGCCGTGAGGATGTCGCCTTGGATGAGGCCATCACTCTCACCGCCGAGGTGGAGGCTGCGGATGGTGCCGACGGTTTGGCTGACGGTTCCCTGGATGATGAGCAGGCCGCCATCCGAGCGCAGGGCGAGGCCGTTTCCGCCGGTGCCGGTGATGGTGAGTGGCGAGGTGAGGGTGTTGGCGCCGCCGAGGTTGTGGATGCACGGGATGGTGGTCTCGCCGGAAAAGGTGGTCGAGCCGAAGCCGGAGAAGGTGTTGGTGATGGTGTTTTCCTCCGTTAGATCGAGGGCGAGCGTGCCGGTGGAGAATCCGGTTTTGGTGATGGCTACGGCTCCGGTGCCGAGTGCCTGCGGATGGGTGATCCGGAGGGTTCCGCCATTGTTAGGGATGGAGGCGCCGCCCGAATGGCTGTTGGCTCCGGAAAGGACAAGCGTGCCGTTGCCTGTCTTGGCAAGCGCGAGGGTGCGGGAGCCGTTCTGGAGGACGCCGGAGAAGGTGGAGGATGCGTCCGCGGCTCCGACGGTGATGGTGCTGGCGCCGGCCGCGCCGGTGGCCGTTAGATTTCCCGAACCGTTGAGGCCGTTCACGGTTTCGTTGTGGGAGAGCAGATCGAAGGTTCCATTGACGGTGAGGTTGCCCTTGCCCGCGCCATCCGGGATGGTGTTGGATGCGCCAAGCTGGAGCAGTGCGCCCGGGTGGACGGTGGTGTCTCCGGTCCAGGCGTTGGCGGTGTTGGAGAGTGTCGCTTTCTGGGCGCCGCCGGTGGAGCTGGAGTTGTTGGTGACGGTGAGTTGTCTGACGTTGGAGCCGATCGCGCCGGTGACCGCGATCGTGCCGTTGTCGACGCCGCCCGCGTTTTCACCCGCGCCGGTGTTGCGGAGGGTGAGGTTGCCGCTGTGATTGACCGGTCCGCCGAGGGTCACGGTGTAACTTGAGTTCCCGGTGGTGGTGCTGATCGTTCCACTGACGGTCAGGTGGTTGGAGCCGGTGATGGCCGAGTTGATGACGGGACTCTGGAATCCATAGTTGCCAAGGGTGAGCTGGCCGGTGGTGGAGCCGAGGATGATCGGCTTGACGAAGGTGGCGGTGGAGAGATTGAGGGTGGCTGCGGCGCCGCCACCGGCGGCGCCGAGGGTGATGGAGCCGGTGGTTCCGACAGCGGAGGCGTTGCGGGCGAAAACGAAGCCGCCGTTGAGGTGAATGTTGCCGATGGTGTTGATGTTGTTCTGGAGTTCGAGCGTGCCGCTGTTGTGGGAAAGGGTGCCGGTCCCCAGATCGAGGGCGGCTCCGGCGCGGAAGGCGATGTTTCCGGATGTGGTCAGATCGATGCCGGAACCGGTGACGTTGTTGTTGATGGTGACGGTGGCGGAGGAGGCATTGGTCCACGATTGGCTGGCGGTGAGGTTGAGCGCCACCTGCTGGCCCGTGGTGGCGCTGCCGATGGTGAGCGCCCCCGATCCGCCGACTGTCGAGATGCCGCCGGGGCCGAGGGTGAGCGTGCGGTTCGCGCCACCACCCTGAAGGGCAACCGTGCCGCCGGAGATGCCTAACAGGCCGTATGCCGTCGCGTCTCCCCCGAGGGAGACAGTCTGTGCGGAGACAAGGGGCGAGATGTTGAAAACGGCCCGTTGTCCGGAATCGGGAGGAGACACCGGGTTTGGAGTGGCCGCGGCGGACGATGTGGACCAGGCGGAGGGTTGGTTCCATGCGGCACCGCCGTTCCAGTAGAGCGATGGAAGTTCATTTCCGACCTGAAGGGTGATGGTGGCGGTGGCGGTTTCCCCGAGTTCGTTGGTCACGCGGATGACGGCGGACTGGGTGCCCGTGTCCGAGGGAGCGGGTGTTCCGCTGAGAATGCCTTCGGGAGACACCTCCAGCCACGAGGCTCCGGAAAGCTTGGTGAATGTGAACCCGCTTGCTGTTTCCACCAGCCGTTTCGTTAGATCGGCGGCATACGCGTAACCGGCCGCCGCGTCCGGGAGCAGGACCGGATCCGCCACGAAAGCCGGTGTGACGGAGCGGAGGGCTTCGACGCGGATGTCATCGACGCGGAAGTCCGTGGTGACGTTGCCATTGCGGATGGCGACGGTGTCGAAACAGGTGGTGACGGGAAGGGAGTCCGAGGCGACGAGTTCGGAGCCATCGATGGCGAGGGAGAGATTGATGCCGGACAGGGTTCTCTTGAGAGTGATCCTCGCGGTGTGGGCCGCTTGATCGTTGAGGGAGAATCTGGCGGCGCCGGCGAGTCCGGCGGTGCTTCCCGCGCCATACCCCGCGGTTCCCTTGACGAGGGACCAGGATGTGTTTCCGCCGGTGCCGATCTGGGCCGCGTAGCCGTCTCCGGTGCGGTTGAAGAGGCCGAAGCGCAACCCTGCGGCCGAGTTCGTTGCAGCCTGGGTGAGCCGGAATCGGAAGGTGAGACGCAGGATGTCGCCTTCGGAAACGAGGGTTCTTCCCGCAAAGGATCCGTACATGGAGGCGAAGGAGGAAGTGGCGTCGAAGGAGAGTGCCTGCCCGCCGCCCAAGGTGGAATCGCCGGCGAGGGCGAGGGTGCCTCCGGACGGAGTCCAGCGGGTGTCAAGCGGGTCGGCGGCGTCGTTGTCGATGGTGGCGGGGGAGACATCGAAGGTGTCATCCAACAGGACGAGCGAGCTGTTAGAGTCTCGCAGGAACACATGGTCGAAGGCGGCTCCGCCGAGAGTGTTGGCGACATGGCTGGTGACGGCGAGCCCGCCATGGATCGCTGAGGGCATGGCGATGGTGGCGCTTCCGGCCTGTGTCCAAGCGGTTCCATCGGCGGAAACCAGGGCGACGATCTGGTTTCCCGTGCGGGTGAGACGCACCCAGTTGTGGGGCGCGGCATTGAGTGACGGGCCCTGAACATGGGAGGTGACTCCTCCGGAGCCGGAGCGGTATTGAAAGGCGAAACCGTTCTCGGGAGTCGCGTAGAGCGCGGCGTGGGCCGATCCGGCGGAGGTGTCCGCACGGAGCATGACGCCGGCTTTGGCATAGCCGTTGGTGGCGGCCTGACCGGTGACGCGGGCGCGGAGGTCGCAGTCTCCCTGGACCGGCTGACGCACGAAACGGAACGCGTCCGCAGCACCCCATATATCGGCACCCGAGGCATAGATGACTTGCGCGGCCTCAGCCCCGCCCTGGTCGCCGGCGGCGCCGGTCGATCCGATGTCACCCGCAGCCCAGAGAGGCGGCATGAGGGGGAGTTTCACCGGGTTCACATAGACTTTGGAGACTCCCTGATAGCCCGCGCTGTCCTGGACGCGGTAGTTGAAATGACCGTATCCGCTGGTGAAATTCGGCGGTGCGTAGATCACGAGCTGATCGCGGCCGGAGGGGCCTGTGCCGGGCGAGCGGACGACGAGCGAACGCTGGGTGGAAGAGTGGTCGAAGGAATGGATTGTGATGGTCTGGCCGTTGCTGTCGCTGTCGTTGTCCAGCACGTCGACGACGGAGGTGAGCGCGCCATTTCCCATGGTGATGCGGTCCGCATTCGCGCGCGGCGGCAGCGGCGAAGCATAGGAGCCGAGGTTGTCGAGCACGGAGTTCCTCGCGTTCCGGTGGCTGATGATCCTGGCGAGTTCCGGCGAGGAGAAGCGGGCGAGGCTGTTATCCGACATGATGGTGGGTCCCTCGGGCTTGCCTCCGCCCTCGAAGTGGGATGAACCCCAGTTATGGCCGGCTTCGTGGCGCCAGACATTGGTGAAATCCCCGGATGACGCGCCGGTGATCGAGTAGCGGCTGGCGGTTCCGATCACTCCGACGTAGGCGAGACCGCCGCCGACCGCGGGTTTGATCATCACCGCGACGTCATGGGTGCCGGCGGGCAGCACCGAGTTCCACTGGGTGCGGGTGGTGGAGAGGAGCGCGCCCCAATCCGATGAGGAGATCGCCTCGTAGGGGCAATGGGGCGCGCCGGTGCGCACAACAATCCGGCCGAGGCGGTGAAGGATGGCCGCGTCCCGGAGATAGATGATGTTCGTTTTCATGACGCACCACTCGACCATCTCGATGAGGTTCGGCACGTTGGAGCCGACGGCGAGGTATTCGCGGTAGCTGGCGTCCACGCCGAGTTCCGCGGCGCGCACCTGGGAGCCCGCGCCACCGGAGCCGACACCGGTGGTGGGATAGACATTGGGCGACCAGGTGACGTTGGAGGCGGTGGCGGAGGTGCCACTGCTGGTCCAGGTGTTCCCATCCTCCAGAATGACATGGGAGAGGAAGGTGCCGTTGGCTTTCTGATAGCCCGCGGCGATGGCGCCCGGGCGACCGGCGACGGTGCCGATGTAGGTGCGGGGAACATCGGCGGTGTGGGTGGCGAAGGCTCCGGTGGAATCCTGAACCCGCACGAGGAAATTCGGGCTGCGGATCGGGTGGAGGGTGAAGTTGACCGTCAGCGAGGCGGACCCGCTGGTGAGCGTGCGGGTAACGGTGGGCGGCGGAGCGGTCTGCGCGTGCGCCGGAACCACCACTCCCAAGAGGGAGCAGGAGAGGAGGATTCGGATCATCGGGTCCGGGAGGAATGTGTGATTCCGTCCCGGCGGCGGCGCAGCAGGAACAGCATGCCGATGCTGCCCGACAACGCGGCGGCGGGTTCCGGTATGACGACCACGGCGAGGCTTCCGTTTTCGAAATACGCCCAGCGGCCCGCAGCCACCGGGGCGGCATTGGCGATGCCGAAGTTATCAATGCTCGATTCGCTGAAGACCTGGGCGGTGGAGAGTACGGTGTATGGGGTTTCCAGGTCGAGCGACTCCCAGTCGATACCGGTGAGGTTGGCGATGCCGAAGCCGGAACCGAAGGTGATGGTGCCGGAGACAGCCAGCGGGTCGTCAAAATCAAGCACGTCCAGAAAGGAGGCAGCATTGAATGAGAGTGATCCTCCGAGTGCTCCGGTGCCGCCGATGGTGGCACCGGCCTGAACCGAGACAGCGGTGTTCGCGAGGCTGCCGCTCACGTAGAGAGTGCCGGCGGAAACGGTGGTGGTGCCGGTGTAGGAACTGGTGGTGCTCGCGATGGTCCAGGTGCCGGAGCCCGCCTTGCTTACTGAGACCGAATTGGCCGGAGCGTTGGTGATCGAGCCGGTGACAATCCCCTCGCCCGCACCGCCGAGGCTGATGGTGCGGGAATTGTCGGCGACGGTGCTGGTGATGGCGCCGGAGAGGGTGAGGGTGCCTGAGGCGGATTCGATGTTGGTTCCGTTGCCGCCGGTGTTTGTCAGGGTGAGATTGCCGGTGATCTCATTGTCGCCCGCCGCGTTGCGGATGTGGGCCGAGCCGGTGGTGGCCAGAAGATTCGCCGAGTTGAACGTGAAGTTGTTGGCGACGGTGATGCCGCCGGAGAGTTCGAGGGTGCCGCCGTTGAGTCCAGCTTTGGTGAGCGCGACGGTGCCACTACCCAGGGCGGAGCCGTGGGAGATGGCGAGGATACCGGCGTTGTTGGCGAGGCTGGTGCCACCGGAGTAGGTGTTGGCGGTGGTCAGGGTCAGGGTGCCGGCGCCGATCTTGGTGAGGGCGAGGGTGCCAGAACCATTCGCGATGGTGCCGCCCCAGGAGCTGGTCGCGTCGTTTCCGCCGACGGTGAGTGTGGTGGTCCCCGCGATACTGCGGTTGATGGTTCCGCTGCCGCTCAGGCCGTTGACGGTTTCACTGAACCTCGCGTCCACCGAGCCATTCACGATGAAGTTGCCCTTGCCCGCGCCGTCGGGGATGACATTGGCGGCACTGAGGATCAAATTGGCATTGGCGTTGACGGTGGTGTTTCCCGAGTAGGTGTTGGCACCGCCCAAGGTTACGGTCTGGGTGCCGGTTCCGGCGGTGTTGCTGACATTGACGTCGGTGACGTTGCCGCCGATGACGGAGTTGATCGTTACCGCGCCATTGGTGCCTGAGCCGGTGTTGCGGGTGTTCTGAAGGTTGAGGACGCCGGTGTGGTTGATCGAGCCGGTGGTCCAGGTGATCGAGCCGTTGCCGCCGGTGGCGACGCTGTTGATATTGAGGGTTTTCGCCCCGCTGCCGGCGCTGGTGACCGCGCCCTGCATGATGGAATTCTGGAAACTGGTGTTCTGGATGGTGGTGGTGTTGGCGAACGATCCGGAATCGAGGACAATGGGCCGGGCGAAGGTGATCGTCCGGATGTTCATCGTGTAGGTGGAGTTCGCGGCGGTATCGCCGATCGTCACCGTTCCGCCACCAAGCGCGCTGGCGTGGCCGATGAATGAATTTCCGCCCTTGAGAAAGGCTCCGGACATGGTGTTGGCACCGTAAATGTCCAGAGTGCCGCCGGTGTGGGTAAGGGAGTTGCTTCCCAGGAGGAGGTTGACGGTGGTCGTGGCCGTGTTGGTGCCGATGACGATGCTTCGGCTGAAGGTCACATCGGAGTTGACGGTGAGGCTTTTGGCCGAGCCGCTTGAGACGAGGCTGATCGTTCCATCCTCGTGAATGAGCCCGCCGACGACGGTATTCGCGTTGAGAGTGATGGTGCCGCTCACCGCATCGCTTCCAGCGGAGAAAACGGCGGTGTCCGTGGCGGCGATGGAGGTGGAGAAGGTTCCGGCACCTCCTGTGGAGTCGGTATTCCAGAAGTTGCTTGTCCCCCAGTTGCCGGTGACGGCGGTGCCCGCGCCGGTGGTGGCGCCGTTGGCGTCCCAGTAAAGATTCGCGGCGTGCAGATTTCCAACATGGGCAATCAGGGCGGCGGCACCCGACAGGATGGCGATGGAAAACGGGAAATGGAAACTTGATCGGTATTTCATCGGCCGGGAATCTGTTGGTTCGGGTTTTCCGTTAGAGTCAAATAAACGGACATGGGGAAACCCACCGGAAATTCCCGGCGGGTTTCCCTTTGTGGAGTTACGGAGCGACCGAGGCGCCGGCGCGGAGGAAGCCCTTCGGTTCGCCACTGACCGGGGCGGTGAGGCGGAAGGTGCGGTATTCCCAGTCTCCGGAGGAGAGGGCGGGAAGTCCGGCACTCAGGGAGGGAGTTTGCTCCTCGACTCCAGAGGAGAAGCCGGAGAGGTCGTCATCGCCCTCGATCAGATAGATCATCGCATCGATGGGATCCGAGGTCAGCGGGCCGCTGCCGTTGAAGCCGGCGCCGGCGCGCACCGGGAGGGTGAGGGTGAAATGGCCGTCATCGATTTTGCCGACAACCTTGCCGGAGCTGGTGGCGCTGGAGGGATCGCCATCGAGGGCGAATTCCAAGAGGTTGCTGAGGCCGTCGCCATCGGCATCGCCGGTTTTGGTGAGGTCCGCGCCTGGTTCGAAGGTGAAGGAAGCCATCCATGCGGAGAAGGGATCGGCAATGACGCCAACCTGGATTTTTCCGGTGCCGGAGAAGCGGGTGTCATCGATGACGGCGGCCCCGGAGCCGGTTGCGCCGTAGGTGGTGCCTGCGGCTTGCGGCACGCCGTCGAAGGTGAGGGAATCGACGATATCAGTGCCGCTGAAGTTGAGTTTGACCTGGGCACCGGTGGCGATTTCCAGATTCGAGTTATCATCGAGGAAGGCGGATGCGGTTTCGAGAACGCCGTCCGCGACGATGGTGTCTCCGGTGTAGGTATTCGCGCCGCTGAGGATGAGTGTGCCGTCGCCTGCCTTGGTGAGCGGAGTCTCCCCGCTGAGGGTGCTGATGGCGGATGAGACGGCGGCGGTCCGGCCGGAGCTGATATCAAATGTGTGGGCGCCGGAAGTGCCAAGCACGATGTTCACGCCGCTGACGGAGAGGTCACCGGCGGTGATGTTGCCGATGGTGCCCTGGTTCCAGTTGACGCGGGCGATGCGTGAGGTTTCGCCGGGGGTGATGGCGCCTTGCTGGATGGTGGTGGCATTGAGACGCGAGCCGCCGTCGATGGTGACCTGGCCGTTGATGTGGGTGGCGCCGATCACCGTGGGCAGGTTGTTCTTTCCAAGGGTGACGGTGCCGATGTTGGCGGTGCCCCCGGCGGTAAGGTGGAGGAGGCCGGTGGCGGTGTAGTTGTTGCTACCGGTGGGTGTGACTCCGGTGAGGACGGCGATTTCCGCCGTGTTCGCGGTCATGGTTCCGGCACCCATGCGGAAGGTTCCGTTGCTGTGGACCTGGCGGCTGAGGGCGGCGTCGCTGTGGGCGTTACCTACCGTGAGGCTGCCGATGAGGGCATCGAGGGTGGCATCATTTCCGGTGGTGTCGAAGAGGGAGGTGTAAACCGTGGCATCGCCATTGAACGAGGAGTTTTTGCCTACGATGATGTTCGCGCCGCCGGCGCCGGCCGCGTTGCGGATTTGCAGCGAGCCGCCGGTGCCGAGGGTGTTGGAATACTGGAGGGTGGCGGAGGCGCGTCCCTGCCCTGCGGCCAGGTTGATGTTGTTGGCGTGGATGGCATTGGTGAGGCCGAGATTGAGGATGGATTTGTTCCCCGATGACGCGTTCAAGCCGGCGAGGTTGAGGTTGGTCGCGGTGATGGAGTTCTGGATGCCGGGAAGGGTCACCGTGGTGATCCCTGTGCCGTTGGACGCGCCTGCCTGGAGAACCAGGGTCCCCGCGCTGTTGTTGTAGGTGAAAGTGCCGAGAGTCTGCATGTCCACGGTCAGATTGGCCGCTTGCGGTGATGCGGCGGGGGCAAAGACCAGATCGGCGGGCGAGGCGGTGAGGGAGGTGGTGGAATCCCCGTAGAAGGTGACGATGCCCGAGGTTTGGGAACCGAATGTCATGTTGGCGACCGTTTGATCCAAACCGGCAATGTCCAGCATGACCGAGTTGGAGGTGTTGGCGAAAGCGAGCGTGGTGGTTGATGGCAGGGAGTCCGCACCGAGAGCGGCGGTGATGCCGTTGGCGAGGGTGGTGGTGCCGCCGTAGGTATTGCTTCCGGTGAGGACGAGTTCGCCCGGTCCCGTTTTGGTGAATCCGGCGCTGCCGCCGATATCACCGTTGAGCGTGAGCAGCACGCCGCTGTTGCCCGTTTGGAACACGTTGTTGGATTCGAGGTCGATCGGGAAGTTGAGCGTTTGGCTGTTGGGTGAGAGGTTATCAATTCCAAGGGAGAGGCCGAGGGTGTTGGAACCGTTGACAACATATGCCGGAGCATCCGCCTCGAAGCGCAGCCTGCCGACGGAGGCGAAGTCGGGGAGATCCTGAAGGAGGGTGGTGTCCGGGGTGTCCGGGAAGCGCAGCAGGGTCCCCGGAGTGGGAGTGATGTTGACGTCCCAGTTGGAGGCGGTGGACCATTTCTCATCGCCGCCGGCATTGGTCCAGAGGAAGTCGGTGGGTTGCACCAGAAGGAAGCCGGTGCCGGTGATGCGGGCGTCTTCGTGGTCCGCCCCGGAATCCAACGCGCCCCAGGTGCCGACCGCCTGGGGCGAGCCGTTGAAGGTGAGCTTGGCGATGGTGTCGGTGCCGACGAAGTCGAGGTTGAGGGTGGCCCCATCGGTGATCTCGACGGTGGATGCGTCCGCGAGGGAAGAGGCGTCCTGAAGGATCAGTTCGCCCGCCTCGACCGCGGTGTTTCCGGTGTAGGTGTTGGGGGTGGAGAAGGTGGTGACTCCGCCGGTGACTTTGACGGCGACGGTGCCGGTGGGTCCGTTGGTGATGGGGTTGGTGGAGACATTGATGGCCCCGGGTCCGGCGAAGGTGAGGGTCTGGGTCTGGAGGTTGTTGGAGCCGATGCCGCCTGTTAGATCGAGGAAGTTGCCGCCGGTGGTGGCGACCTGGGCGATGGTGGCGTTTCCGGCGAGCAGGATGGGACCGGAAAAGGTGGAGGTGTTGTCGGTATTGCCTCCGAGGGTGTGGGTGCCGCTGGTCGGATTGGCGCTCATCTGAATCGGATTCGGGATGGTGAACGCGCCGTCGGTGAGCAGGGTGGCGGCGGTTGGTGAACCGACGATTACGGAACTGGCGCCGAAGGCGGTGTCCGAGCCCGCGAGCAACACGCCGTTGTGGACGTTGGTGGTTCCGGAGTAGGTGCTGGCCGGTCCGGAGAGTCTCCAGGTGCCGGTATTGCTTTTGATGACGGTGAACTTGTTGGCGCCGGTGTCATTGATGTTGCCGGTGACGCTGCCGGTGGAAACACCGGAAAGGCCGAGTTGCCGGGTGCTGTCCGCAACAGTGCTGCTGACGGTGCCCGAAACCGTCAGGTTTCCGGCTGCGGATTCGAGGTTGATGCCGTTGCCGCCGGTGCCGGTGAGGGTGAGGGTGCCGGTGAGGGTGTTGTCCCCGCCGGTGTTGCGGATGTGGGCCGAGCCGCCGCCGCCGAAGCCGGTGGCGGAGCTGAAGGTGAGGTTGTTGGCAACGGAAATGCCGCCTGAGAGTTCGAGCGTGCCATCGCTCACACCTGCTTTGGCGAGTGCGGCGGTGCCGCCGCCGAGCGCCGAACCGTGGGAGATGGCGAGGATGCCGGCGCCGCTGCCGACGGTGGTGGTGCCGGTGTGGGTGTTTGCGGTGTCCAGCGTGAGTGTGCCGGAGCCGGCCTTGGTGAGGGCCATGGTGCCAAAGCCGTTCTGGATGGTGCCGGAGAAGGTGCTGCTGGCACCGTTCCCGCCGGCGGTGAGGGTGGAGGCGCCGGCCGCGCCGCGGGTGATGATGCCGGAGCCGGAAAGACCATTGATGGTCTCGTTGTTGCGGAGATCGAGCGTACCGTCGATCAAGACGTTGCCCTTGCCCGCGCCGTCGGGAATGACGTTGGCGATGGCGAGTCGCAGGGTGGCTCCGGAATTGACGGTGGTGTTGCCGGAGTAGGCGTTGCCGCTGTTGTTGAGGACGACCACCGACCCCGACCCGACGCCCGCATCACGGAAGACACCGACGTTTCCGACGTTCGCGCCGATGGCGGCGTTGACGTTGACCGTGCCGTTGCCGGTGGTGCCGAGGTTGCGGAGTTCGAGGTTTCCGGTGTGGTTGATCGCACCGGTGTTCACCGTGAACGTCCCGGCGTTGGTGCTGGTGATCTGGAGATTGTTGGTGCCGGTGGCACCGCCGGAGAAGGCGGCCGAGGACGCGCCGAGGGTGTCGATGCGCAGGGTGCCGGTGGCGCCGGTTTCGAGAATGACGGGCCGGGCGAGTGTGATGCCGCCGGCGATGCGCAAGGTGGCTCCGGCGCTGCCGGAGGTGTCGCCGAGCGTGATGTTGCCGGTGCCGAGGGAGGTGGCGTTGCGGATGCCGGTGGTGCCGGCGCGGAGGAAGGCATTGCCGATGGTGTTGGAGCCGTTCATCTCCAGATAGCCGGCGCCGGTTTTGGTGAAGCTGGTGGTGCCGAGGATGACGTTGTTGGCGGCCGTGGTGCTGCCCCAGACAATGGTGGCGGCGTTATGGAAGGTGGTGGCCCCGGTGACCGTGACGGTGTGGGGACCGTCGGCGGTGTTGAACGTGGCGTCCGCGCCGGTGGCGGTAATGCCGAGAGTCGCGGCGGGGCGGTTTCCACCGATGGACATGGCGCCGCCCGCGGTCAGATTGATGACGACGTCGTCCTCGGCGACGGGCACGGTGCCAAGGCTCCAGTTGGCGGGGGTGCCCCATGCGCCGGCCGCGGCAGGTTGCCAGGTATTGGTATCGGCAAGGAGGCCGGGGGATGAGAGGACGAAGGAGGAGAGCAGAACGAAGGGAAGACGACGGGGTTTCATGGTTTCTGGTGGGTCTGGGGGTCGTGTGTAAGAGACGGATAGGATGAAGGTTTACAAAAAATACCGTTCGCAACATGAGGCGAAGCGGGTGGGTCGGGTAGTCGGCAAAATTGCCGACACGCGGGTTCTTGCGCGAAGGACGCCGGCGTGCATGATGGCCGGCATGGGGTGGCGATGGTTTTCACTGGTGTGCACGGCGATGTGTGCGGCGGCCGCCGAACCGGTGCGGCTGGACATGGTCCACCGCAACTGGACCAGCGTCGACGGCCTGCCACAGGAACGGGTGCGGTCGTTGCTCGTGAGCAGGGACGGCTTCGTCTGGGCGGGCACCGATGCCGGGCTGGCGCATTTTGACGGAGCGGCTTTCAAGACCTACGGGCTGCGTGACGGATTGGCCGCCGTGACGGTGAACGATCTGTTGGAAGCCAGGGACGGGGCACTGTGGATCGGGACGCTGGGTGGAGGCGTGAGTGTGCTGAGAAACGGCAGGATCGAGCGCACCTATACGAATGAGGACGGGCTTCCATTGCGGCTTTTCCCGACGATTGCCGAGGATGGCGACGGGGTGATCACGGTCTCGGGTGAGCATCGGCTCGACGGCGGGCTTTTCACCACGCTGGGACCCAAGCGACCTCCGGGAATCGGACGTTTCCTCGACAGTGAGGGCACACAGTGGCTGACGAATGGGGGCGGAAAAATCTCACACCGGAGCGACGGGAAGTGGAGGTCGGGTTCGGGCGGCGGACCGATGCATGCGACGGCGTTTTGCGAGGACGCAACAGGCAATCTGTGGATCGCCGATCCGGATCGGCGGCTTTGGCGGCGGAGTTCCGGGAAATGGCAGTCGTGGCCGCTGCCATTGGCCGAAGCCGCCATCACTTCGATCGCGGCCGCACCGGACGGGGTGATCTGGATGGCTTATTTCCGCGCCGGACTGTTCGGATTCCGCGACGGCGTCGTCCACTTGCCATCCATCGCGGACCCCGCGCTGCTCACGCATGCCGAGGTGGTACGCGCAAGCCCGGACGGGGTGGTATGGGTGGGCACCTCGACCGAGGGACTCATCGCGCTGACGCCGAGGAAACTCACGCCGGTCCTGATGGATGTCGGTGATGAGGATCGCACGGCGAATTTCATCGGCGCGCTGGCGGCAACGGCGGATGGAGGGTTTCTCGTCGGCTCGCAGGGACGCGGCTTGTTCCGGTGGAAGGATGGAGTCGCAATACCTGCCGAGGAACTGCTTTCGATCCGGGCCGGGCTCAACGTGAACTGTATCCTGCCGCTGCCGGAGGGTGGTCATTGGATCGGCACCAATCGCGGGATTTGGAATCTGAGGGCTGCGGGCGGATTGGACGCGCCGCCCGCAGGATCGAAGGCAATCACGGATGTGTGGGATTTTTGCCGGGACGGCGAAAACGGTGGGTGGGTGGGCCGTGGAACCGGCGGGCTTCACCGATTGCCAGGCGGAGAGGCGGTGAATCTGGGATCGCCCGGGCCGATCAAGGGGATGGCGAAGGATTCCGACGGCACGCTGTGGGTGGGCACTCGCGGCGACGGGCTCTTCTCGTGGAAAGATGGCCAGGCAACGCGTTTCGGACGCTCCGAAGGACTGGGAAGCGAAGTCATCCGCGTGCTTTCCATCACGGGCGACGGCACCCTGTGGGTGGGCACGGCGGGCGGGGGACTGGCCGCACTGGTGAAGGGGCGTTTCGTTTCCGTGACCACGGAAAACGGGCTGCCGGATGATGTGGTTTCGCAGATCGCCGAAGATGAGGAAGGCCGGTTGTGGGTGGGCACCAACCGCGGACTGGCGGTAATCGGCACCGAGGATTTGGCCGAGATCCGCCGTGGTGAGCGAGGTCGCATCCACCCGCTGCTGATCAACCGGGCGGACGGAATGATTGCCGAGGAAACCACGATCGTTCCCCCGGTGAGGATGGCCGACGGACGCATGGCATTCGCGGGCACGCGGGGTTTTACGATTCTGAAACAGTCGGATTTCCGGATGGAACCGATCCGGCCGGCCGTGTTCATCGAGAGGATGGAAGCGAATGGCGGCGAAGTGGCTCCGCAGAGCTTTCCCGGTGGCGTGACCATTCCGCCGGGGAGCGGACGAATCGAGATCGGTTACACCGGATTACACCACCCTGCTCCGGGTTTGCTGCGCTTCCGCACCCGTTTGTGGCCGATGGAGGAGGATTGGAGCGAGGAACGGAAAACCCGCAGCGTGGAGTATCTCGCGCTGCCGCCCGGCAAATACCGCTTCGAGGTGGACGCCTCGATCGGCAACGGGCTGTGGAGCAACAGTCCCGCCGCCATCGAGTTCAGATTGATGCCGCGTTTTTGGCAGACCTTGTGGTTCAGGATTGTCATCGGATTGGCGACGTTGAGCGCGGTGGCTTCGGGTGTTAGAAGCATTGAAAAATGGAAGTCGAAGCGCAGGCTCGAGGCAATGAGGCGGCAGCAGGCGGTGCAGGAGGAACGGGCGCGGATCGCCCGTGATCTGCACGACGACGTTGGATCAAGCCTCACCCAGATCGCGCTTCTGAGCGAACTGGCGGACGGCGAGTTGCAACCCACGCATCCGGTCGCCCGCAGCCACATCAACGAGATTTTCACGACCGCCAAAGAGGTGACCCGGTCGCTGGACGAGATTGTGTGGGCTGTCAATCCGGCCCAGGACACACTCGAACGATTCGCCGATTTCCTCGCCAACTTCGTGCAAGGCTACTCACGCTCCGCCGGATTGGTGAGCAGGATCGAAATCCCCGACCAACTCCCCGACACCACGATCAGCCCGGCCTTGCGCCACAACCTTTATCTTGCGACCAAGGAAACCCTGCACAATGTGGTCAAACACGCCGGAGCAAGCGAAATCCGGCTGCGGCTGAGGCTGGAGAACGGCTCGCTTGTCCTCTTGTTGGAAGACGACGGCATGGGTTTCGAAACCTCGGCGGGAAATGGCGACGGGCTTGACAATCTTCGCAGCCGCATGGCCGGGATCGGTGGCGATCTGCGGCTCACCCATCAGCCGGAGAACGGGACCGCCGTGGAATTGCGCGTTCCCTTGGGCGGCGAATGAATCGCAGCGGGTCGGCAGGATTGCCGACATGCGCCCGCACCCCGATCCGTGCATTATCCTGCAAATGGAATCGCCGACCGATATCGCCCGCGCCGTTGACTTGCCCGCGCTTCATGCCGAGGATGGCTTGGTGAGCAAGCGTCAGCCCCAAACCATTTCCGTGGCGCTTGTCGAGGATGACGAGCGAATCAGGCGCAGCCTCGCGGCCATCCTGCGGCGGGAAAAGGACATCGAGTGCGTGGGCTCGTTCGCGAATGCGGAGGAGGCGCTTGGGAAACTCCCGGAGCTTCAGCCAAGGGTGATCCTGATGGACGTGAATCTGCCCGGCATCGATGGAGTGGAATGCGTGCGCAGGCTTCACGGCAAATTGCGCTCCACCCAAATTCTGATGCTCACCGTGCACGAGGATTCGGACGCGATCTTCAATTCGATTTCCGCGGGCGCGAAGGGCTATCTTCTCAAGCCGCCGAGGGCGGCCGAGCTTGTCGCCGCCGTGCGAGATGTGATCTCGGGCGGCTCGCCGATGAGCAGCATCATCGCGCGCAAGGTGGTCCAGTCATTCGCCCGCGGCCCCGCTCCGTCCGGGGAAACCGACAGACTGTCACCACGCGAAACCGAGATCCTCGAATTGCTGGCAAAGGGCCTGGCATACAAGGAAATCGCGGCCGGGCTTGGCGTGAGCTACTCGACCGTCCACACCCATATCGAGCGGATCTACGACAAACTCCACGTTCACTCGCGCACCCACGCGGTCGCGAAGTTCCTGGGGAACTGAAGCGGCTTCCGGTTTCATCCGGGCCAATCTCCCCTTCCCCAGTCCCTGCGGCACTCTCAAATCTCGTTGACCGGGAGATTCGAAACCTCCTCGCGAACTTTCTCGGCAAGCAGTGTGGAGAGATAGCGTTCAGTGGACGAGCTGCCGATCGTGACGATCCGCTTGCCTTTGAACTCGGGACGCTTGGCAACCTGCATCGCGGCCCAGACGTTGGCACCGGTGGAGATACCCGCAGGCAGGCCTTCTTGTTGGGCGAGCGCTTGTGCGGTCGCGAAAGCGTCCTCGTTGCTCACCTGGACCACCTCGTCGATCACCTCCACATTCAGGTTTTTCGGGATGAAACCCGCGCCAATTCCCTGAATCATGTGCGGTCCGGGCGCACCGCCGGAAATCACCGGGCTGGCCGTGGGCTCTACGGCGAAGGTTTTCATCGCGGTGCGCGACTTGATCACTTCGGAAACCCCCGTGAGCGTGCCACCGGTGCCGACACCGGCGACGAAGGCGTCGATATTGCCATCTGTGTCCCGCCAGATTTCCTCGGCGGTCGTTTCGCGATGGACCTGGGGGTTGGCAGGATTTTCAAACTGACCGGGGCCGAACGCGCCGGGAGTTTCCTCCAGAAGCTTCCTGGACATCGCGATCGCTCCGTTCATGCCCCGGGCGCGCGGAGTCAAAACGATCTCCGCGCCTAACAGACGAAGCAAAACGCGGCGCTCGATGGACATGCTCTCCGGCATGGTGAGGATGCAACGGTAGCCCTTGGCGCGGGCGATGAAGGCAAGCGCAATGCCGGTATTGCCCGATGTCGGCTCGATGATCAGCCCGCCCGGCTTGAGCGAGCCATCCTTTTCCGCCGCCTCGATCATCGCCTTGCCGATGCGGTCCTTGACGCTGAAGAGCGGGTTGAAAAACTCAGCCTTCACGCAGATCTCGGCATCAAGACCGGCGGTCACATGGTTGAGACGGATGAGCGGAGTGTTGCCGACGGTGGCGGCCATGTTTTCTGCGATGGGCATGGGATTGGGAGGTTGTTGTTTGAAAACCGGGTGATTTGCCCCCGGCGTGGGGACGAGTGGAATCTGGAAACCGAATGCCCTGTCGTCAAGGGCCGGGTTTTTCCCATCGTTTCCGATCCAGCCAGGCCCGCCATCCGCCGAAGCCGGTGATTTCCTCCGCGCCATCGGTGGCACGCGGCTCGGCGATGAAACCAGGCACCTGCTCGCCGCCAGCCAGCAGGACTCTTCCGATTCCCAGAGGAGCCGGAATGGCGGCGACAAAATCACCGAACTCCGCCGGCCCGAGGTCCCAAATCTCCACCGCGATGGCGGCCCCTCCGCTGTCATCTCGCACCAACGCGGGCCGGGGCGGCAAGCTGCCACTGGCCGGCATGGCGAACATCCGGTAGCACGGAGCGGTCGTCGTCCGCCGCCGGAGAACCGCGCCCCGATCCGCCAATTGCCAGTGCAGCGGCAGGCCTTCCAAATGCGCGCCACATACCGCCACGGGGATCCGGTTAGGCCCATCGCCCGCAGGCAGCGGCGCCTCACCCCGCCACAGGGCGGCCAGCGACAAGAGCGCGTTGTCCGCACCCGCCGGTGCGGCAAGGGTCACCCCCCACGGGGCCGCGCCTCCCCTCGCCCGTCCTGCGGGGACGGCGACGGCTGACAAGTCCAGCAGATTCATGAAATTGGTGAAACGCCCGAGGATGCTGTTAGACCCTATCGGATCCGCCAGATTCTCCTCCACGGTGTAAAGCCGCGGCGTCGTGGGCAGGAGCATCACGTCGAAGTCATGCCAAACCCGCTCCGTTTCCCTGACAAGTTCACGCAGGCGGTATTGGGCCTTGAAAGCCGAGGCAGCGTCCCAACCCTTCGAGCCTTCGAGGATCGTTCTTGTCACGGGAAAAACCGACCCGGGCCTCGATTCGACAAAATCCCCCACCGCCGCCCATCGTTCCGCCACCCATGGTCCTTCATATAACAAACGCGCCGCTTCCATGAAGGGCGTGAGATCGAATTCCACCGGCTCACCGCCAAGTTGCCGGAGTTTTGCCATGGCCCCGTCAAACAAACCCGGAGTATCCGGATCACCCGCGAAATCCGGCATCATGGGAACGCCGAAGCGAAACGAGGACGACACCGAAGGCAACGGGTCGCTTTTCCGCGAAAAAGGATCGGCCGGATCGTATTTCCCCACCACCCGCATCACCGCCGCCGCGTCCGCAGCCGTTCGGGTGAAAACCGAAACGCAGTCGAGCGAGCGGCAGGCGGGCAGCACACCGCGCGTGGAGATCAGGCCGCGCGTGGGTTTCCATCCGATGAGTTCCTGAAACGCGGCGGGAACCCTTCCGGAACCGGCGGTGTCCGTTCCCAGTGAAAAGGCGCACAGCCCGGCGGCCAGGGCCGAAGCGCTGCCGGAACTCGATCCGCCGGGAAGAAAACCCGGAGCCACCGCGTTGCGCGGCGCGCCGAACGGTGAGCGCGTGCCAACAAGCCCGGTGGCGAACTGATCGAGGTTCGCCTTGCCGATCGGGATCGCTCCCGCCTCACGCAGCAGGCGGACCACCTCGGCATCCGCATCCGGCACGCGTGAAAACGCAGGACAGGCCGCGGTCGTCGGCCAGCCCGCCACATCGATGTTGTCCTTGACCACAAAGGGAATCCCCCAAAGCGGCGAATCGCGTGGCACTTCCTCCACCCTGCGGGCGAGTTCCATCAACTCCGCGTCCGGAGGCAGATGAATGAACAGCGCGGAATCATCCCAGCCCCTGATTCTGAGACATAACTCCGCGATGACCATCGATGGTGTGCCGCCGGCGGCATAGCGTTGTTTCAACCCGGATATTGTCATGTCGGGAGATGTTTTGCGATCACGAGCGCCTGACCGGCCTTCACGCCGGCTCCGGCGGTGGCGAGGATTTCTACTATCTCGATGTCTCCCTCGCATTCCAACGCGATTTCCATCTTCATCGCCTCGATCACCAGCACCGCGCCGCCACTGGCGAGTCGCGTGCCAACCCTGGCATCTATCCTCCACACGCTGCCGGTTACCGGACTGTCGAGCGTGTGGCAGCCGTCCGGAATGATCACCTCCGCGTCATCCGCCCCGTCTCCGGCGGCGACATCCATGGAAATCCCCGCCTCCTCCCAGCGCCGGCGCTCCTCGCGGAAAGCGGACTGCTGGGTCTCGCGGAATGCGGCGATCTCCCCGGCATTCGCGGCGAGAAACGCCTCATAGTCCGCGAAACGGAAAACCGTTCCGCTGATATCAAGCTTGTGCCTGCCCAGCGGAACATCCTCGCGCAACCTCACCAGCTCCTCCGGAGACACCGGATAGAATCTCAGTTGGTCGAAGAACCGCAGCAGCCATGGTTGCCGGAAGTCATCCGTTTTCCGCCAGCGGTTCCACACCGGGACCGTTCTTCCGGTAAACTGGTAACCGCCCGGCCCCTCCATGCCATAGATGCAGAGATAGGCCCCGCCGATGCCTACCGCGTTTTCAGGCGTCCATGTCCGGGCGGGATTGTATTTGGTCGTCACCATGCGGTGGCGCGGATCGAGCGGTGTGGCCACCGGCGCGCCGAGATAGACATCTCCCAATCCCATGACCAAATAGGACGCGCCGAAGAAAATGCGATGCACCTCGTCGATGGAATCCAGTCCGTTGATCCGGCGGATGAACTCAAGATTGCTGGGACACCATGGCGCGTCCGGGCGGACTCCCCGCATGTAGCGGAGGATCGCCTCGCGGGTGCTCGGATCGTCCCAACTCAGCGGCATGCGGACTATCCTTGCGGGCACTTCTATTTCCTCCAGCGGGGGAAGCGCCAGGATGCCGTCGCGGATGGTTTTCCACAGGCTCCCCGTTACCACCCGCGAGGAATCGAAGTGGACTTGCAGCGAGCGGATTCCGGGCGTGAGATCGATGATACCGGGCAAAGCCCGCTTTTTGAGCCACTCGTAAACGACGTGAACCTTGAAACGCAGTTTCAGATCCAGATGATGCGGGCCGAACTCGATCAGAAGATAACGATCGCCGGCGCGGCGCAGCACCACCATCTCGTCGCCATCGCCAAAGGAATCGATGACCGGCGAACCCGGACCATCGGCCGCGGGCTCGGGATCCGGCAGGCTTGAAATGCGACCGTGGATGAAATCCGTTAGATCGGCGGCGCGTTTGGCGGCCCATGCGCCGTCCACCGGCACGAAAGCGACCCGGTCGCCGGGCCTCAGTTGGCCGATTTTCCATAACTCCGCGTCCACCACCACGCAGGGGCAGACGAAGCCGCCGAGACTGGGGCCGTCCGGGCCGAGGATCACGGGCATGTCTCCGGTGAAATCCACCGCGCCGATCGCATAGGCGTTGTCGTGGAGATTCGAAGGATGGAGTCCGGCCTCGCCGCCGTCGGCCCTCGCCCACTTCGGTTTCGGTCCGATGAGCCTCACGCCGGTTCTCGCGGAGTTATAATGAACCTCCCAGTCGGTTCCGAAAAAGGCGGTGATATCCTCATCGAGGAAAAAATCCGGCGCGCCGTGCGGCCCGTAGAAAACCCCTACCTTCCAGTGATGCGTCAGCGGAGGGCGGGCGGGAGGTTTTGCTCCGGATGAACCCGCCGCGTCGCAAGAGCTGATCCCAAGCACATCGCCGGGAAGCAAGGCCCGCCCAAAAGGACCGCCGAACCTGCCGAGAGTGAAGGTGGAGGCGCTGCCAAGATAATCCGGCGACTCCAATCCTCCCGCCACCGCGAGATAGGCGCGGGCGCCGGTTTCCTCGAACCGGCCTATCCGGATGACATCACCGGCCTCGATTTCGATGGGGCCTGAGGTGTCGATCGGCCGGCCATTCCCCGTCACCAACGCCTTAGCCCCTACCAGAGCGATGCTTGTCCGCCGGTTGAAACGCAGCGTCGGGCCGGTCATGGTGATTTCCAGCCCCGGCGCACCCTCCGGGTTTCCAAGCATCGCGTTGGCCATCCGCAGCGAGAGCGGATCGAAGGGCCCGGAGGGAGGCACACCGACTTCCCAATAGCCGAGACGCCCGGGCCAATCCTGGACGGTGGTCATGGTGCCTGCGGCAATCACATCGATGGTATCCGGCCGATGGACAAAAGCCGCCATGTCGCGCATCGCCACCCCCCCGGCGACGAATGGCTGCCAGCGGCAGATGGCGCGCAGGTAGCGGAGGTTGGTCTCGAATCCGGAGAGCCTCGTTTCATCGAGCGCCCGCGAGAGCGATGCCACGGCCTGTCCGCGGTTTTCCGCATGAACCATCACCTTGCAAAGCAGCGGATCGTAAAACGGACTGACCTCGGTGCCCGCCGCCACCCAACCGTCACAGCGGGCCCACTCGGGAAAACACGCCTCGGTGAGCAATCCGCTGCCGGGGCGGAAGTTATGATTCGGATCCTCGGCATAGATCCGGGCCTGGAGCGCGTGTCCGCGGACAACGGGAGGCGTTTCAGGCATCTTCCAATCCGGATCAAGCGCAAGCCGCGCCATCCATTCGACAAGATCGATGCCGGTGACCAGTTCGGTCACCCCGTGCTCGACCTGGAGGCGTGTGTTGACTTCGAGGAAGAAAAACTCCCGGCGGTCGGAGTCATAGATGAACTCCACGGTTCCCGCGGAGCGGTAGTTGACACTTTGTCCGAGCTTCACGGCGGCCTCATGCAGCGCGGCACGGGTTTCATCGGACAAGCCGGGCGCGGGAGTCTCCTCGAAGACCTTCTGGTTGCGCCTCTGCACCGAACAGTCGCGCTCTCCGAGGGCCAGCACCCCGCCCTTGCCATCGCCGAAGATCTGCACTTCCACATGGCGGCCGCGTTCAATGAAGCGTTCCAGGAAGATTGCGCCGGAGCCGAAACCCCTTTCGCCGAGACGGGCCACGGTTTCGAAACCGCCGGGGACATCCGCGGCATCACGGCACACTTTCATGCCGATGCCACCGCCTCCCGCAGTGCTTTTGAGCATCACCGGATAGCCGATCCCTTCCGCGGCGGCCACGGCGGCGGCGGCGTCATCCAGCAAACCCGTTCCCGGCACCAGCCGCACATCCGCCTCTCCCGCGAGCCGGCGGGCCTCGTGTTTCAAACCGAAAGCGGCGATCTGATCCGGCGTGGGACCCAGCCATTTCACACCGGCCTCTTCGCACATGCGGGCGAAGTCCGCGTTCTCACTGAGCAGTCCGTATCCGGGAAACACGGCGTGCGCGCCCGAGCCGGCCGCGATCTCCAACAAGCGGTCCTTCAAGAGATAACTCTCCGCCACCGGTCCCGGCCCGAGACGGTGCGCCTCATCCGCGAGTTCCACATGGGGCGAGGCGTAATCCGGATCCGAATACACGGCGATGCTCCGGTGGCCAAGCCTGGCGAAGGTGCGCATGGCGCGCGCGGCGATTTCGCCACGATTTGCGATAAGGATGTTCATGGGGAGATATGGAAAACCGCCACTGCGTGGCGCCCGATTGTCAGAACAGCATCACCTCCACCGGTGTGGGGTTCCAGCCGTTGCAGGGGTTGTTGAGCTGGGGACAGTTGGAGATCAGGCACACGACATCCGTCGCCGCTTTCATCTCGACGTAGCGTCCGGGGGCCGAGATGCCGTCCGCGAACGTGAGCCGGCCGTCGGGCGTGACGGGGACGTTCATGAAGAAGTTGATATTGCAGGTGAGGTCGCGCTTGGTGAGAGCGGCGCGCCATTCCTGCGCTCCGCGGATGAACGAGTCCCGGCAGGCGTGCATGCACTCCCGGTCATGGCCGTAGCGCATGGTGTTGCTCTCGCGCGAGCAGGCCCCGCCCAAGGTGTCGTGGCGGCCGCAGGTATCGGCGGTGATTTCCAGGAGCACCTTGCCCGAGGTGCTCATCAGACGGCTGCCGGTTGTCAGATAAAGCGCGGCCTGCTCGCGGATGGTGCGGTCCGCGCTGTAGCGCTCGGCGGGGTCCGCCGCGCTGAAAAACAGGGTGTCCGCAGCCTGGTTTCCCTCCAGATCGACAATCCGCAGGACCCCGCCCTCGGGGATCTCGCCCACCCACCGGTCGCCTGCGGGGATGGTGTGGCGCATGACGGCGCTCTCGGGCCTGAAGGGGCTTTCGATCATGTTAGAACCGCAGTTGGTGATAGGTTTCATTGTTTTCACGGGCGCGGAGGTTTTCGGGGCGGATGGTGAAACAGGGATCGTCCGGACCGGCGGGTTCGCCGGGAAAGACTTCAAGCAGAACCTCTCCGTGGCGGTATGCGGGGGCCGGATCGAGCGGGTGCCCGCAGGTGTTGATCACCACGAGCGTGTCCATTTCCAGGCGGAGTTCGATGAAGTCGCCGGGCTTCGAGTTTCCCGGCACAAATGACAACTTGCCCGCCTCGTCGGCGACGACCTTGCTGAAGAGGTTCAGGTTTGGCACGAGGTCGGCCTTTCCAAGGCCCCACTTCGCGAGTTCGATGAGGAAACAGTCGTGTCCGTTGCGGTGCCAGTCGTTGCGGGCCTGCTGGTAATCGAGTTGTCCGTGCTTCGCGAGGACCAGCGCGGCGTCGGAGTGCCCGCAGACGGTGTCGTGCCAACCCACGGTGTCCGCGGTGATGGAGGCCAGAAGCCGTCCCATGTCCGAATGAAGGCAATACGGCGCGCGAAGATGGAAGATATGCTGGCCCTTCAGGGTGTCCGGCATGTTGTAGCGTTCGGATTTCTCAAGCGCGTTGTAGAGCAGCATCGGGACATTCGCCCCGCCGCTCATGTCGGTCAGGCGCAGCCGTTTGTGGCGCGAGATCACGCCGGACCACATGCCGGCGCGTTCGAGTTTCCTTTGCATGATGGCTTTCATGGTGATCGGCGCCTCAGGATTGCGGGCGCTTCGCGTGCAGGGGCGGCATGAGGTGTGGCGTGAGAGTGAGTTGGGCGGTCTTCACTCCCTTGCAGGTGGCCATTTTGTTGGCGATCTCGCGGAGCGTCTTCGCCGGGCCCTGCATCAGGATGACCTCCAGCACGTGTTCGTCCTCCAGCAGGATGTGTTGGGAGGAAATCACCTCGGCGACGTGGTCGCGGTAGATGCGCGAGAGGTCGCGCAAGAGGGCGCTCTTCGATTCGTCGTAAACCAGTGTGAGCGTGCCGGCCATCACCTCGGTGCCCACTTTCCCCAGGTGCTGGGCGGCGTGCTGGTGGATCATTTCGGAAACCGCCTGCGAACGGTTGTCGAATCCGCGCTGCTGGACCAGGCGGTCGAGCGCCTGATAGGTTTCATCGGGCATGGAAACGGTGATCCGTTTCACCCCGTCATGGTTGTCGTCTTCGGGCATCGGCGGGAGCCTTGTAGCACGCCGGAGGCCAGTATGAGGATTTTTTCGTTTCTTCATACCCGATTTTTTCGCCCCCCCCCCCCGATAAGAAGGAACCCCGGGCTTTTTCAGAGCAGTTTCGCGAGGGCGGCGAGGACGAGATCGACGTTCGCGGTGGTGGCGGAGTGGCCCATCAGGCCGATGCGCCAGGCCTTGCCGGCGAAGGGACCGAGACCGGCTCCGATCTCGATGCCGTATTCGTCGAGCAGGCGGGTTCTAACAAGCGCGTCATCCACACCTTCCGGAATGCGGATGCAGTTCAGCGTGTGGAGCGAGTGGGGCGGGATGTATTCGATGCCGAGGGTTTCCAGACCGGCGCGCAGGCGGAGGTGGGCGGCGCGGTGGCGTTCGAAGCGCGGCTCCAGCCCCTCCTCAAGCACGATGGAGAGCGCCTCGTGCAGCGCGTAGATCATGTTGATGGGCGCGGTGTGGTGATAGGCGCGCTTGCCGCTGCCGCTGTAATAGGCCTTGAGCATGGAGACATCGAAATACCAACTCTGGACCTTGGTTTTCCTGCGGTCCATCGCCTCCAGCGCTCGCGGCGAAAACGAGACGGGCGAGAGCCCCGGAGGGCAGGAAAGGCACTTCTGGGTGCCGGAGTAGATCCCATCGATCCCCCATTCATCGACTTTCACGGGGTGACCGGCGAGCGATGTGACAGCATCCACGATGAACAGCATGTCCGCGGCGCGGGCGAGGCGGGCAATGCCTTCGAGCGGCTGGTGCGCGCCGGTGGAGGTCTCGGCATGAACAATGGCGACGGCCCTGGATTTCGGAAAACGGTCGATGGCCTCGGCCACCATGGCGTCAGGGAAGATTTCCCCCCACGGCACGTTGATCGCGTGGACGGTGACACCCGCCCGCCGCATGACATCCTCCATGCGCTGGCCGAAGACGCCGTTGATGCAGAGGATGACCTCGTCGCCCGGCTCCATCAGGTTGGTGACCACGGCCTCCATGCCGGCCATGCCGGTGGCGGACACCGGGAAGGTGAGGGCGTTGGTGGTCTGATAGACCTCGCGGAGCTTCGCACAGACCGAATCCATGATCTCGATGTAGGCGGGATCAAGGTGGCCGATGGTCGGCGAGCCGAGAGCACCGAGAATGCGGGCGGGGACGGAACTCGGACCGGGTCCGAGCAGGATGCGTTCGGGTGGGGAAATCGGCATGGCGGGGACGCGTAGCACGGGGCGCACCGGATGGCACGGAAAATCTTCGGCAGGCGCTGGGATTTGCCGTTAGCTGATTTCAATAATCATCGTCGTCATCATCCATGTCATCATCGCTTTCGAACAGTC
>CAZKQK010000047.1:0-34029 GCA_964554865.1 uncultured Luteolibacter sp. | reverse complement strand
TGGCGATGACGCCGATCGGCTGGTCCTTGCGCTTGTTTTCGTCGCCGGTGGAGAAGCCGCGGCCGACGCGGACTTCGAATTCGCAGTCGAACTTCACCTTCTTGTCGAGGGTGCAGATGACCTGGTCCTTGTTGACCACGCTGTAGATGTGGTCCTCGACGATGTCGCCAGCGGTGATGATGCCTTCCTTCTCGACCTTGATTGTGAGGATGCGGGGCTCCTTCTCGGCGTGGGCGAACCTGACCTTCTTGAGGTTGAGCACGATGTCGGTCACGTCCTCGACCACGCCCGGAAGGCTGGAGAACTCGTGCTGCACGCCGGCGATGCGGACGGAGGTGATGGCGGCCCCCTCAAGCGAGGAGAGCAGAACGCGGCGGAGCGAGTTGCCGATGGTGTGGCCGTATCCGCGCTCGAAGGGCTCGGCGATGAACTGGGCGTAGGTGTCGGTGGCGGTTTCCTCGTTGCGGACGAGGCGGTTGGGTAGCTCGAAACGAGCGAGTTTGACTGCTGACATGGGATGTTGTGGATGGCCGGGTTACCCTCCAGCGGGCGGAATCGCCGTTTGAATCCGGCGAAAGGAGGACCTACGGCGTGCTGTGAAAGCCCGCGGGGCGGCGAATAAATGACGGCCGGACCCGGCTTGCAAAGCATTTTTTGCCCTGTGGGCGGCAAAAAAACCGCCCAAACGGCGGCCAGCCCGAAAAAATCGCTAGATTTTCTAGCAGAACGCCCCCATAAGTGAGGTGCCGTTAAACCATTCCCCCAATGAAATCCAAGAAAAACCTCACGCGTTTCACCTACGAGAGCGCCGCCTTTGAAGGATGGCGTCTCTGCATCAGCCGCGCCGGAACCACTTTCACCCGGTATTTTCCGGACAAGAAATTCGGTGGGGGCAAAAAGTCCCTGGCAGCCGCCGAAAAGGCGCTTGCCGACGCCAAAACCATCCTCGACGGAGCCAAGAAAGTGGATGGCAAGCTCAGCCCGACCACCGTCCGCAAGGTCGAAAAAATGCTCGCGGAGGCGGTTTGACACACCTCCCCGCGATTTCGGTGGAGCACCGGAATCTTCGGCCCAGCTTGCCGCACGCATGGCCAAGCCCTCCCCTTCCGTCATCCATTGGTATCGGCGCGACCTCAGGGTCACCGACAACACCGCCCTTCTCGCCGCAGCGGCCCATGGTCTGCCGGTCGTTCCCGTTTACGTGACAAGCCGCTGGGAAGGCGCACACTCGTGGACCGGGCCAAACCGCCAGCAGTTCCTCTGCGGAGCGCTCCAATCCCTGTCCCGCAATCTGGAAATCCTCGACGGCAACTTGGTTTTCCGCCCCGGCGAGGCGATCACCGAACTCCGGAACCTGATTCTGGAAACCGGGGCCGTCGCCATCCATTTCAACCGCGATCCGGACCCCTTCGGCAAGGAAACCGAGAAACGCCTTGAACAGCTCTGTTCTGAAATCGGGATCGGGTGCCATGGACACGACGACCACTGTCTCCACGCGCCCGGCGAAGTCCTCACCCGGAACGGACAGCCCTATCGCGTCTACACCCCGTATAGCCGCAACTGGCTCTCGCTTGAAAAACGGAAGCCCGGTGGAAAACCCGGCCCGCTCAACACACCGAAGGGCCTGCGTTCCGATCCCCCGCCCACGCTGGCGCACTGGAAACTCCCGCCATGCACCGCAGCGATCCCGGAACCGGGCGAACGCGCCGCCAGCCTGCGCCTCAAATCCGCCCTCGCCCGGCGCGTGGCGGAATACGCCGCCAAACGCGATTTTCCCGCACTCGGCAACACCTCGCGCATCTCCCAGGACCTCCGCTTCGGCCTGATCTCAATCCGCAGGGTGTACGCCGAAACCATGCGGGCCATGGCTGCGGCGAAACCCGCCGCGCGCACCGGCTTCGAGGTCTTCATCAAGGAACTCGCCTGGCGGGAATTCCACTTCGCCATTCTCGACCACTTCCCCGGCGTGCTCGACGAGGAGTTCAACCCCGATTGGCGCGGCCTGCCCTGGGACGAACCCGGCGAAAACCACGACGCCTGGCGCGAGGGCCGCACCGGCTTCCCCATCGTCGATGCCGGCATGCGCGAACTCCTCGCCACCGGACTCATGCACAACCGCGTCCGCATGATCACCGCCATGTTTCTAACCAAGGATCTCCACCACGATTGGAAACTCGGCGAATCCCACTTCCTCCGGCACCTCGTGGACGGTGAGATCGCCTCCAACAACGGCGGCTGGCAATGGTCCGCCGGCACCGGAGCCGACGCCGCCCCCTACTTCCGCATCCAAAACCCCTGGTCGCAGACCGCCCGTTACGATCCCCAAGGCGCCTACATCAAACGCTGGGTGCCGGAACTGGCAAACGTTGATCCCAAACTGCTGCTTCAAGCGCCCGCCGGAAACCGCCCGATCGCCCCCGGCTACCCCCTCCCCTGTGTGGACCACGACGCCGAGCGCAAGCGCACGCTTGAAATCTTCAGAAAGCACCGGGCGCACGGCCGCTAGTCCGGCCGGCCTTGCATGCGACATGTCAACCCGGAAGGGAAGATGACAATCCACGGAATACGGGAATACGGAAAACATGATTTCCCGCCGCCGCGGACACGCGGGGTCCGTCACATGATACGTGGGATTCCGCATGACCCGCGAACGGCGGAATCCCTCCCGGCGAAGGGGGGCTTCGCCTCATGACCGGCTTGTTTGCCATGCGAACACGTCACTGCGGCAGCGAGCGCACGACCCGGAAGCCGAGATACCATTCGCGCTGGATGGGAGTGTGCCATGAGCGCTGGGCGGAGCGGCACCAGTAGGAAGTCATGTGGAAACTCCCGCCGCGCAGGACGCGGTCGGTGCCCGCAGCGGCTCCCCGCGGATCGCTGACGAGATTGGGGGGATAGTCATCGGCATAGAAGTCCCAGCACCATTCCCAGACGTTGCCATGAGGGTCGTGAATCCCCCAGGCGTTGGCGGGTTTGGTGCCGACGGGCCGGGTGTTGCCGCCGCTGTTGTAGGTGTACCAGCCGGACTGGTCGAGCGTGGCGTCGGCATCGCCGATGCCATAGACGGCACGCGGGCCGTTGAAGAACGCGGTGCTGGTGCCGGCGCGGCAGAGGTTTTCCCACTCGGACTCGGTGGGGATGCGGTAGCCGGGGGAGTTCCAGTTGGCGAAGACCTGCGGCGTGCCGTTGCGCAGGACATGGCCGGCGTCGAGCGCGGCGCTGGTGTAATACACCGGCATGAGGCCCTCGGACTCGCTTTTCAGGTTGCACCATTTGAGCGCGTCCCACCACGAGACTTCGGTGACCGGATGCGTTCCGCTGCCGTCGCCGTTGTATCCGTTCCGGCCTGCCGGGAGGTCGTTGTATCCGTATTGGCTTGCCTGAGCGCGGACGGCGTTCCACCCGGCCCAGGTGGTTTCCGTTTTTTCGACGAGCAGTGGATTGGCGAAAATGACCGTATGGAGTGTCTCGTTGTTGCCATGGCCGTTTTCAGTCGCCGGGCTTCCCATCGCGAAAATCCCCGCGGGAACGATGGAGAGGTTATCGGGAATCGCTTCGATTCTGACCGCGTCCAACAACAGATCGATCGATATGGTGGTGGTGGAATGATCCAGGAAACGGATCGTCGTTTCTTCGCTGTCCGCGGTGAAAAACGGCGCCTTGGTTTGCCAGACGGTCGTGCCGCCGCCGGCACCGCGCATTAGACACTGCCGCGATAGCAGCGGGCTGTTTCCGCTGATCTCCACGTCCAGGATCTGTTCGCTGGTGTTGTATGAGAGCACGCCCATTCGGAAGGTCAGCAGATAAGTGATGCCCGGGCTGGTGGGGAAGGTTTGCGCGAGCACGCCGTTCGGCGCGGTATTTCCGGCATTGAAACCCACGACTCTGGAGCCCTCCGGCGCCGGGGATGCGGGCTGGGTCCTCACGTTGCCGGAGGCGGACCAACGGTCGAAACCGGTCTCGAATCCGCCGTTTCCAAACCCGCTGTGAAGGACCGTCAGCCATGCGGGCCGGCTCGTGACGGAGCCCGACATGTCTCCGGCCACCACATCGTACCGGCCCTGATCCGCGAGGGTGACGCCGGGAATCAGGTAGGTGGGATAGAGCGCCGCTTGCGTGTTGATCGGCGCGCCGTTGAAGCGCCAGCCGTAGTGGGTGTCCGGCGGATCCACCGTGACGTGGAAGGCGGCGGGCCGGCCGACCAGCGCGGTGACGTTGACCGGCTGCCCGACAATGACCGGCAGTCCCTGCACATAGACCGGCTCAAGCGTGTGGTCGGCGTTCATCGGGACTTGGACGAGGCGGTTCGTGCTGTAGTCCGCGCCGTCCATCCGCCACTTTTGAAACCGCACCGTGAACTGTTTGTAGGGGGCGGCAACGGAGGTCGCGGCGGATGGGGCCGTTAGATTGACGGTGGCGCCGCGCGCGAAAGTGCGGACGACTTCCGTCCGGCCGTCGGCCTCACCGTTCAAGTCGGCGGGGTGGACGGTGATGGGCAGCCCGCCCAAGATGCCGGATTGCACGCGCAAGGTCCGGGTTTCGACCGGGATGACACTGATGTTGTCGAGCAGCAGATCGATCTCGTCCGTGGACTGGGAGATATCCCGGAACCTCAAGTTGGCCTGCGAACCGTCGCCTTTGAAAATCTCCACGTCCGCCCCCCAGTTCACCGCGCCCTTTCCGGCGCCGATGAAGCTCACGGTTTTGGAAATCAGCGGAGTGGCCGCGGCCAGGGTGACTTCGAGCTGCTGGACGCCCTTGACATAGGAAAGCGTCCCGGCGGCGAATCCCAGCCGGTAGAAGCGGCCGGCGGTGGTGGGGAACGTGAGCGCCAGGGTGCCGCCGGGCGAGGTGTTGCCCGAGTTGAAGGCGGCGAGGCGCGTTCCCTCGAGCGGCTTGTAGGCGCCGCCGGACTTGACGGCGACGTTGCCGGCAGCGGTCCAGCCGGTGAGTCCTTGTTCGAATCCGCCGTTGGGGAGGATGGTCGTTTGCGCCTCCGCGAGTGTCGCGAGACAGCAAACCGCGAGGAATTGGCAATACCTGTCGGGGGGGATGAGCGTGTGTTTCATGGCGTCTCCTTTCTTGAAAGCCGGAGAAGCCTCGGGCGGCCATGGATTCCGGGGGGGGAATTCAAAGGCTGGAGCCAAGGTTGCCCCGAATGCTATGAGTTTGGGGGAATGCGGGCGGAGAAACCGGTTCTCCGCTTTTCAGACACCTCCGCCATGCACCGCGGCCGGCGGGATGTCAATGCTCCGGATGCGCGGTGTTTGTAATGCCATCAAGGCAGTTCCGGACCTCGGTCCGTTCTGGTTTCATCGTTGCCGGACAGACCGGGATACGGTATCCGCGCACGCGGCATGGGAGGTTTTTCCCGCCCTCTGTCTCATTCTCCCCAAAAAAATCACCGCTCCATGAGGGAAAATGCCCGAGAAAATGCCCTTTCCGTCCGGTGATTCGCACCACCATCCACAACCCATCCGCCCGCATGAAAACGCGCCACCTGCTCTCCGGTTCCCTGGCCCTGATGGCGTTCCTGGCTTCCTGCACCGTGGAAACCGATTCGCCTGACAAGGTTCAGGCTGCTTCACCTCCTTACCAGCCTCACGCCGAGCGCGTCCATGTCGCGCGGCTGGAAAGGAAAGGCATTGTCCCCCGGGATTTGCCCGCCGGAAAGGATGTCTGCTCCCTTCATGCCATGAAAATGGAAGTCATCACCGTTCCGGAGTGCGATGCCGACATCAAGCTCAGCCGGGCTTACATCGTGGCCTCACCGAAATACTTCCCCAATGGCAGATTCCCCTGTCCGCCTGAGCACTTTTCGCAAACCGGGCTGCACAAGACCCGGATCTGCCCGAAATGCGTCGTGGCGGAACGCGCCTGGAGGGCCGCGATGAAGGCCGGAAAAATCAGGAAAGAGCCATAGCGCGAGAAAACGCCCCACATCTCCATGAAAACCCGCCTTTTTCCCGCCGCGGCCCTGTGCCTCGCTCTCGTCTCGTGCCATTCCTACTCGTGGGAACTCTACTCCACCCATCTGGAGGTGGTGAAATCCGTGGCCCCTCCCGGGAAGAACATCCACGTCGCGAAGAAGGATCTGGAGGAAAAGGGCTATGAGGTGTCCGGGCCGGTCTTCCCCACGAAAGCGCGGAATTACCAATCGATATGCGTGTATTACGGCGCCACGACCGGCTTGTGGGATGGCATTCGCTACGCTGCGGACTTGCCGGCCCACGGGCCGCCGGGGGCCATCGTCGTCAGGGCCGATCCCAAGGGGAAAATCCGCGAAACGCTCGACGCGAGACGATGAGAAGCAGCCTCATGCGCATTCAATTTTCCAACCCGCCCATGAAAATCCTGTACGCCCCGGCGCATTTCGCTCCAAGAGCCGGGATTTCGAGACGAGGACGGAAATTTCCCCGTGAATCTGCGTCCATCCTGTTCATCCGCAGTTTAATTTTCCCTAATGTAGGAACCCTGCTTCAATCTTCGGTTTTTCCATTTTCTCCCGGGGTATTGTCCCGGCAAGGCGCGGGAGCCCAATCAATCGCGCCTTGGCATCGCCGGAACATCCTTGCGAAAAAGAAACAAACCGGAGTGCGGGCATTTCATATGCGACGCTTGCCCAGGCACGACAGTAAGGTCGTGCCTCCTTTGTCCCGATGATCCCGCCATGACCATCGATACCCGGGCGAACACCGGCATCCGGAGGGTGATCCCGGGTCACTCCTCCACGCGTGCGAGGATCCAGAGGAGGTCGGCGAGTTTGTTGAAGAAGAGGCGGACTTCCCGGGGGACGTCGCCGCCGGATTCGTGGAGGCGGAGGATGGCGCGTTCGGCGCGGCGGGCGACGGAGCGGGCGTGGTCCACCGAGGCGCGGGCGAGGCATCCTTCGGCCCCGGGGCGGGCCCAGCCGGTGAAGCGGATGCCGCGGCTTTCATAGCGATGGGCTTCGCTGATGACCCACTCGACATCATCGGCGGTGATCAGCGGAAACCCGGTGCCGAGGTAGCGGTCCATGTCCCCGGGCAGGGTGGCGAGCTGGCCCATGAGGCCGATGAGTTTCTCCTGCAGGGAGTCGATGAGCGTCACCCACCCGGCATTGGCACCGGATGCGCGGGCCATGCCGAGGGCGGCGTTCAGTTCGTCCACACAGCCGAGCGCCTCGATGCGGATGTCTGTTTTCGAAATGCGCTTGCCGAAAAGAAGGTCGGTTTCCCCCGCGTCGCCGCGGCCGGTGATGATGCTCATGGGCGGGAGGCTAGCGGATGGGAAAATCGATGTCCATCCGTGTTCCGCGGCGGCCCGATCAAGCCTCGAACCAGTCGGCGGGCGGAGCGATCACATGCAGGCCTTCGATGTGGCGGAAATGCGAGTCCGAAGTCATCACCGAGGCTCCGAGACGCAGGGCGCCGGCGGCGATAACGTGATCGGTGGCGGGAATGGTGAGCCCTTGGCGGTCCAGCTTCCATGCAAGGTCTGTGGCCTCGGCCCAGAGGCGGTTGTCGCTGGGAACGCTGATCATCACGTCCATGAACGAGGTGAGGCGGGAGAACAAGCGTGGCGAGCGGACGCCACGCAACACTTCCAGGCGGACGATGCCGCAGATGACCAGCTCGCTCAATCCGGCCCAGCGGTAGAGTTCGTTCACCACGTCCCGTTTCGCCCTCATCAGGTCGATGTAAACGTTGGAGTCGATGAGCACTTCACTTGCCGCCATACTTGCGCGGGGTTTCGGCCACTCTCAGGATGTTCAGGTCGTAATCCGGATCGATGCCCTCCGCGATTTCATCGGGAGTCATTTCCAAGCCCCTCGCGCCAAGCTCGCGGAAGCGCACGCGGCGGTCCATTTCCCGCAGCGCCATTTCCACGGCATCCGTCTTGGTTTCACAGCCGTAAGCCTCCATGACCCGCTTCAACAAGACCTCATTGATGTGCATCGTCATTTTCATGCCATACCCGGTATGGCAACATCTCACCATCGTCAATCATTTTCCCCTACCTTATTGGAAATCAATGACCGGAAAATTCACGGCCGAGCGGCCGGGCGGAGTTTCGGTTCCGGGTGTTTGTCGAGAATGGCGCGGAGTCTCGCGACAACCGCCGGCCGCTTGCGGGCGAGGTTTTCGGACTCGGCCGGATCGGCCTGGTAGTCGTAGAGTTCGAGGATGGCGTCATCGGGGCTCTCGCCCGGACGTTTCCACTCGACGAGGCGGTGGCGTTCGGTGCGGATGGCGCGGCCCATGCGTCCGCCGTCGCGCGGGAAGCAGTGGTAGGCGTGGTCGCGGATCCGCGCGGACGGATCTGTTAGAACCGGCTTCAGGCTGAGTCCGTCGATGGGCTGGGGACCGGTCGGCGCGGGCAGTCCGGCGAGATCGGCGAGGGTGGGAAAGATGTCCACGGTTTCCGCGAGTTGTTTGGTGGCGCCCGGTTTGATGCCCGGCGCGGCGATGAGCAGCGGGATGCGGTTGGCTTGCTCGAAGTTGGTGTGTTTGGTCCAGATGCCATGGTCGCCAAGGTGCCAACCGTGGTCGCCCCACAGGACGACGATGGTGTTGGAGGCGAGACCGAGGCGGTCGAGTTCGTCCAGCACGCGGCCGATCTGGGCGTCGGCATAACTGGTGGCGGCGTGGTAACCGTGAATGAGCTTGCGGGATGTGGCCTCGTCCGGCAGGCCGTTGGCGGGGATGGGCTCGTAGTTGGCGATCTCGTGCCCCCGTTTCCCGGCGAATGGCGGGGCTCCGCGCGGGGTGTCGCGCCCGGTGATGACGGTGAATTTCGCCGGATCGTGCATGTCCCAGTATTTCGTCGGCGCGGTGAGCGGCAGGTGGGGTTTGACGAAACCAAGTGCGAGGAAAAACGGTTGGTTTCGATCCTTGGCGGCCTGCAAGCGCCTGACGCCCTCATCGGCGATGCGGCCGTCGGCATAGGCGTTGTCCGGAACTTCGGCGCTTTCCCACGCGGCGCCCTTGGGCAGTTCGTGGATGCGGTGAAGTTCGCGGTTGGTGAAATACGCTTCCTCGCGTGTGAGTTGACCACCGGCGGAGCTTTCCGGTTTGAGATACTCGACGACCTTTTCGACGACGGTCGGAACGCTCCATGATTCCGGATCGTCGTGCTGGCCGTGCCCGGTGTGCAGGATCTTGCCGACAGCCTCGGCGCGGTACCCATGTTTGATGAAGTGTTGGGTCATGGTCACCGCATCGGGATGGGACTTGCGAAAACCCGCGCCGAAGCCGTAGATGCCGAGCGAGGTGGAGCGGGAGCCAAGCATCAGGTTGTTGCGGGAGGGGCCGCAGATCGCCTGGTTGGAATAGGCGTAATCGAAGCGCATCGCGCGGGCGGAGAGGCGGTCCATGTTCGGCGTGACGGCAAGCTTGTCGCCATAGGCGCCGAGCGCGGGCTTGAGGTCGTCCACGGCGATGAACAGCACGTTTGGCCCCGGTTTTTCCGCAGCGAATGCGGGGGCAAGCAGGGCTGCGGCGAGCGGAAGGACGCGAAAGCGGGTTGATTTCATGATGTGGACTCGAAATGGATTTGCCGCCGGAGGTCGGCATCAGGACGCTTGCGCGTCCCCCCGCGAAACGGGCCAACGCCCGGCATTCTTCCGAAGAGTTTCACAAATCCGGCGGGGTTCCCCGGATTCGCGGGAAATCTCCGCGGGCGAAAGACGGACGACGCTGCGCTCGTTGGATGAAGGGCCGCAGCCGCGCCACCTAACAGAAAACCGCCATGAGAACCGCCGTCATTCCGTTCCTCTGCCTGTCGGGCGCATGCCTGGCCAAGCCCTTCCGGATCGAAGTCGTGGACAAGGAGAACGGCTGGCCGGTGCCGCTGGTGGAGCTGGCTACCACCAGCAACGTCTCGCTGGTGACCGACAACGCCGGGGTGGTGGCCTTCGATCTGCCGGAGTTCATGGGAACGGAGACCTGGCTCACCGTATTCTCGCACGGCTATCAGCTTCCCGCGGACGGGTTCGGCCAACGCGGCGTGCGGATCACACCCCAGTCGGGAGGAACGGCGAGAATCGAAATCGAACGCAAGCAGATCGCCAAACGGCTCGGCAGACTCACCGGCGCGGGGCTGTTTGCCGAAAGCCAGAAGTTCGGCGAGTTCGCAAACTGGAAGGAGAGCGGCATCACCGGCTCGGACACGGTGCAAACGGCGAGCTACAAGGGCAAACTGCACTGGATCTGGGGCGACACGCACCTGCCCGGCTATCCGCTCGGCATTTTCCACACTTCCGGCGCGACCACCGGCCTGAAGCCGCTCGTTTCGCCGAAGCCGCCCACCGGGATCCGCTATGATTACATCCGCAACAAGGAGGGAAAACCAAGGGCCGTGGCGGAAGGACTGCCGGGCGAGGGACTGACCTGGCTCTCGGGCTTCGTCGCGCTGCCGGACCGCGAGGGGCGCGAGCGTCTGGTGGCCACCTACGCGCGCATCAAGCCCCCGCTGGAGCCGGTCTCGTTCGGCCTGGCGGAATGGGACGACCGGGAAGAGCGTTTCGGCCATGTGATGACATTCTGGGAAAAGAAGGGCGAGGAGAAAAACCCTCCGCCCCCCTATCCGGACGGGCATCCGGTGATCACCAGGGACAAGGCGGGGACGGAGTGGCTGTATTTCAACGGCCCTCCGAATTTCAAATGTCCGGCGAACTATGAGGCGTGGAAGGACCGCGGCCAGTGGCAAAAGGTGGACAACCCGAGGCGCTATCCGGCGGCGGACGGCAGCGGCGACGTCGAGGTTTCCACGGCGGCCCTGGCATGGAACGGCCATCGCGGGCGCTGGATCATGATCATCCAGCAGAAGTTCGGAAAACCATCGGTTTTCGGCGAGATCTGGTATGTCGAGGGCGATTCGCCGGAAGGCCCATGGGGACCGGCGGTGAAGGTGGCCACACACGAGAACTACACGTTCTACAACATGCAGATCGATTCCTGGCTGACCGATCCGGACTCTCCGGTGCTCCTGTTCGAGGGGACCTACACCCACACCTTCACCAACAACCAGGTCAAGACGCCGAGATATGAGTACAACCAGGTGCTCTATCGGATCGATCTCGACGATCCGGCGCTCGAACCGGCAAGGCGCAAGTGATATCCCGGGCCCGGATGAGATGATATCATTTCAGTTTCCGCGGCGCGCGGGTCCGCGGCCGCCGCGGGGCATCTGGCGGTTCCATCCGGTGGCGGCATCGACAAGACGTTTCGCGAGGCCGGCGCGGTCCGTCGCGAGATTGCGGGTTTCCCCCGGATCCGCGGCGAGGTCGTACAGCTCGGGTCTTGCTCCGTTGAAATCGCAGAGCAGTTTCCATTTCCCCTCGCGCACGGCGAGATCGGGCAAGGGAGGCAAGTCGCCGATCCGCTTGCGGTCGGGCGGACGCCGCCAGAAAACCGGGGATTTCCGCATGGACCCGCCCGCTCCCGTCAAGGCGGAGGAAACATCCTCGCCGTCGAAAACAACGCCATCCGGAGTGGGGATTCCGGCCATTGTCAGAAGCGAAGGCACGAGATCGAAGGCTACGACAAACGAGGCGCGGTCGACCGAACCGGCTTTCTCCGGACCGATGCGGCCGGGGGCCCAGACGATGAGCGGCGAACGGATGCCGCCCTCGTAGAGCATGCCCTTGGAACCGCGGAAAGGCCCGGCCGAACCCGCGCCGGGTTCGGGGCCGTTGTCGGAACAAACAAGCACGATGGTGTCGGACCGCAGCGCGGGCGAATTCCTGATATGATCGAACAGCCGTCCGAGCTGGCGGTCCATTTCCTCAAGAACGGAATGATAGAGGCCGCGCTTGTCATTGGCCCAGCGCCCGACCGATGGCCAGAACGGCGAATGCACGTCATCCGGCCAGAGGTTCACATAAAACGGTTTGCCGGCCCTCGCCGCACGGTCGATGAAGGGAATGGCGGCATCGACAAAACCGGAGGTGATTTCCGAGCGTTGTTTCCATATCACGGGACCGCCAAGTCTTTCGGCATCCTGCCAGATCCTGCCGGGCTGTTTGTCGCCGGGCTTGAGTGTGAGCGGCAGCAGCTTGGCGCCCATGCCCTCGAAGTTGGTCAGGGTTTCATCGAATCCGTAGAGTGAAATGGCGGGCGCGTCGTCCACATCGCGCTGGCCGCCGAGGTGCCACTTGCCGAAGTGCCCGGTGGCATAGCCGTTTCTCCGGAGGATGCCTGGAAGCGTGGGGGCGGCGGGATCCAGCCAATCGGCCATGCCGCGGCGGCGGTTGCTCTCGCGGTTTTCCAGAAACGAGGTGATGCGCCAGCGTTGGGGGTATTGGCCGGTGGTCAGCGCGCAGCGCGATGGCGAACAGATCGAGGAGTTCACATTGAAGTCATGAAAACGAATGCCCTCCGCCGCCAGGCGGTCGATCCCGGGCGTCTTCGCATCGCGGTTTCCGTAACATGAGAAATCCGCCCATCCCAGGTCATCGATGAAGACCATCACGATATTCGGCGCTTGCGCGGCATGCAGCGCGGAGAACAGTGAGGCGGCCAGCATCAGGCGGAATGTCTTCATGTCATCGGGGATTCGTCGTTGCAAAGTCGTGGACGGCATCCACGATCCCATGCGGCACACAGGAACCGCCGTTCGGGTTTTCAGGTGACTTCCTGCCCGGAAATACCTCCGGCATCAAGCGGTTCTTCACTTCCCTTCGGCCCCTCATCGTGTTTGATCGCGGCCGACGCATGAAACTCGCGAAACTCGGCGCAGGACCGGAGATCTTCCACACCATCCAGGGCGAAGGCGTCTCCGCCGGAGCGCCCGCCGTGTTTGTGCGCGCCTCGCGCTGCAATCTGCACTGCGTCTGGTGCGATACCGACCACACCTGGAACTTCGAAGGCACGCCATGGCCCCACGAAAAGGACGCGGATCCAGCCTACCGCAAACACCGCAAGGAGGAGGTGACATTCGAAACATCACCCGCCGAAGCCGCCCGGCACGTGCTGGACTTCTCCTGCCAGCGGGTGGTCATCACCGGCGGCGAGCCTCTTTTGCAGGAGGATGGTTTCCTCGAAATGATCCGCATCATTCGTGAAACGGTGCCGGACTGCGTCTTCGAAGTGGAGACCAACGGCACCCGCCCGCCATCGGCGGCGTTCGCGGAAGCGGTGGACCAGTTCAACGTCTCGCCCAAGCTCGCCAACTCCGGCATGCCGGAGGCCATGCGGCTGGTTCCGGAAACACTCGCGTTTTTCGCCGCCTCGCCGAAGGCGTATTTCAAGTTCGTCCTCGCCTCCCCGGCCGACCTTCCGGAAATCCAGACCTTGCTGGCCCGCTTCAGCCTGCCCGCCGCACGCGTGCTCCTCATGCCGGAGGGGCGCAACGCCGCGGATCTCGACCGCCTCGCCCCGTGGCTCGCCGAAACCTGCCGCGACCTCGGGTTCCGCTTCTGCGACCGCCTCCACGTCCGTCTCTGGGGCGACCGCCGGGGCGTGTGAAATCCCGCAACTTTGGGGTCGGCACGGGGTTTGCTTCCGTGTAAACCACCCGCCAACCATGAACCGCAAGCCGCACCGATCCGACGAATCGTGGGAAAACGACGCCGTTTGGAAACTCCTCGACCAAGCCCCGCCAGCCTCGGCCGGGCCGCGTTTCGTCGATGACACCGTGCGCGCCGCCCGCCTGCTCGGCCAGGCGCAGCCATGGTGGAAACGTGTCTTCGCTCCCCTGCCGCTCGCTGGCATGGCTGGGGCCGCCACGGCGCTCGTCCTTTCCCTGGGCGGTCTCTTTGGTCCTGCCGGCGCCCCGGCTGGTGGCCACGGTTTCGCGGACGCCGCCCATGCCGCCGAGATTCAGGAGATCGCCGAAACCGAAACCCTCATCGCCGCCACCGACCATCTGGACCAGTTCAGCGACAACGAACTGGTCAGCCTGATCGGTTTCTGAGCCACCGCGTCAGGGTGCGGGTGTGACGACGAGCCTGACAAAGAGCGCTCCCGGCTGATCCGGCAGGGTGTAAGCGACCTGATCCGGGTCGCTTGTGTCGATGGAAGCGTCCGGAGGCGTGATGGTGGTCCATGACGACAGTGTTGTGGACGTTTGCACCGCGAAATCCGCAGCCGCCTCCGGATCGCGCGGCCAGGTGACGGTGCGGACACCGCCGTTGGTAACGATGGCGGGATTTGCCGTGAACGAGTCTCCGGTTTCCCCCATGAAGTATTCGACACCGTTCGGCACACCATCGCCATCAAAGTCGTCGGACGGGCCCGCCTCCGGACCGCCGGCATTGGCGGCCGCCCAGGCCGCGTATCCGGACGGCGGCGGGCCCGGGACTGTTAGAGTGAGGAACTTGCCGGAGATGAACCCGTCGGTGGTGTCATCATAGTCCACGATGAAGGTGTTTCCCCCAAGCGTGATGGTTTCACCGTCAGCCACCGCGACATCGGTGTTGATGTCAACCGCTCCGATAAACGTACCGGTGTATTGGACAAGCGCGATCTTGGCGGCGGGCGGCAGGACAAGCGGCAAGGCGGCGATGTCGGTGAGGGTGATCAGCGGCGAGTTGCCCGCAAGCACGTCGCCATTGACGATGAGCCGGTCGCCTTGCCCGGTCGAGGTGTCAATCTGCAGGGGAAGCGAGGCGGCATCCAATTCAAGTCCGTCATTGAAAGTGAGGGTTCCGAGCGTGTTCCCCGCCGCTCCGGGAGACAGGACGCCAAGGGCGGTGAAGGGGCCGTCCACCGATCCGAGTCCGCGAAGGGTCTGGGCCACACCGAGAGCATAACTTTCCCCGACTGGGGATATGTCCAGCGTGGTGCCGGAAGCGAGAGCGATGGCGGAAACGGAGCCGAGCGTTGCTGGGCCATCGAGCGCAAGTGTGCCGCCATCGATGCGCGCCTCGCCTGTGAACGGTGTGGCTCCGGCCAGGGTGAGGGTGCCGGATCCCTGTTTCACCAGATAGGCGTTGCCGGTGACCGGGCCTTCGATGCGGGCGTTGAAGGACTGGGTATTGATCGGGCGGGAGTTGAGCGCGGCGGGCAGATCGATGGTGCGGTTCGGATTGAGAGTGATGTTGTCCGCATCGAAACGGAGCGCTCCGTTGATGTTCTCGGTGTGGTGCCTGATATCATTTTCGGCATTGCCGAGCACCGAGTCCGCCGTGATGCCGAGGGTGCCGCGCCACATCTCGATGGTGCCTTCGAAATCATTCTCCGTATTCCGCAGTTCGAGAATGTTATGATGGTTCTGGGTGGTGCCGGAATCGAGCAAGCGGTAGGTTTGCTCCGCCGCGCCGCCCGAAATCCTGCCTGTGAGGGTGACCGTGGTCGGCGAGGCGGGCGCGACGTCGGGCGCCCCGCGGATCATGAATGTCTGATGGCCGGCGGAGCCGAGGATGAAGCCGTTCGCAACGGTTTCCGCACTGCCGTGACCAAAGGCAAAACGGACCTGGCCGCCATTGTGTTCCACCACCCCGTCACCCAGCGCCGCGGGGGTGTGCATGCGGATGATCCCGCCGCCGATGGTTGTGCCGCCGCTGAAAGTGGAGTCGAGATCGAGGGCCAATGTCCCCGTGCCTGCCTTGACAAGCGATCCGGCACCCGAGAATTCGCCGTAATAGGTGGTGGAGGCATTGTTCCCGCCGACCGTCAGCTCAAGCGGCTGGGGAACGGCCCCGTCACTGGCAAGGAGCAAGTCCGCACTGCCTTCAAGCGCGCCGAAGGTCGCATTGGTGATTCCCCCGAACCCGATGAGTCCTGTGTTGTGGATGCCGGAAACCGTGGAGTGTGACAAGGCCATCGGGTGATTGACGCGAAGAAGACCCGAATCGACCGAGGTGGCGCCTGTGAAGATATTGTCGGTGCCGACATTCACCGTGCCGCCGCCGGTTACCGAAAGGCCGGTGATTCCGGCGATGCCGTTGGCGCCTGTGATCGAATAGGTTTTCGCGCCGTTTGCGAACACCATGCCGACGGGACTGACATCGCCGTTGGAGATGTCGAGAATGGTGGTCGTCGCGGTGTCGTCGAAAACGAGTTCGTCCCCATCGGCGAAATCGGCGGTGATCGAAGCATTCGATTGCAGCACCCAGTTTTTCGGCTCGGTGAGAGTGAATTCACTCCACTCGGGGCCCAGCGCGCCGGACCATGCGATTTCCTTGGTGAACTTGATCTGGTCGAAGTCGAGATTGTCGATGGCCATGTCAACGGCACCGCCGGTGGTGCCGCTTGGCGGGGTGATGCGGACAATGTCCAGACGGTAAGGAACGCCCTTCTCCCCGGAGAAATTCATATTAACCGTGGGAGCGTTGGCGAAGGTGCCGTTGGTTCCGGGATTCTGGGCCGTCGCCGTGATCCATGGCGCGGTGGTGGTGGTGAAATCCGCCTCGCTGGTGGAAAGGTTCACCACATCGATCCGGTACTGATAGGTGTGGCCGTTATTGGTATCCCCGACGAAGTTGAACGAGTTGAGCTTCACGCCGGAATATGTCCCCGGTGTGAAGGTGACGGAAAACACGCTGTTGAGCTGGGTGCCGTCCGGTTGCAGCGCGCCGCCACCGGAGTTTGCGACGGTGGCTCCTCCCCAGGTATGGAACTCCCAGCGGTTGTTGTTGGAACCGCCTGTGGCCGACCAGGTGAGGCCAATGTCGGGAGTGCCGACAATTCCGCCGGTTCCGGCATAGGTTTCAAACACGGCGTTGCCTGGGGCGCTGAGGCTGATGTTGTCTCCGAAAGTGGCCGGAATGACACCGTTCGACGCGCCCATGCCGTTCGCTCCGGGCGTATTGGCGCGAATGATCGTACCGGCGTCGGAGGCGCAAGTGGCGGCAAAAAGGATCAGGGATGGAAGGAGGCGGGATTTCATGGCGTAGGAGACGGCGGGATATGGAGCACACTGATACGCAACGTCTCGGCAGGCCATGACGCTGCCGCAAAACTTATTGACAAAATGCCCATCCGCCAGTGACTGTCTCACCGTCAGGACAAGGAAATGGCACCCGAATTGACGAGACGCTACAGGGTTGGCCTGAGGATGCTGGACTGGATGCAGGGTTTCGGCATCCGCATGATGCAAGGCATCCTCGACCATGTCCGCGCCAGCAACGTCGATTGGGATTTGGTCCTTGATCGGGCGAGCGGCGGGGATCTCCCGCCCGAACCCATTGGCGAAGACTGGGAAGGCGACGGGCTGCTGGTTTTCCGCCATACCCGTGAGGAAGCCGCGGCCTGGCGGGCCAGGGGCATCCGGGTGGTCAATCTGAGCATGGAGTTTCCCGGCAAAACCCGCCCGTTTCCAAGGGTGACGATGGACAACCGGACGGTGGCGGAAATGGCCGCCGACCATCTGGTTTCGCTGGGCCTGAAACGGCTGGCCTTCTGGCATGATCCGGACCGCCTTTACTCTCGGGAGCGATGGGAACATTTCGCCCGGCGGGCAAAGGCGCTCGGTTGCGAGGTCAGCGCCATGAGGGTGCCTGCCTGTTCCCACCCTCTGGATGTGAGGTCGGACAAGGTGGCGGAGGCCGCCTGGAAGGAGATGGGGCGTCTCGAACTGCCGTGCGGACTGTTCGCCAAGGATGATATCTCCGCCCTTTGCGCGCTGCGAACCGCCCGGGTTCTTGGCATCAGGTGCCCGCAGGATCTGGCGATCGTTTCCGTCAATGACGATCCGGTATATTGCGAGACATCAAGGCCGCCGCTCAGCAGCATCCGCTACCCCGGCAGACTGAGCGGCCAAATCTCCGCCTCACTGCTACAGGACCTGATGGATGGCAAGAGCCGCGACGACGGAAGCATCCATCTGCGGCTGCCTCCCGGCCCGCTCGTTCGCCGCGAATCCAGCGGCAACATCGAGTTCGAGGATCCGGTTGTGCGCAAGGCCCTGGCCATTATCCAACGCGAGGCCGGCCGCGGCCAGATTGCCATTTCCGACCTCGCCCGCCAGGTGGGCGTCTCGCGCGAGCTGCTGCGCCAGCGCTTTCACCAGGCGCTCGGCCGGGGACCGAAACACGAAGTCGATCTCGCGCGCTGTTCCGAATTGGAGGCCCGGCTGTCGAATTCCAACGAAACGCTGGAGGAACTCGCCGAGGCGACCGGTTTCAGCGGGCCGGATGACCTGAGCCGCTTCTTCAAGCGCATGAACGGCCGTCCGCCCGGTGTTTTCCGCAAGGAGTTCCGCGCCTCCCGGTGACATCCGCCTGGCGAAGCCTGTTGCGATTTTGTCGAAAAGAATGCCGTTGTCGCAATGGTATCATGGCGCGTTTGTGACAGCCTTTCGCTCCGGATGACATCGCGAAGCCACACACGCAAAACCCTGCCGCAAGCATCGCCATGCGCGGCATCGCTCGCCGCAGCCATTCTCTCCTGCATCTGCGCGGGAGCGTCGAACGCGGGAACAATCGTTCGCGCCAATACGCCCGGAGCGAACGGCATGGGCGCGTCGAACGCCGCCATTCCGGCGACCTTCGGAGACAACATCGCGCTTTCCGCCCCCGGAAACGCGGTCTTTGAAACCTATGCCAATGGCGGCGGCACGGTCGGCACTCCGGACATCGGTCTGACCTGGTCGGCCACGGGCGGCTCCAACAACAACCGCTGGGAGTTTCACACATGGGGAGGAGCCACCGTTGCAAACTCCGGTGGTGGCGCGCTGCAAATGGACGGGAGTTCGGTCAGCAGCACCTTTTCCATCACCTTCACTCCCAATGCAAGCTCCGCCGTCATGTTGAAATCATTCAACTTCGTCGGAGACACCAATGGCGACACCTATCAATACCGGATCGATGTGGTCAACACAGCCTCCGGCGAAGTGGTGCAAACCCAGAGCACCGCGCTGTGGACCACCGCCACCGGCCAAAACCCGGGAACCAACGGAACCTACGCGGGCGCGCCGGCCATTGCTCTCAACTTCAGCGGTAACACGGGAACGGCCTATCGGCTCGACCTCACCCGGATCGCCGGTAGCGGATCGGCGGTGAACATCGCCATCGACAACCTCGATTTCGACCAGATTCCCGCGGATCCCGGCCTTCCTCCCGTTCTGACAAACGAATCCGCCGGACCCTCCGCCGTCATCGCGCTCGCCGCGGACGATTTCACCTTCACCGCCACCGATCCCGAAGGACAAGCGGTTCAGATCCAAATCGATTGGGGCGACGGCCGCTCATCGGACTGGACGGCGAGCGGCGCATCCGGCGAGCCCCGGATCATCTCCAGGGCCTACCCGCACAGCGGGCAATTCACCATCCGGGCAAGGGCCCGCGATCTGCTCGGAGGCACCTCGGACTGGTTGGAAATCCAGGGCATCAACGTCCAGGCCGCCGCCGGCATTCCGGACGGGTTGGCCGGCCTGTGGGACTTCGCGAACCCCGCCGACATTGGCAAGGCCACCTACGGGTCGGATCTGATTGTTGTCGGCACCACACCCACACATTCCGCCACCGTTGCGGATGGAGCGCCCGAGCCGCATACCCTGGCAGGTGTCGTCACCACCGCCGCCGGCACGGCCAACCGGTTGCTGGCCGCACACGGCATCGGAGCCAACGGAAACGGCCAGAAAGCCAATCGTCACACGCTTGTCTTCGACGTGCGGGTGCCCGCCACCGCCCAATGGCGCAGCTTCTATCAGACCGCGCTCGCCAACAACATCGACGCCCATTACTTCGTGCGCAACACCGACAACCGGCTGGGCCGCACCACCATCACATATAGCAGCCAACCGATCCCGGCCGACCGCTGGGTGCGCCTCGCCATCAGCGTGGACCTCTCCGCCGGCGGCTTCTACCGCACCTATCTCGATGGCGAGCTTTTCTTCAGCCACACCAAACCGGCGGCCGACGGCGAATTCGCCCTCGATCCCGCGCAGCTTCTTCTCTTCGCGGACAACAACAACGAAAACCAGCCGCTGGACATCGCCATGGCGGCGATTTTCTCAAAGTCGCTGGACGACGACGAGATCCGGACGCTCGGCACCGCCGGAATCTCGCTCATCGCTCCGTCCGGAAACATCACCCCCACCCTGCCCGCCGGAGCCGCGGGGCCGCTGGAAACCGAAACCGGAACCGCCACCGCCTATCAGTTCACCGGACAGGACGCCGATGGGGACGCCGTGCAAATCCAGGTGGATTGGGGCGATGGCACGCTTTCCCCATGGAACACCCCGGCGGCACCGGGAACCCCGCGCACCCTGTCCAAGACATGGAACGCCCCGGGGATCTATCAAATCGCCGCGCGCGTCCGCGACATCCACGGTGCGATGAGCAACTGGAACACCGTGCAGACCGTCACGGTCACCGGAAACCTGATCTTCGATTTCGCCACACCGCCATATCTTCAGAATCTCGGGAAAACCACCATGGTGGTCATGGCGGAACTTCATGATGACATTCCGATGACCCTCGAATACGGCGAAAACCCCGCGCTTGGCTCCGAGGTCGCAACGGAGTCCGTGGAAAGCGGCGGGGGCACCCGCTTCATCCGCGGCATCCTCACCAATCTTCAACCCGGAACCACCTATCACTACCGCCTTTCCATCAACGGACAGGCGGCCATGCAAACCGCGACCTTCCGCACCGCTCCGGCGGATTGGGAGGATTTCACCTTCGGGGCCATCGGCGATATCCAGACCACCAATGGCGGCGTTTGGCAGGCCGACCCATGGGAACCGGCCAAGATCATGCTGGAGGACATGCGCTCCCGCAACGTCTCGTTCTGCCTCGGCCTTGGGGACCAGGCGCAGGACGGCAACGCATACACCCCTACCAAAAACTCCTTTCTCAACCGCATGTGCGCTGTTTTCGGCCGCCACAAGCCGTTTTACATCTCATGGGGAAACCACGACGGCAGCAGCCCCTCCCATCCGCTGCGACTCGCGGCGGACATGCCCAGCCGCTGGCAAACGGCCGAATCCGCGTCCACACGCACCCCCGGATTCGGCAACTATTGGTTCGAACACTCCGGCGTGTTCTTCGTCTGTCTCGAATACTTCACCACCAACAACAAATCCGATTCGGACCCGGCCAATGACCTCACCAACGGCTGGCTCGACACCGTCCTCTCCTCGCCCGCCGCACGCAACGCCCGCTTCCGCGTCCTCGCCGTGCATGTTCCTCCATACTGCGAGCGCTGGATCAACGGCAATGCGGCGCTCCGCACCCAACTCGTCCCGCGCCTCCGGCAACACGGCGTGGACCTCTGCATGAGCGGTCACATGCACGGCTACGAGCGCGGACGCATCAACGGCGTCCAATATGTCATCTCGGGAGCCGGAAGTTATCTCGATTTCGGCGAGCCGCTCGTCGCCAACTGGAGTTCCTCCACCGATGACGGCCAATGGCTTGGCGGCCATGCCGACATCCCCGGATACTATGCCAAACAGCTCACCAACGGCGTGCCGGGCACCCCGGAGCCGATCATCGGCGGACTCTTCCACGGCTATTCGGAGATCACCGTGCGCGACCGCTACCTCCGCCTCGATCAACACGGCTTCAATGCCGACGGCTCCTACATCGGCGTGCTGGACTCGCTTGAAATCGGCGGTTCCGACCCCGGCCCGGACAGCGATGGCGACGGCATGCGGGACGCGTGGGAACTCGCCCACGGCCTCGATCCGAATGACCCGGACGACGCCGCCCTCGACCTCGATGGGGACGGCCAGTCAAACGCCGCCGAGTGGCTTGCCGGAACCTCGCCCTCCGATCAGTCATCGGTTTTCCGCAGCTCGGTCGCCGGCATGTCAGCGGGCAACATCACCATTTCCTGGTCCAGTGTTCCCGGGAAACGCTATCGCATCGCCACCTCGCCGGATCTCACCGCATGGTCGCCCGTCATGAGCGGCGGACAAGCGCTCGAAATCCCGGCCTCCGCGGGAAGCAGCACCAGCCACTCGCTGCCGACTTCCTCCGAACGGGGGTTTTTCCGTGTGGAAGTGCTGCGCTAACCGTTTTCTTGTCGGCAAACACGGCCGGGGCGTCCTTGCATTTGGGATTCCCCGGACGAGTCGGGCGCGTTAGCCTCCGCCCGTGAAACCTTGCGTGATTTTCGACCTCGACGGCACCCTTGTCGATTCCCTGCCCGGAATCGCCGCTTCCCTCAACCGCACCCTGGACGCCCACGGCCTGCCGGGGCATTCCGACATGATGGTGCGCTCGTTCGTGGGCGACGGCTTGCGCAATCTCATCCTGCGCGCCGCGCCGCGTGGTGCGGAGCCCGCGCTGATCGGGTCGCTGCTCGGCCTCTACCGCAAGGACTACGCGCTGAGTTGGCAAAGCGGCACCCGGGTTTATGACGGCGTCCATCACCTGTTGGATGAACTCCAGCGCGACGGCCATCCCCTCGCGGTGCTTTCCAACAAGGTCCACGATTTCACCATTGAAATGGTAAAGTCGGTTTTTCCCTCAACCGCCTTCGCGAAGATCATCGGCCAGATGGACAACACGCCCCACAAGCCCGCTCCCAACGGTTTGTTTCACATCGCCGAGTCCCTCGGCACCGATGTGGGGCGGTGTGTGATGGTGGGAGACTCGACCATCGACATCGCGACCGCGAAAAACGCAGGCATCCCCGGCATCGGTGTGACCTGGGGTTATCACGACAGGAGCCGCCTGATCGAAACGGGCGCGGACGCCTTGATCGGGCACCCGTCCGAACTTCCGCCCGCCATCCGGCGACTTTTTGGGACGCCGTAAAGCCAATGCGCCCGAAACCATCGCCATTCCGGAAACACTGGGCGCTTGATCCCCGGCTTGTGTTTCTCAACCACGGCTCCTTCGGCGCCTGCCCCAAGGCAGTGCTTCGATTCCAGGCCCGGCTCCGGGCGGAGATGGAACGCAACCCGCTGGAATTCCTCTGGAGAACCCATGACCCGCGCCTCGCCGCCGCCCGGATGTCGCTCGCCCGGTTTCTCGGATGCGGCACCGCTGATATCACTTTCACCACCAATGCGACCACGGCCGTCAACGCGGTGGTCCGCTCATGGCCCCTGCGGCGCGGCGATGAAATCCTGACCACCAGCCATGATTACAACGCCTGCCGCAACGTGCTCGCCGAAGCCGCGCGCCGCAGCGGCGCGAGGGTGATCGTCGCGGACATCCCTTTCCCCATCCGTTCGCCGCGGGAGGCTGCCGACGCCGTTCTAACAGCCGCATCGCCGCGCACCCGCTTCGCAATGATCGACCACGTCACCAGCAACAGCGCACTGGTGATGCCGGCGGCGAAGATCGCCCGCGCCCTGGAGGCCCGTGGCATCCGCACGCTCATCGACGGCGCCCACGCGCCGGGCATGTTGCCGCTGCGCCCATCCGCCATGGGAGCCTCCTGGTATACGGGAAATCTCCACAAGTGGGTCTGCGCGCCCAAGGGAGCCGCCTTCCTGTGGACGCGCCCGGACTCGCGCGAGCCGCTCCAGCCCGCCGTCATCAGCCATGGAAACAACACGCGGCGCGCCGGTTTCGAGCCGTGGCAGGACCGCTTCGACTGGCCGGGCACCTTTGATCCCACCGCATGGTTCAGCGTGCCCGTGGCCATCGACACGATCGCCTCGCTGCTACCCGGCGGCTGGCCGGCGGTGCGCGGGCGCAACCGGAAGCTCGCGCTCGAAGCCCGCTCCCTTCTATGCGAAACGCTCGACGTCCGGGCACCGTGCCCGGCCTCGATGATCGGCTCGATGGTCACGCTGCCACTTCCCGGGCGTTTTCAGGCGAAAACCTTCACCGGTCCCGCCGCTCCGGAGCATCTTGAACTGATCCGCCGTTTCCGCATCGAGGTGCCCGTCGTGCGCGTGGGCAAGCTCCGCTGTTTCCGCGTGTCCGCCCATCTGCATAACTCGCCGGAAGACTATCATGCCCTCGCCCGGGCGATCGGCGGGCTGTGAGCCGTCTCATGAGGCGCGGTTGCGCTCGTCCACCTGGCGGTTGAGCGTGAGATGGTCGTAAACATAGCCCACCCCGAACAATCCGGCGGTCAGCAGCCACAGCAGTCCGGTGCCGATCTTGCCGAGATAGAAACGGTGGATGCCGAAGAACCCGAGAAAGGTCTGCAGGATCCAGGCGACCGAGTAATCATATCTTCCCGAAGCATATCTGACATCCGCCTTCCGGTCCATGCCGGGAATGAGGAACAGGTCGATCAGCCAGCCGATTCCCAGCAAGCCGAAGGTGAAGAACCAGATCACGCCGGTAATCTGGCGGCCGTAGTAAAAGCGGTGGGCTCCGGTGAAACCGAAGATCCACAACAGGTAACCGATGGTCTTGCTGTGCGTGTCCGTGGCGGTGCTTGACATGCCGGCATCCTCCGCCATTCGGACCGAGCGCTCCATGGTAAACTGGCGCGGAGTTTGGAACGATGGCGCGGGCGGTTTCACCCGTGCGTCATTTCACTGAATTGCCTGGGCCCCCAGCGCCGGATAGTCCAGATACCCCTTCGGGCCGCTGCCGTAGAAGGTTTCCGGATCGGGCGGATTCCATGGCGCGTTGAGACGCAGCCGCCCGGCCAGATCCGGATTGGCGATGGCCGGCTTGCCGAAGGCCACGGCATCCGCGTGACCGGACGTGATGGCATGGCGGGCGCTTTCCGGTGTGAAGCCCTCATTGGCGATATACACGCCGCCAAACTCGCGCCTGAGCATCGGCCCCAGGGCATCGCGATCATGGGACTCGCGGGCACAGAGAAAGGCCAGCTTGCGTTGTCCAAGCTGCCTCGCCACATGGCCGAACAAGGCGGCCGGATCGGAGTCGCCCATATCATGCGAATCGCAACGCGGGGCGATGTGCATGCCCACCCGGCCGGAGCCCCACACCGAGACCACGGCATCGGTCACCTCCATCATGAAACGGGCGCGGTTTTCGATGGACCCGCCGTATTTGTCATCACGCCGATTGGTGGAGTCCTGCAGGAACTGATCGATGAGATAACCGTTCGCACCATGGATTTCCACTCCGTCGAAACCCGCGACCATGGCGTTTTCCGCACCCTTGCGGTATGCCGCGACCACCGCCGGAATCTCATCTAACAAAAGCGCGCGGGGGATTTCAAACGCCTTCAGCGGCCGCACCAGGCTGACGTGCCCGGCGGGATGCACGGCGCTGGCGGACACCGGGAGCGCCCCATCCAGATAGAGCGGATCCGAGACCCGGCCGACATGCCAGAGCTGGAGCAGAATGCGTCCGCCGGCGGCGTGAACCGCCCTGGTCACGAGTTTCCACCCTTCCACCTGCTCGTCCGACCAAATGCCCGGCGTATCCGGATAGCCGACTCCCATCGGATCCACCGAGGTGGCCTCGGAAAGGATCAGCCCGAACGAGGCGCGCTGGGCGTAATACTCGGCCATCATCCCGTTCGGCACCCGCCCGGCGGAGGATCGGCAGCGGGTGAGCGGGGCCATGACGATGCGGTTGGGCAGGAGCAGATCCCCCGCCTGGAGGGGTTCGAAAAGTGGATCGGACATGTGACCGTTAGAAAAGCAGCTTCCGGCCGGGATGCAAGGGGCGCTCACGAGGTTTGCGGAAACGCAGCGGCTTTGTCGGTTCGGCCCGCGCCGAATGTTTTCATGACTTGCAAATTCCGGAACAAAACATCCGTATATTCCATGCTGCCGCATGAAACCCGTCCTCCGCATCGTGATGACCGCCCTCGCCCTCGGGGCCACGGGCCGGGCTGTGGACATCTGGGAACTGCCGCCCGTCCGCTATTCGGAGACCGCCGCAAGCGATCCGGTGTCAAAACTGGCCGATGAGATTCGCAAGGGCCGCCGGATCGAGGGCATGGCTCCTTTGGAACGCTTGCGCTTCGTCCTCAACCTGCTGGACATCCCCGGGGAGTCGCAGGTGCTGGTGTTTTCCAAGACCAGCAAACAAAACGCCCTGATCCATCCGGGCAATCCCCGCGCGATCTACTTCAACGCAAACGCCTACGTCGGCTACGTCCCGGGCGGCGACATCGAGGTGGCGGCGCATGATCCCCTTTTGGGGCCGGTGTTTCACCTGATCGGCGGCGGCGGTCCGGGAGAGCCCATGCGGGTGGCGCGGGATACCTCGGACTGCCTTTCCTGCCACGGCACCGCGCGAACCGAATCCGTGCCCGGCATGTTGGTTCGCTCCGTGTTTCCCGACTCCGACGGCCATCCGATCCTGCCGCTCGGAACCTTTCTCATCGATCACACCAGCCCGCTCGCCGAGCGTTGGGGCGGCTACTACGTCACCGGAAAATCATCGCTGCCCCACTTGGGAAACCGCACCTTCAAGGAATCGGACGGCCGCGCTCCACCCGGCCGCGCCATCGAACTCGATACCCTCGCCGGGCGCATCGACACATCCCGCTATCTCCGGCCGGGCAGCGACATCGTCGCGCTGATGGTGCTCGAACACCAGTGCCGCGTCCACAACCTGCTGACCGCCGCATCGGTCAACTACCGCCGCGCCCGATTTCTCCAGGAGGCGATCGATCCGTCCGCCGACCCCGACCGGGGAGCGGCGGGCAAGGTGGCCGAAGACGCCTCGCGGAAGATCGTCGCCGCCATGCTCTTTGAAAACGAGGCGCCGCTCGGCAAGGACGGCATCGAGGGCGATCCGGAGTTCCAGAGCGCCTTTGGCCGGCGGTTTCCCAAGTCACACGACGGCCGTTCGCTGGCCGACTTCCAGTTGCACAGCCGCCTCTTCAAGCACCGCTGCTCACACATGATTCATTCCGCCGCCTTCGCCGCCTTGCCCGGAACAGTGAAATCCGCCGTGATTCTCCAACTCCGGGAAATTCTCGGACGACCGGCCTCGCCCGCCAATTTCCCGTCCATCGGCGACTCCGAACGCCGCCGCATCACCTCGATCCTGGCCGACACCCTGCCCGCCTGGAACGCCCCATAGCGCCCCAACGCGAATCCGGAGCAAGGTATCAATGGGAAACAACCGGCGAACACGGATAACTCAAGCTGACATTCCTCGAATGCAAGGGCGGATTGGCAAAACTCCTTCACACAAATGGAGCTGGGGGAAGGCCGGAGACGGATCGGTTGATCTTTTTCCGATAACGGCATCCCGAAACCCGCATTCGCACCTTCTGACAACACATCCTCCGCACATTCTCACAGACCGCCCGCCGCTGGTTTCCCCGGCCGCGAACAAGCCATGGCGGCAATGGCCCGCTGAAGCGTGAACCCGGACGCCGCGACGAAAGGAAAACGCCCGCCCCTCGCGGAGAGAAGCGGGCGTTTGGAAACGGATTCGCCGCGAATTACTTCGAGGACGAGGTGTAGCTGGCCTGGGACGCGCCCTTCTTGATCTTGCCTTGCTTGATCCAGCTCATGGTGGAGCGGAGCTTCGCGCCGACCTTCTCGATCTGGTGATTGGCCTCGGCCTTGCGAATCGGGGTGAAGCGCTTGTAGCCGCTCTGGTATTCGGCGATCCAGTCCTTGGCGAACTTGCCGGACTCGATGTCCTTGAGCTGCTTCTTCATGCGCTTCTTGACCGAGGCGTCGATGATCTTCGGGCCGACGGAAACATCGCCCCACTCGGCGGTTTCGGAGACGGAGAAGCGCATGCCGGCGATACCCTGCTCGTTCATCAGATCGACGATGAGCTTGAGTTCGTGGAGGCACTCGAAGTAGGCCATTTCGGGTTGGTATCCGGCTTCGACGAGGGTTTCGAATCCGGCCTTCACCAGCGCGGAGGCGCCACCGCAGAGCACGCACTGCTCGCCGAAGAGATCGGTCACGGTTTCCTCGCGGAAGTTGGTTTCAAACACGCCGGCACGGGCGCAACCAATGCCGCCGGCCCAGGCGAGCGCGGTTTTCCTGGCATTGCCGGAAACGTCCTGATGAATGGCGATAAGTCCCGGCACGCCTTTGCCGGCGACAAACTGCGAGCGCACGGTGTGGCCCGGGCCTTTCGGCGCGACGAGGATCACATCGATGTCCTTCGGCAGCTTGAGGTTGCCGAACATCACGGCGAAACCGTGGGAGAACAGCAGGGTTTTGCCCTTGGAAAGGTTCGGAGCGATTTCCTTCTCATACACCGAGGGAATCACGGTGTCCGGAGTGGCGATGAAGATCACATCGGCCGCCTTCACCGCGTCCGCGGTGTCCATGACCTTGAAGCCGAGCTTCTTGGCGACTTCGCGCGACTTCGACTTCCTGTAGAGGCCGATGACAACGTTCAGCCCGCTGTCCTTGAGGTTGAGCGCGTGGGCGTGGCCCTGCGAGCCGAAGCCGATGACGGCCAGGGTTTTCTTCTTGAGCGGGGCGATCGGGGCGTCCTTGGTGGTATGGATCTTCGCGGCCATGGCGGATCGGTAGGTTGGTTCGTTTGGGAAAACGCGGCGGCCATCGGGGCCACGGCGGGGCGGCACACTGCCGGGCGGAGGCCAGCGGGTCAAGCAGCAAGAAAACAGCGGCAGGAAACGGCGATTTCAGCGGGTCTCCGGGCCATCCCCCGCGAGCCGCCACCGCCGTTTTCCCGGGCAATCGCCGCAAATCCCACTCCGGCGCTTGCCCTCCCTCTCCCCCGCCCTGTATGGAATCGCCCGTGGCCGAGAGAACCGAGAGAAACATCGTTTACTTCGATTTGGAGACGCAGCGCAGCTTTGGCGACGTGGGTGGCTTCGCCAACAAGGGCAAGATGGGAGTGTCCGTCGCCGTAACCTACAGCACCGCGCGCGGGACTTACGAGATCTATCCGGAAAGCGAAATGGACAAGCTCGGCGAGGAACTCGTGCGCGCGGATCTGGTGGTCGGCTGGAACCACATCCAGTTCGATTACCCCGTCCTCCAGCCCTATGTTTTCCACACGCTCGCCGGGCAAACCGTCAACCTCGACATGATGCTCGAACTGGAATCCCGGCTGGGTTTCCGGCTGAAGCTCGACTCGGTGGCCTCCGCATCGCTGGGCACGGGCAAGACGGCCGACGGCCTCGACGCGCTCAGGTGGTGGCAGGAGCACAAGCGGTCAGGCGAATTCGAGCCGCTGGAAAAAATCGCCCGCTACTGCGCATTCGACGTGAAGGTCACCAAACGGGTACACGAATACGCCATGGAAAACGGCTTCCTCAAATACGAGGACAAAAGCGGCCGCCTCACCGAAGTGGCGGTGCCCTGGAAATAGGCCCGCGGCCTCACAGGATTCCAAGCATCTCGCCCACCTTCCACACCGTCCAGACGAAGGTGGCGGTGAGCGCGACGATGAAAATCCTGATGCTGCGTTCGATGGCGTGTAAACGCGCAAACGATCTGAGAAATTTCCGCAGGGAAATGAGAAATTTGACAACGGTTTGAGCACGCGGACCACCCTGCACCGCCGCCGCATGGCCCTCGCGAACCTCATGCAGGCGGTGGCGCTGGCACAAACCCGAGGCGGGCGAAGCCCTTCCCCGCCTCTGTCAGCGGGTCTCCCCCCGGCGTCCTGACATTCCCGCCGCTGCCGGTGGCGGAGTCTCCCGGAGCCTCGCCCTGGTAGGCCCCGAAGAAATCCCAGAACGGAAACGGGTCGCCCGGCGAGTAGGTCACAGAGACATCGCGGACATTCCCCACCGCCGGGTGGTCGGGAATAAAAATGGTCCAAGTGTCCTGGTGCAGGGTGATCACAGCCCCCGTTCCTCTCCGTGGGTCGTGGCCTCGTAGTCACCGGCTGGCGCCTCGCCACCGGTGCTGAGCACGGCGATGGTGTCATCGTCATCCGCGATGGTCGCGGCGGACTCTCCAGTCACCGTGAGCCTCAGCGCGCCGAGCACCCACACGCCCGGCCGTTGTCGTCTCCAGATCCCGGCGATTCCTGGCGGTCCTGTTAGAATGACATTGCTGCCGCTCCCGCCCACCAATACCAGGTCGGTCACCGCCGGCACCTCCGCCGTCTCATTGAAATTCCTCGCCACCTCGCCGATGGCACCGCCGCCATCATTCTCGCCGTCTCCGACGAAATGCACGGCACCCGTGCTCTTCTCGATCACCACCCCGTCCGCCACCCACAGGTCGCCCCGCGCGTCCACATGAGTTTGAAAAGCCGTCTTCATAGCCACACGATGTTGTCCTGCGGATTCCTCCGCATCTTGTTCACCAGCCCTCCGAGATCCGTCCTCGGCGGCGCGCCGAGATCCCAGGTGATCCGCCCGCTCAGCCCGTCATAGGTCACCCCTCTCACCAGCGCGTTCATCGTCGCCGCATCCGGGTGCGCGTTGGCCAGGTTGATCTTGTCCCGCAGCCCGTTGTACCCGTCCAGCGCCGCGCCGATGATCACCACCGGCCCTTCCCAGGGCGTCCAGTTCTGAGTGGCCAGCAGATTGCTCGCCAGTGCCCCTGGGGGAGAGATGAAATCATAGTCCCACTTCCGGTAAATCGTCTTCTTCACCCGGTAGTCGAGGTTGATCGCCTCGATGTCGAAGTCCACATACAGCTTGAAGGTGTTCGCCACGCCGGTTCCCACCGCCCATGTCAGGCGGCCGATGCTTTTCAGGTATGCCGCGCATTTTCCGAGGCCCTGCGCGCCGTTGTAGGTGCCGTTTAGCCAGCCTGCCACCCTCAGGGTCTTTTGCCGCATGCCGTAGTCCGTGCGCATCCACTCCACCGGCACGCCGGATGTCACCCGGTGCCATCCGCTCGCCACCCAGTTCCCCGCCGTTCCCAGGAATGGCCTTTTGCATCTTGCCATACTCGGCGGCGACGAACTGGCCGCCCACCGCCATTGCCGTGGCGATGATGCCCACTCCCGTTCCCAGGCCCACGGCCGCGTTCCATGAGAGCTTCAGCCCGCCGCCCAGTTGCTGGATCGCGCCGATGGCCTGCGGCGCCTGTTGGGCGAAGGCCACAAAGGCACTCGTCCCCATCGAGACCTGCGTCGTGAAGTCCGTCACCTGGTAGCCCACCTGGGTCACCACATTGCCGAAGTTCTGCGCCGTCGCCGCCTGCGCCTTGGATGCCCGCTCCGCCACCCTTCGCTTGGCCTCCAGCACATCGAGCTGCCTTTGCTCTTCCATCGCGGCATCCGCCGCGTCCCGCATCGCCTTCGCCTCCTGCTCCTTCGCCGCTTCCAGCCGTTGTGCGGATGCCACCATGCGTTCCACTTCAGCCACCTCCGCCTCGGCCGCCGTGAGGAAATCGCCCGCCGCCAGCCGCCGCCTGTCCTCCGCGACGAGCAGCCGGTCCAGGGCGTTGACGGCCTTGTCCGCCCCCGTCGTGTCCGCCGTGGTGTTGATGCCGATCCTGACCGTCTTGTCGTTTGCCATGGTCCGTTAGGGTCCGGTGCGCGTGAGTCCCGCGCAGATGAGATTGAAGGTCCGCAGCACCTTTGCCTTGGTTTGGTGAGGCACGACCGCCGGCTCGAATTCCCGGGCGCGGCATTGGGCGAAGGTCCAGTGGCGGTCGGTGTAGCCCTTCACGTCGATGCGCAGGGGGGCGATGGTTTCCGCCGCCCGGCCCACAAGTTGGTCAAGGCACGCCGCCCGCGCGGTCCTGTCATCCGCGTGGGATGTCAACACGCCAACGCGGATCGTGACGGCCGAGTTCCCGGTATCCAGCAGCAGCGACCAGGCGGAGTCCGGAGTCCGCACCACCTCCAGCCCGTTACTCTGCGGAAACTTGAGTTCCTCCGCCAATTCCCAACCGAAGTCGAGAATCACCCCCGCACCAAGTGTCAGCTTCCAGTTGGAGACGATGGTCATGTCATGGATTGAAAATCGCCGGCGGCCGTCCCACACCGCCCGCGCCGCCTGTCAGATGGGTTTCCGCCACCGCCGCCACGCTGCCGACGCTCGCTCCGGAAGCACTGGCGGTCACCAGCGCCGCGGCGGCCGGATGGGCATTGACCGCCGCGATCACCTGCGCCGCGCTCGAGGCGCCGGCCGTCACCGTCGGCGTGCCGCCCGGCGTGCCCGTGCTGCCGGGATTGGCGCCCCAGCCGTCCGCCAGATCCGGCGTGGCCACGTCGGAGGCGGATCTCCATGTGGTGCTGATGCCGGCGAGATGGGCGAGCACCCAGCCGGTGCCGGGAAACCAGGTGAGCAGCCACTGCGGGGACGTTCCCGCCGAGTATCGCGGCCGGCCGTTCGTGATGTCCAGGAACTCCAACGCTCCTGGCGGCGCCACAGCGCCGCCCTCGGATGTGAGCGAGCCGCCGATTGTCATCCTCGCCTTGGCCGCCGGAGTCGCCCGGATGGCGTCTCCGGTCACCGCCACCACCGCTGTCGTGGTGCCGGAAGGTGCCTGGAATTCGACGGATATGGAGTTTCCGGACACGCCGGCCTGGGCCGCCGTGAACAGTACGGAATTGTCATCCCCGGCCGGATCGATGATCACGCTCGCTGTGGCGCTTGGAGCGCTGGCGGCAGGCGGACTGAACACCCCGGCCGGTGACGTTGGCGGAGAGGAAGAACATCAGGTGTTTGTCTTTCATGATAGGATCGATTGATTGTTTGGAATGGGACGGGCGCTTCATTCATTCCACGTCCGGCCCCAGGCGTGCTGTTAGGGATTCACCACGGGGCTGAGTGGCAGGACCATGAGTTCCGAGCCGTCGCCGGCCGCTGCCGCGAGCGACTCGCCGGCGAGATAGGCCCCGGACACCACGGCATCCGTCACCTTGCCTCCGGCCGTGCCGTAAACACGGACGCCGGCGGCGATGGCCTTGCTGGCGATCATGATCTTCGGCTTGCCGTCCGGCAGCGGGATCACCGCTCCCATGTCACCGGCATCCGTGTCGTCATACATGGTGCCGATGGGCCTGGTGGCGGCGGTGTTGAGCTTCACCTGGGTGGTGATCGCCGACAACGTCCTCGGCCCGGTTGGATGCCTCCCCAAGGAGGATCTCCGCGAGCTGCGCCAGATCCTCCATTGAACAGGACGCCGACCTGGTCGGGCTGCTCTATCGCGCCGCCCGCACCAACGAAACCCCCTGATCACCACCATGACCAAAGCACAAACGGCCCGCTACTGGAGGGATTGGAGCCAGATCCGCAAGATGCTCGTCGAAATGGGCGATTTCTCCAAGGAAGACGCCGCCGAACTGCCCGCCACCCAGCCACAGTTTCTTATCCGCCTCTTCGAGGCCGCCGCCGCCACCGACTATCCGGACGCGGATGTCGTCGAGTTCCGGCAAACGCTCGAAACCCACCTCGGCCGCCACTTCGGTCTCAGTGAATTCAAAGCCGCCGCCATCGCAAAATAACACCCTCGGCCAGGCACCGGCGCGGCCTAAGCCACCGCATTGCTCATGATCGCCGGTGCCTTAAATCTCCAACCCCGCCACCCGAATCCCATGTCCACCACCGCCCTCATCCTCCGCCCCCGAAACGCCCCCGAAGTCAGCGTCCTCGAATGCGACGGCCCCGTATCGACGCCCCGCGTCAACAGGTCGCCGGGAAACTTCGCCACTGTTCTCAGCTTCGAGGGGTGGCTTGCGCTCCCCGAACATATCAGGGATTCGCGCGAGCGCAGCGCTGATATGATCGATTACGAGTCCGCATGAGCCATGAAACACCGTCTCGCCACCATGTCGCCCTATCGGGTCTGGGCGCGGCAGGTCATCGACAAGGTGATCGCCGACAACGTCCTCGGCCCGGTTGGATGCCTCCCCAAGGAGGATCTCCGCGAGCTGCGCCAGATCCTCTATCAAGCCGTCTGCTTCGGAACGCTCTCGGCATGGGAAAAGAAGATCCTCCGGGAAGAATGGAGAATCACCCTCGGCCACCCGGCCAAGCGGAAACCGAGAATGAAGCGCATCCACGGCCTCGCCGAGCGCGATGTCCTTCCGTCCATGCGTGATTGGGCGATCAAACGCGGCCTGATCCAAGAACCTGAAACCACAGCCGCGCAGCCATGAGCGACGACGTCACACGCCCTCTGCCGCATGCCGTAGGCCCTGAGAAAAGCCTGCTTTCCAGCATGCTCCAAGATCCACAGGAATGGATCGGCGTGCCCCGCATGTCCGACCTCCGCGAGTCCGGTTCCATTGAACAGGACGCCGACCTGGTCGGGCTGCTCTATCGCGCCGCCCGCACCAACGAAACCCCCTGATCACCACCATGACCAAAGCACAAACGGCCCGCTACTGGAGGGATTGGAGCCAGATCCGCAAGATGCTCGTCGAAATGGGCGATTTCTCCAAGGAAGACG